>JAQGHQ010000462.1 GCA_028288765.1 Gemmataceae bacterium | reverse complement strand
CCTCGGCTCCACATGCCCCTGAAGACACCCCCTGCGGTCGCGGCAGTCGTGTGCGCCATGCACAAAACTGGCCGATGGGAATTCCCATAGACCCGCGCAGCCAAACCCCACAATCCAAGCCTTTTGTTGCCGAACGCCCTGCGGAAGTGGCCGTTCCGGTCGCGCGCCGTTCAACCGTGCCCTAAACGACCGGAATCCCGGTCGATTCGACGGCGGTTCAATCGACGGGAATTCCGATCGATTCGACGCTCGCACTACGGCCCAAGCGGGAAATCCCGGCATGGGTGACCGATCCCGATATGGGGATTCCCATATCGGTCGGCGCGTCAGGATCTGCCTGATGCGCCGGCCAGTTGTGTGCATGATGCACACAACGTGACCGAAGCCGGAATACCGGCATCGCACCGATATCGGAATTCCGATATCGGTCGGCGTCGCTTGAGCCGCGGTAATACGACTCTGGCCCGCATTCAAAACCGAGTCAGATGAAGTTTCCGATTAACGGAAACTCCTTCTAACCGAACTGTAAATGTCGGGACGCCCGAGGGGCCCCAAAGCAAAGCACCCCCGAACGTCGGGGGTGCTTCCCGCCGGCCGATCCCCACCGTGCCGGAGGTGAGGGTGAGTATGGCCGAACGGCGGGGTTGGTGCGATGTCGGAGGGGGTCGCCGGAGTTTGTTTGCACTCCAGTTTGCACCGCGATCGCGGGCCGGGTCGGATTACCCCGGACCAACTCGGACCATCTCGACCACACGGGCGGGTGCAGCGGGAGGTCTAGAAACCAGGGCTTCCATGCGATTTCGGCCCCACTCGGACGAACTTGGATTAGCTCGGACCATTTTATCGGGATGTGCCTGATAGGTGCTTTGGACGGTCTCGAAAACCGTTGTACGGGTAACCGTACCGAGGGTTCGAATCCCTCCCTCTCCGCTAGTGGTTACGGCAGGTTTCCGGGTGGTTAGTTAGGTGCGATGATAGCCCCGGTTGCACCCCCGGTTGCACTTCCCAAAGGCAGGACACATCCGGCCACCGTGGCGAAGAACAGGAGGGCCACCTCCAGCTGCTCGCGGGTCAGTGTCGGGTTCTCCGGGGTTCCCACACCGGGCAGGCGGGCGACCGCCCCGGCGAGCTGCTCCTTGTTGGTGTGGGTGTACCGTCCCAACGTGAGTGTCGGTGTGCTGTGGCGGGCCAGCTCCTGGAGCACCTTCGGGCCGACGTCGGCCGCCGCCAGGGCGGACACGAACGAATGCCGAAGGGCGTGGAAGTCGGCGTACTCCTTCCCGTTCGCCCCGTCGGTGACGTAGGGCACGCCCGCGGCGGCCAGATCGACCCGGAGCATCTTTGCCCCCAGGCGGACCCACTTCCCCGGCCAGAGCGGTTTCCCCTTCGGTTTGCCCCGCAGGTAGTCACCGAGTTGGAAGGCCACCCCTGGGGGCAGGGGTTGATAGGCCACCGCGTTACGGTTCTTGGCGATCTTCCCACTCAGGCGAACCGACGGCTTCTCCGCCGCCAGGTCGAAGTCCTCGGGCTTCAGGCTGGCGAGTTCGCCGGCCCGGAACCCGGTGCCGAACGCGACGAGGTACAAGAAGTACCGGGCCTCTCCCGTCAGGCCCTCGGCGATCGGGCCCGCCCGGGCGGACTCCAGGACTCCGGCCAGCTCCTCCTGGGTGATATTCCGACGGGCGTGTAGCCGGTTGTTGTTCGGGTCGAACCCCGGGATCTCGTCGAACAGGACCGCCGACACCCGGGCCCGCTTCTTCACCGACAGCCACCAGACGAACCGGCCGGCCGCCGCGAGGTAGAAGGCGGCCGTCTGGTGGGAAATTCCGCCCTCCTTGCGGGGCTTCTTCGCCCGGGCCGTGAGGTAGGTCGCCAACTTGCCCGGGGCCGTGTCGTTCAGGTCGCCGACGTGGACGAACCCGCACCCCTCGACCATGTCCCGAACCCGCTGGACGGTTAGCTTCACCTGTTTCGGATCGGGCGTCTTCTTCTTCCGCTTCCCCCGCGCGGCCAAACCGAGGGTCAGTGCCTGTTCGAACCCGTCGAGGTGGTCGACCAGGCGCCGCCGGGCCGCGTCGGGATCGGGTACGCCGGCCTGCCCCTGCTCGGCCGACCGGACGAGGTTGTCGAGCTCCCGAGTTGCGGCATCCTTGTTCTTGGCAAGTGGAACTCGCTTCTTGCCGTACCCGGGGATTCCCACCCCATACCACTTCCGGGCCCGCTCCTGTTTTGAGACAGCCCCGGCCGAGCCCTTCTTGGCCCGCTTGCCGGTCGCCGGATCGATCCACCGAACAATCCACGGACGGACTAAATGCGCCATCGGGGTTTCTCCAGGTGTTCCGCATCATCATCGGCGACCACACCTGCCGACGTCCACCTGGAAAGGCTGACTGGCCGGCGGGGCGAAAAGTGCGACGATCGGAGTCATCCGTCCACGCAGTAGGACCAGGGGCCCGTCCCGCTCAAGCTCACTTCCCCTGCTTCTCCTTCCTCTTTATCAGCCCATTCGACGACTTCCGGCGCTCGGATCACAAGCCGACCGTCACTCCGTACCATCGGCCGGTCGGTCCGGGGAATGGCGGGCGGCCGGAGAAGAGGCCGGAAGACCGGGAGAACCGTGAGCTCATGATTCCAGTGGGTGCGAGAGAGGCCGCGATTGCTTCCCGTGCAAGTTATTCCACAAGGTCAGGCCCGTCTGCCCTGGTGGGGTCGGCCGACGAGGAGACGCGGCGGGTGCGGGCGGCCCACGGGCTCGACGCCCCACGGCTGACAACCACGGCCCATGCCTGGCGGTTCTCCGAGATGGAGGGCTCTGGGCGTATCCGGCGTTAGTTTGCGGGGTGGCGAGCAGTTCGCCCGAGGTGGCGTTTCGCTGCCGACAGCTGGCCGCCCGATGGGATTTCGCGGCGACCGACGCGATGGCGTGGTTCGTACTCCTCTCGCCGTTCGAGCCCGATCCGGCGTGGTTCGATTCCCTCCACGACCTCCGTATCCGGGTGAGGGAGCACGCCATCGCCCGCGGGTGCAGCTCCTACGGGAATTACAACAACCATATTTTGTCGACGTGTGGGGCCTGCTGGCGGACGAATGGACGGAGCCCCTCGGCCCGCAGTGGTGGGGTGGTATCCCCCGACACTACGGCTCGATGCGAGCGCTGCGGCGGTGCCGTGAAGTGGCCAGGTGGTAGCCGCGTAGAAATGTCGGTTCGGTGAAATTAATCTACAGATCGTGCGTATTTCACTTTTTACTCGTTGCACGTCGCTGCCGCACTTCCGACAATATCACAGCCAGCGAGTACGTACTCGCTGGCTTCTAGCATTCCTGTTCGGGAGGCTATCATGGTCAGGCTCTTGTCTCGCGGTGTCGCCCTGTGTGCCGTCCTCTCGCTGGTGGGTTCCCCGGTCCGGGCCGAAGAGAAGAAGATCACGACGGTACTCGTCCCCGAGGACGAGAAGCCGTTCACGATGGGGGAGAAGGAACTCGTCTGGCTTCATGCGTCCGGCATTGCCGGCTCGAAGATCGAGGCGAAGGTGACCGGACCGGCGAAGCTCAAGGAATTCAACCTCCGGCCGCTGAAGAACGGGCATCCCTTGATCGGGAACACCTCCCGCGGGTTCGATGTGCAGCCGACGGGCAAGGGGAAGGTGACGGTGGAACTGACCGTCACGCCGCCGACCGGCGGCGATGCGAAGGTGACGAAGTACGAGTTTGAAGTGAAGTGACGGGGATGACCTGAAAACCGAGCACCCCGGTCTTCCGAGGTGCTCTTTTGAGAGACGCGGTTTGCCGGCCTGTGTGCTCGCCCTGCGAAGTAAAAGCAGTCGGCCCGCGTGGCGGACCCGGAGTGAAGGTGGTAGGCTTGGAGTGGATTGGACCACTCAGAGCCCTCCTCGAGCCTAGCGGGTTGCCATCATGGCGGGAAGTCATTTCGACTTACACGAGCATCGGCTTACCGTCCGGTTTGTCCAAGGGTATCGTTATCTCGACCGTTGCGGTGAAGCCCTAATCAACCTCGAACGAGTTCTCCTCCCCGAATGGCTTCCTGCGGACATCGCCCCGCAGGGCGGCGGACTTCGGAACGACACGCTCGGCATGGCTGCTGGGTTCAATACCGAGGCGGTTTCCGTAAACCAGTCCAGGGTAGTGGCTTTTGAACAATACAGGGATCAAGCCTGTAAGATTGTGGACGTATTGCGTTCCACCTTCCAAGTCGAGAGGGTACTTAGCCCCGCATTCGCTTGCGTCTTCCAGAGGCCTTTCCCGGAGGGGGTGGCCGATGAGGCCGAGTCTGCTCTGTTGCGACTCGCTCTGATGCAGCCTTCGCCGAAACTCCTTGACGCTGTCGGTGGGTCACCGAAAAGCATCACGTTCACTGTCATCACGACCCCGAGTGAAAGCTGGCAGGGCATCCCGTCTCGTGTCACCCGCCGCATTGAGGGCAAAACGGTTCACCAGGCTGAACAAAAGTCCATCGACCAACGCATCCTCCGCCGAGCGTCAATGTTGCCGGAAAAGCAGAGAGACGCTATCGCCGCTTTGCAGAGGCTGAACCGCATGCACCCGCCACTCGCCCCAGTCGCCATCGAGGTGCAGCTGGAGACAATCCTTGAGGGCGAGATCGACGCGAAAGAATTTCCCCTGTATGATTTCATTTCGGAGGTCCAAGGCTGGGCGTCTGATGCCATTAAGCGTTTCACCTCCTAACCGGTGTGTCATGGCGGGTAAATCGAAAAGGGTTGCAACTACCTCCGACACGGCGAGCGGGCCGATCACCGGAGAAGACAGTCAGCGAGTCGGTCACTTCCGCGGTCTCCCCACGGTCTCGACTCCCGGACTGACGACCAAGGTGACGGATACGGCGACAAGCCTTCTCCCGAGCCAATCCGAAGAGTCTGGTGGCCGAGCCAGAAAGCCAGCGAAAGGCGGGGCAGTAGAAGACCCGGCCCTGTACAAACGGTTTCGGAGACTCTGCGACAGCATCCTCTCCGAGGTGCGTGAACTCGAAGCGTCGATCAGCGAAGGTCGACTGCCAGATGACTGGCTCGGCTCGGCCGCCGAGATCGAAGCTCTCCTCGAACAGCTCTACGATGTTCCCTGGGGCCAGCGAGATGCGTTGAAGGGAGTGGTGACCGCAATTCTGTTCCAAGTGGTGAATGCAGACTGGCACCCGAACCACGTGATGTTTCTGAAGGACATGATCAGCCGCCTGCGAAGCCGTTACTCGATTGACCAAACCGCCGTCAAGGAATGCGCGGAATCTGTACGACTATATGAGCTTGACCAGTTCCGTGGTACGGCTACTAAGCCGATGGTCCGAACCCATTACAAGATAGTCGAGGACACTGGGGAATGAACCCGCCTTCCGTGCCCCCGACCCTCTGCCGACGAGCACTCCTTGAGACCACCATCCAAGTTGACCGGAAAAAGACCGGGCATCGGCAGGCTGTGATCGAGCGGTTGCTCGAAGGGTTCGAGTGGAAGTTTTCCACCAGTATCACCCTGCTGGAATTCAAGGCGACGATCATCGAAGCGTGCATCTTTCTGCACGGTGTTTTTCGACGGTCCGGCTCGCGGTTCTCGGATGTTCTGGACGCTGTGACGGAGTCGCAACACCGTCAGCAAGCCCTCCGACTTCACATCATTCACAACATGGTGCAGATCACTGAAGGGTTGTTTCGGAATCGGAACGATCGGCAAGAACGGCTTGCTGAAATAGCTTATTTGCAGCTCGAAAACGTCATTCCCCAGCTGTATGACTGGTTCTCGTCTCCCGCGAGCGTCGATCAGGTACTCAATGACCGGATTGCCTGTACCCGGGCGATGGAGAAACCAGTGAAGAAGGTCGCCAAATTTGAAACCAACCTCCCACGTTGCATCCGAGATCGGAATAAACGTTGCCAAGTTGAGAAGGTGATCCGGCAGCATGGCCCGAGATTGGTCAAGGTTCTGGAACCATTGGCGACCCCATCTGGAGAACCGAATCCGAACCAATTCAGGCGAACGCTGGATGTGATTCAAAGTGTCCTTGCGAACCCGAAGGCAGACCTTTCTCACGAGGACTGTCGGAACGCTGGGGATTTTCTGATCGGGATCGAGGCCGAGGGGCATGCGACCGAAGCGCTGTCCACAAATGCAAGGGAGTGGGAGGTGGTTGCCAAGGAGATGGGGATGCAATTCGTTCACGTGAAGTACCCCGACGAAAGACCCTGGTCGAGATAGTCAGCTTCCGGGTAGAGGTATGATGTGTGCTCGCCCGCGACTCTGCCAAACGCAAGCGACCCGGGCCAGTGCCCAGGGCCGCTTGCGTTTGGTCACGAGACCACTATTCCTGCTCGGCGGGCTGTCGGAAGTTCCAGTCCCGGGCGAACGTGGTGGTGATCGACCAGGAGTCCTTCCAGCCCGCTACATACTCTCGCTTGAACTTCTGGTACAGCCGCTCGGCCGTCTTCGCATCGCCTATGGCGTGCAGCAGGATCGCCAGGGCGAGCTGAGCCAGCCCGCTCCCGAGGTAACCAGACGGGATCCGCTCCCTGGTGTCCTCGCCCCACTCGACCGGCCTTCGGCGGCTCCTCATCTGGCTAGACGACATCGACGACGAGGGCGCCGCCGCACTGGCGACCGGGACCGGTCTTACCAACCTGCGCGAGCTGTCGCTGAACGCCAACCACATCGGTCCGGTAGGCACCCGCGCGCTCGTCGGCTCCACTCACCTGGGCCGCCTGGAACTCCTCGACTTGATTTCCAACCCGGTCGGCGACGATGGAGCCCGCGCGTTGGCAACGTCGCCGCGGTTCCCGTCCCTCACCCGGCTCCGGCTCGTCGAGAACGGGATCGGCCCGGACGGAGCCCGCGCGCTGGCGCAGTCCCCGCACCTGCGACGGTTCCGGGAACTCGGGCTGGCCCACCAGCAAGTCGGCGCGGACGGCACCGCCGTCCTCGGGTCTCGATTCGGTCAGGTCGTTTGGGTCGATGAGGATCGGGCCACCGCCGCTCAGGAGGCGGGGGCCGAGGACCGGCACCACCGGGCGGCCGCCGGGCGCACCGACGATGCCCCGAGATTGGCCTACGCCGACTGGCTGGCGGGGCGGGACCCCCCTCGGGCCGAATTCGTCCGCCTGCAGGTCGAACAGGCGGCCGCGCCCGAGTACGACGGCCGCCGGCACGAACGCGATGCCCTCCTCAACAACCTGCTCGCCGCCCACGGCGACACGTGGCTGGGGCCGGTAGCGCCCGTCGTTCCCTGGGCCCGGGGCCGCGAGCCGGGGGAGTCGATCCACAACTATTTCGCCGCCCAGAACGACAGTCAGCCCCGGTACGAATTCCGCCGCGGCATGGTCGAACACGTCCGGGTCAGCCCGCGGGGATTCGTCCTCTACGCCGCCCCCCTGTTCCGGACCGCCCCGGTGGTCCACTCGGCACGGGTCGCGTGCCACGCCAGCCCCGCCCAGTGGGGCGGCCGCCTGGCATCGTGCCCGCACCTGTCCCGGCTGACCGAGCTGGATCTCTGGCAGGCCGGCCCGGAGACGTTGAGCGCCCTCGCCCGGTCGCCACACCTGACCCGGCTGACTACGCTGCGGATCAGCGACAGCGTTCTCGACGCGGACGTCCTGGAGAAGTTGCTCGCCCCAGCCCGCCTGCCGAAGTTGACCGGGCTCGTCCTGTCCGGCTGCGGTGACGAGGACGGTGTCCTCGGCCGGCTCGCGGCGGCCGGCCTCCTCCGTCGGCTCAGTTCGTTGCACCTGCACGGCATCTCCCTACCCGGAGCGGCCGTCGAAGCGATGTTCGGGTCGCCGTGGCCCGCCCTCCAATCCCTCACGCTTTCCGACACGTACCTGGACGAGGGCGGGCTTGCTCCACTGGCCCGGTCCCCTCACCTGCCCGCCCTGAGGCGGCTCGAGTTGAACTCGGTCGGGCTGACCGCCCCTGACCTTGAGGACCTGGCTGCCGCACCCGGGCTGGCCGGTCTGGAGGCGCTATCTCTGTCTCGGAATCCACTCGGTCCGGAAGGGGCGGCGGTGATCGGCGGCAGTCCCCACCGGGCGGGGTTGAAGCTGCTGAACCTGGCGGACGCGGCAATTGGACCGGAGGGAGCGCGGGCGGTCGCCAACGCGGCCCACCTGGCCGGGCTCCGCTGGCTCGATTTGGGCAAGAACGCCATCGGCGACGAGGGGGTTGTCGCGGTCGCCGAAACGGTGTCACTCGGAAGTCTGGATAACCTGGAACTGAACGACAATTCCGTGACCGGCAAGGGAGCGGTAGCCCTCGCCCGGTCCGGAGTCTTCGCGAGGGCCTCGGTCATATTCCTCTCCGAGAACCCGCTCGGGGATGGCGGGGTCGGGGCGTTGGCCGCACCCCCACAGAATTGCCAGTTGCGGATGCTGTCGATCAGTAATGTCGAGTCCGGGCCAGATGGGGTAGCCGCACTCGCAGCCTCCTCCCGCCTCCCACGGATGACGGTCCTGTCGCTGCACAGGAACGCGGTCGGCGACGAGGGGCCGCGGCGCTCGCCCGGTCGGACCGGCGTGGGGCCCTTCGGGTCCTTGGGATGGCAGGCGCCGGGATCGGCGATGCCGGGGGGAAAGCGTTGGCCGAGTCGAACGGTCTGACTGGGTTGATCGGCCTGGAACTTCGGGGGAATGAGGTCAGCGAGGAAACCGAGGGGCTGCTCAGAGTGCGATACGGAAATCGGGTCCGGGTGGGCGAGTGGGAGGCCGCACACGTCAGACCGCGCCTCTGAAGTTGCGGTAAACCGGCTCCTTGTTTCTGGACCTCTCCTTGAGGATCTGGAACCCGAACTACCGACACCCCTCCAGGGATGTGCGGCTCGGGGCCAGTCAACTGCGATCCCGAGGGCCAGCGCGGCCCGGCCCAAGCGACACCCGCACATCGGCGTGTCCTCCACATGACGATGCGACCGGCCGCACCCCGCCCGTCACTTCTTCGGGAAAGGGGCACCGGCGGGAGGGTGACCGGGTCGTCCTTCAGTTTCTTCTTCAGCACCATCACCACCGCGGTGAGCCCAGCCTCCTCGATCTCGGAGGCCATCCCCGTCCAGATCCGGGGTGGCAGTCCGGCGTCCGCGGCAGCGTACCGGAGCATGTCCGGGGTGAGGGCGACCGACCAAGCAGATCAGCACAGCCCTTTCCCCCACTCCCCCGCCCCCTCCCGGATTTTGTCGAGCGCCGCCCTTGACAGCGTGTGGCTGCGCTCGCTATCGCCGCTCAACTTGGGGAGGGGGAACGCATCGGGACAGCACGGAACAGCCGTGGCGGAAGGGATCTACATCGCGCCTCGTCGGGCGAAAAAAAATCGGAAAATACCGAAGATTAGCTGGTGTAGCGACCGACCGCCGCCGATGAACCCGCAGACGGGGACGGGGCAAAGTGGGATGAACAGACGAGGAGTAACGCGACCAGTTAGGCTGACGCAGGGAACAAAATAAGACCGCGGGGGCGGGGAATCATCCTCTGGCCGAGCTGACCCCAGCCCCCACGGGTGTCCACCACCAGTAGAGCATTGCGCCCTGCCGGAGGCGGTCCGGGTATCTACATCCGGTCCCGTCTCGCGGCAAGGCCAATGTAGGAGGCCTGCCGATGACGAAAAGCGTCGAGAAGAAGCCGGTCGACCCGCTGACCACGGGAAAGCCGTGGCTGCGGGCCGGAATCAGCAGAACCCTTTTTTTCCGGCTCAAATCTGCTGGCCTGGCGCCAGAGCCCATTAACATCGGTCTTTCTCTGGCAAGACCAATCTATCGCATCAGCGACATCGACAAGTGGATTGCGAGCCGGAAGGCCGACCGCCGGGTCCGCATCCCGAACACGCGCGCGGGCCACGAGGCGGCCCCAACCGCGGCGGCCGAGCCGGCCCCTACCACCCAAACGTAACACCCGACCAGCCTGACCGCCGCTACCCCCCTCGGCGCGCACCGGGGGCCCGCTCGAGGTGCGCGCGTACCGGCGGGCGGAGGTCATGGTGGCACTCGGCGTCGGGGGCGAGAGGCTGGCGGCCCGCCCGGACACGGGCGAGCAGTATTCTCACCCCTCATCCTCAATGGGCACAGTCAGACAGGGTTTGCATGACCGAGGTATCAGACGACGCGGTGAAGAAACTGACGAACGGTGAGCTTCTGGCGACAGCCGAGGAGGCCGGGTTCCGGTTCGACGTCTGGTCGTGCCCAGGCGACGGGCCTGGCCGAACCAGTGAGGGGCTCACCCTGAAACAGCCGGTGTACCGGGGGCAGAAAAAGTCTATCCGACTTGTGATTGTCGAGGAACTCGCCCGACGACTGTACGTGGGCGGGTTCCGGGAGTTCGTGATCCTCAAAGCGTTGGCTACGCGCCAGGTGTCCACCGCGGGCTACGACGCCGCGTAGCGAGAGAATCGCGATCTCGACTGACCATCGTCGGAACTCGGCGACACCGGTCCCCGTGGAAGCAGGAGGGCACGATGAGCACCACACTGAACGCGCCGCGAGGCGGTCCAATTCGTCGCCGGCGCATGGGACGGATCGAGAACAGGGACCAAATCCGCGAGGCCGTCGTACCTGAGTGGCGCGCACCTCGGGTTCTCCGGGAGCATGTTCCCGTTCAGGTCGGAAGCGGTCGAGAAGGTGGATGAGATCGCCCTCGAGGTTGCGTCGCTCAACATATGATCCCAACGCGGCCGGTGGGCGCAATAGTGCCCACCGGCCCATCACCCCCGGAGCCTTGTACCCGATGTACGACGGACCCCCGAAGCAGATCCCGTTCACCCCCGCCCCCATCGCCGACCGGATCGAGTTGTACACCCTCGCGAAGCTCAAGCCCGCCCAGGTCAACGACGTCATCTACAAACCAGTCGACATCAACGACCCCACGATCATCGAGCTCGGCAAGGACATTGCCGAGAAGGGGCTGCTGGAGGCGATCGTCGCGACCCTGGACGACGTGATCATCGCCGGCCACCGCCGCCGGGTCGGCTGCATCCTGGCCGGATTGCAAACGGTCAAGGTTCGCCGGGAACTCATAAACTCGACGGACCCACTCTTCATCCAGTACCTCGTTTCGTTCAACAAGCAGCGGGTCAAAACCGCCGCCGAGGTGATCCGCGAGGAGGTCGTCCGGACTAGTCCGGAAGTCGCCCGAAACGACCTGCTCGCCCACCGTGCCACCGAGGCCGCGAAGGCGTACAAGCGGGTGCAGGATTCCGGGTTACGCATCCTCACCCCGAAGGACGCCGCCCGCCGCTCGGCCATCACCAGCGCCAAGCGGCCGATGCTGGACGCGGCGATCACGGTCCTCGAACAGTACCGGGACTACTGGCCGCTCACCCTCCGGCAGATCCACTACCGGCTTCTCACCCGGAACGTCCTCCGGAACTCCAACCGGAAGGACAGCACTTACAAGAACGACACGGCATCCTACAAGGACCTTTCCGACCTGCTCTCCCGGGCCCGGCTGATCGAAGCCGTCCCGTGGGAGTCCATGCACGACCCGACCCGGCCCCGAACCAGCTGGGCGCAGTGGGAGACCGTCGGCTCGTACATGCGGGAACAACTCGACGAGTTCCTGGGCAGCTACAAGCGGAACCTGCTCCAGAGCCAGCCCGCCTACGTCGAGCTGGTGGTCGAGAAGATCACGGTCCAGGACATCGCTGAGCGGGCGGCGGGCATGTTCCACGTCCCGGTCGGCGTCGGCCGCGGGTACACGTCGGTGACCACCCTGGACGACACCGCCGACCGATTCCTCGCGTCCGGCAAGGACAAGTTCATCCTGCTCATCGCCGGGGACCTCGACCCGGAGGGCGAGAACATCTGCGACACTTGGGCCTCGTCCCTGCGCGACGAGCACGGGGTCGGCGACTTGACGGTCGTCAAGGTCGGGGTGAACCCCGATCAGGTCACGCGGTTCAGGCTCGACCCGCTCCCGATGAAGACCACGTCGAGCCGGGCGGCGGCGTTTAAGCGGAAGCATGGCGATCACGTTTACGAGCTCGAAGCCTTCGAGCCGGACCAACTCCAAACGCTCATTCAGGACGCAATCCGGAACGTCCTCGACATGAACCTGTTCGCCGAGGAGCAGCGGCAGGAGTCCGAGGACGCCCGGCACCTGACAGCCTACCGGAAACAGGTGTGCGAGGGGTTGAAGGGCGTCCTTCCGGTCTAGCCCGGAGACCCTCCGGACCATCCGGGCGTCGATCGAATCGGTGCTCGAGATGACGCTTTACAGCGCTGAAGACGAAGCGGAGCGGAAGGACGCGGTCCGGCTGGAAGCGATCCACACCGCCGTGAAGAGATTCATGGTCGACCAGCTCGGGCAGCTCGGCGAACACAGCCCCGACGAGAACGAGGAGGTATTGGGACCCGAGCCAGACATCGACTACATGGACGACGATGAGGACCTGGACGCCGAGGACGATGAGTGACGACGACGCACGCGGATGACAGTCAGGGAGGCGGCGGTGGGAAGTAACGGGGAAGCATCTGCATCGTGCCTGTGGATGCTAGCTGCACCGCCCGAGGGCGTTTGCGGGGTGAGGGTAGAGATCATAAAACGCTGGCGTTTATAGGGGTTTCAGGAGTGTCGTCGTGGCAATTTGACCCCCCGTCCGCCATGAATGCTAGGCTTGCGCGTAGGGGCATACCGACGGCCAGACGCGGACACGCACTATCACGGGCGGGGGCAATGACTGGAACACGTTCCCATCTGACTCTCGGGGAGGCCGCCATCACGATGAGCGTGCTGGAGCACCACATCAGGAAGGGGATCAGTCGGGGCGTCATTACTCCGCAGCGGTTTGGGCGGTACGCCATGTTCCCGGTTGCCGACCTCCAGAGTATCCGCGAGGCGCTGGAGCGAGCCGGAATTGTGAGATCCACCACGGCCCCGGAACCGGGAGCGAGCGATCTACCGCGAGATGAAGTCGCTCGCGCTGCGATCGGCTGATTTGATCTTGTATCAGGCAGACTAATTGGAGGCCTCTGGGATCATGCCCAGGAGGTCAGCGGAGACGTTGCGCGCCTGATGAGGCGCGGATGGCTCTGCGCGTACCTGCTATGTGCCGCGACCCCGGGGGTAGGAGCCCGGGGTCGTAGCGGTGAACTGTGACTGGACAGACTAATATGCCCCCCAATTTTCCGAGCGTCAACCAGAAATCGCATTCCACAGCCATCCCACAGATTGGGGGTGGCGAGTGATGGGATCTGCCCTCCCATACCCCGATCGACCCCCGCAATTCGATCGCCTGTTCATTCGGGCGATGGCCGATCGGTGCGCCGCGAACCAGATCGGCCCGGCCGGGTGCTGGTTGCTCACCGTGATTGTGCGGCAGGAGGACGTCAACCGATATGCCGGCCTAGTGGATTTCTGGACCGGCCAACTAATGGGCCTCCTCGGCGCCGGCTCGGAGGGCACCCTCAAGCGCGTTAGAAACGACTGCGTCAGGGCGGGGTGGCTGGTTTATCTGCCCGGGAAGAAGGGGAAGGCGGCTCGATATTGGGTACAGATTCCGGGTGCGAAATCGGGTTCGAAATTGTGGTCCGAATACGGCCCAGAATCCGACCAGAATACGGCCCAGAATCCGACCAGAATACGGCCGACATCCATACCTACCCCTATTCCTGACCCTCTCCCTGTCCCCGCTGGCGAAGCGCCAGCGGTCCCGCCAGTTGACAGCAAACCACCTCGGAAGCCGAAAACCAGGGCCGCTCGGCCCCGGAACCCGCTGTTCGACTCTGTCGCCGAGGTGACCGGCCTCGACCCGTCCACCGCCCGGTCGCACCTCGGCAAGGTCGCCGCGGCCCTCGCCGAGGCCGACCCACCATACACACCGGATGAGGTTCGCGAGTTCGCGAGGCGATATCTCGAGCTCTGCTCCTACGCCCGGGGCGAGCGGACCCGGCCGACCCCCGGCGAGATCGAGAAATACGTGGGCCTCGTGCGAACTAACAAGGCGGCCCCCGCCCCCATCATCCGGACCGCCGCCGACATCAGTCTGATCGACGCCCCAACGGCCCCGCCGATGTCCCCGAGCCCGCCGAGGGTGAGATGAGTATGCGACCCGACCAACTGCCACCCCACGACCCCGCGGTGGAGCGCTCGCTCCTCGGCGGCATCCTGCGAGATCCCGAGATGCTCGACGCCGTCAGCGGGATCGTCCAGGCCGACAGCTTCTACCTCGACGCCCACCAAAAGACCTTCCGGGCGATCGCCGATCTGGCTGCGGCCAACAAACCCGTCGACCTCGTGTTGCTCCGCGACCTGCTGCAGCAACGGAGGCAGTTGGAGGACGTCGGAGGGGTGGCCTACGTGGTCGAACTGTGGGAGGCCGTCCCGACCGGGGCGAATGCCACCTATCACGCGAAGATCGTCCGCGAGGCGGCCCAGTCCCGGGCGCTCATCCACACGGCGAACGAGATCCTCCGGGATGCCTACGGTCGGGTCGCCCCGGCCGGCGAGATGATCACCCAGGCCGAGCAAAAGATTTTCGCCCTCGCCCAGGGGTTTAGCGACACGTCCGACACCGTCCCGCAACTTAAGTCGTGCCTCCGCGAGGCGCTCAACCAGATCGACGCCAGGGCGGCCGGCGGAGTCGACTGGATCGAGACCGGGTACGCCGATCTCGACCGGTTGATCGGAGGGATGCAACCACAGCAGCTCGTGGTAGTCGGGGCGCGGCCGTCGCAGGGCAAAAGCGCCCTCATGGGCGGCATTGCGGTTCACGCGGCCGGGGCCGGCTCGCCGGTCCTGATCTACACGATGGAGATGTCTCGCGTCGACATCGCGAACAGGGTGCTCGCGATGGTCAGCGGCGTCCCGATGAACCGGTTCACGCGCGACCCGCGGCTATCCGCCGACGACGCCGCCCGACTGGCGGCCGTCGCCTCGCCCGACGGCGTGGGCGAGCACCCCATATTCATTGACGACAGCCCGGAGCCCTCGTCGGCCTCGATGCGATCTCTCTGCCGGCGACTGGTACGGAAGTGCGGGGTCCGGCTGGTGGTCGTGGACTACCTCCAGATGATGAAGGTCGAGAATCCCCGCGAGGGCCGCCCTCAGCAGGTCGGCCTCATGGCCCGCCGGTTGAAACAGATGGCCCGGGAGAGTGGGGTGGCGGTGCTGTGCCTCGCCCAATTGAATCGCGAGGTCGAGAAGCGGCATAACCAGGTCCCGCAACTGTCGGACATCAGAGAGTCTGGCGAGGTCGAGCAGCACGCAGACGTCGTGGCCCTCCTCCACCAGCACCCGAACCAACCCAGTAACGCCCAAGTCTGGTTGACCGACATCCTTGTACGGAAAAACCGAAACGGCCCGACTGGGGACGTCACCCTGGCATTCCGGCGGCCGATTATGCGATTCGAGAACGCGGCGGTCGGGGCCTGATCGAGCGGGTTGAGCCGATGAAGTCCTGTATCTGACGAGGATCCGAGCCAGTGGTAGACCACCAACGATTCACTCATCCGAACAGACGAGACAGGCTGCCCTACGCCGGCCGGGGTCGCCTACTCGCCCTCGGCTCCTCGGGTACGGCAGCGCAGGCGCTCGCCTGGCTCCTTCGTCGGCCTCGCATCGCGTGTACTGCGCGAGTGACCGCGTCGGATCGGGCAGGGCGCTCCCAGGGCGATCGATCGGATCAGTTGAGCGGAGGTGAGCGATTATGAGCGGAAAATCGAACGCACGGGGTCGGTGGCCGGCGGTGATCGCGGCGCTGCTGACCGAGCGGACCCACGAGGCGGCGGCGGCGAAGGCCGGCATCAGCGGGGCGACCCTGCGACGCTACCTCACCGACCCGGCGTTCGTCCGCGAATACCGGCGTGCCCGCCGCGACGTCGTGGAGGCTGCGATCTCCAGGATTCAGGGGGCGGCGGCCAAGGCCGTCGACGTGCTGGAACGCCTCCTCGACTCGGACTCCGCGGCGATCCAATTGCGGGCGGCGGCATTGTTGCTCGACCAGGCAGTCCAGGGGGTTTCCGCAATCGACGTCGATAGCCGCCTGGCTGACGTCGAGGCGCGGCTCTCGCCCGAAGGTAAGCCGGTTCAGCCGTCTCCGTGGGGCGCGGACTCCAAGGGCACCTGATCAGCCAGTATCCGGTCGTAGGGCCACGAGTGGAGGGGCATCATGAGTCTGAGTCGTCGTCTGGGTAAACTCGAATCTGAGGTTCGCAAGCTGCACGCCCCGCCGGGCTGGATGCCGCCGCGGTGGAATTGGGACGAGGAGTTCGATCGGTGGGTCCGTCAGCTGAACATCGTCCTGGACCTGCTCGTTGACGAGACCCTTATGCCGCCCGTGATCGATTACCAGATCGCGCGCCTCGAAGAGCTGATCCACCTGCTCCGAATGGGTCCGGATTCGGATCGCCTTAAGCAGGAGAACCTGGCCGAGTACCGCCGGTGGCCGGCGGTGCTCCGAATCCTCTTCGAGCGGGTGCCTCAGGATCTCCGGGCCCGGGTCGCGACCCACGAGGCGCTGCTCGGCAACGCCACGGGGACGCCGTGGGCAAATCGATGGCTCCAGAGCATGGTCCGGCTCCGGTCCCGGATTCCGCTCGACCTGACGCCGGAAACGATGCGGGCGATCATCGACGTCTACCTCGGCAGCCGAGAGATGATCGACACGCTTCACGAGATCTGCGACACCTGCGGGCTGAGTCGACCACACCACAAGGCTCCGCCGTACAGCGAGTGGGGGCAGTTCCCCACGAGCCAACCGGGAGAGCCGTTCCGCATCATTCTCCCCGAGTTCTTCACCTGCTGCCCGCACTGCGAAGCAGCGGATTGGATGTGGGAACACCGGACGCCGGAGAAGGACTACGCCTGGCGCGACCTTGCGGTGGACGAGCTCGACCACGGGGAGTGAGACGGGCCAAGAATTCACCAACGGAGGCATGGCGATGTCGCGAACAAACGGAACGCGGCCGGAGCGGGTGACTGCCGAACGGGCGGTCGAGTTGCACGTGACTCTCGGCATGCCGATGGGTGAGGCCCTCGCCGAGGCCGCGAACGAGATCCTGCGGCCGCTCGACGAGCGGATGGCCCTCGACGACCGGTTCCGGGAGATCGCCGTGCTGGAGGCCGAGCTCGGACTACCGGTGCCATCCGCGCCGCAGTACACGGCCGAGGCGTTTCGTCCGGAGGCGCTGGCCACCTACCTCAGCTCGGGTGGGTTTCGAGTTCAAGAACGGCTGGAGGCCGTGAGGGCTGCGGTCGCACGGAGAGCAACAAGATGAACTGCTGGCAGGGAGGATGGGTGAATATGACACCTCCCCGACGGTCATCCGGTCGCCACTGACCCCGACCGTCGCGTACCCGACGTCATGGGTGGGCAGGGATTGGGCGGCTGCGAGCGGCTTCATGCGGATGGGTCGGTGAGGGCCACTGACTGGCAGGAGGGGCCCCTCGCCCGACAAGTCCACGCCGACCCGGAGCCAGGGCGAGTTGATCGCGTCCACGACCCGCAGGACCCCCTCCGGGGTGCGGCCGAGGCCCCAGTGGTTTTCGAGCCCGAGCGTCACCCCGCACTTCTCGGCCGCCTTCAGGCACGCGGTCAGCCCGTCGACCACCCACTTGAACCCGTCCTCGTCGGTAAACCCGGGCTGCGGCGGTTCCACCCCGCGGTTCTTCATCAGGTCGTCGAAGTTCTTGCTCGTCCCCCAGGTGCCGGTGTTCACCCGCATGGTCGGGATGCCCAGCGCGTAGGCCATCTCGATGCACCGGGTCGTGTGGTCGACGTTCTTCTGCCGGACCTCCGGCTTCGGCGAGAGGAACCCCTGATGGGTCGAGAACCCGCACAGGGACATGCCGTGGGCGAATGCCCGCCGCTTGAGCCGCTGGAGGTAGCCGGGGGTCTCGTCCGTCATTTGCCGGTGGAGTACCTCGACCGCGTCGAACCCCATCTCGGCGGCCAGGTCGATGCACGCCTCCAGGTCACGGAGGTCG
>JAQGHQ010000453.1 GCA_028288765.1 Gemmataceae bacterium | reverse complement strand
TGCTCGGCCCCGCCCCCGAACGTGTCCACCCAGGTCAGGGTCGCATCCGGGTGGTTCAGGACGTGGTCGAGCAGCCAGACCGTGCTCCGGCCCTCGAACACCCCGACCTCCAGGGCGTGGACCGGCTGCCCGACCAGCGGGGCCAGCACCCGCTCCCAGACCGGGAGGTTGGAGCTGACCCAGTCCTGGGTGAACCCGTCGGCCGGGGCGGGGGGCGGCGGGGCGGCGGAAGGAACCGGGTCCCCCGGGCCGGCCCCGGGCGGGGCAAAGGTGAAGTCGGCGTACCGGTCCTGCTCGACCCCGGCGTCCTCCCACCCGTACCGGTACGGCCCGACGTGCCACAACCGGACGGTGGTGTCCGCCATCACCTTGAACCCGCACCGCCGGGCCCGCTCGCAGAACGCGTAGTCCTCGGAGACGGACCACGGCCCGTCCGGGTCGCCCACCACCATCGGCTCGAAGAACGGGACCAGGGGGGTGGGGAACCGGCGGTTGCAGATCGGCAGCCCGAGCCGGTGGTGGACGGTCGCGAACACGGCCTTACGGGTGTGGGCGAACCCGAACCCGCAGTACCGGACCTCGACCAGCCCGCCGCGGCGGCCGAACCGGACGGGCGGGGTCCGGGCGAGGAACTCGCAGGCGAACTGGCGGGGCCCCTTCTTCGGGTACAGCCCGCAGGTGAACGGGAGGTCGTGGGCCCGGAGCCGGGCGACGTCGTCCGGGTCGAAGACGACGTCGGAGTCGACCCACATGAGCTCCTCGAACCCCTGGGCGAGGGCGTCGGAGGCCATCTGGTTGCGGGCGGCGTCGACGGCCGAGTACCCGCGGACCCGCCAGACCGGGTGGCCGCGGCGTTCGATCTCGCGGAGGGCGTCTTCGCACCCCGGGTCGATGGCCCCGCCGACCGGGACCAGGACGACACAGGCGGAAGTGGGCGGAAGTGCCATGCGGGCCTCGGAGGACGTGTGACGGGGTTGGGCAGGAAGGTATCAGGCGGTCGGCCCGCCCGCAAGGCGCGCAGGCGTCGCGCCGGCCGGCGGGAACTGGTCGGGGCCCGATCGTGATCATGCTCGACCGTCTTTCCCGATCGCCTTGCGTGTCGGTTCGTGATCGGCCCGTGTACAACCCGGCCTGGGTGATCGCCTTCCCCTCGTCCGAATCGCCGAACGGGTATAGAGGGACGAAGGGGCGACCGGTTCGGGAGCGACGAGTGGGTCGATCCCTACCCGACACGGTGCTCCCCAATAACGGTCGGAGTCGGGACAGTAGATGGGGCGTGCGCGGTGGTGGTCGGGAACCCGGCCCAGATGGTCAAGTTGCCAGGACGTTGACTTGCTTGCGGGCGACGTTGAGCTGAACCGTGACCCCGAGCTTCCGTACCTCGGCCAGCGCCTTCAGGGCCGATACGTACCGCTTGTGCGCCCGGTCGATGCACTTCTGGTAGTGCTCGACCAGCGGCAGGCTCATCGACCCCTTCGCCGCGTACACCGCCTCCAGGTGGTACACGTGGAGCCAGCACGCGACCGCCCGCTCGGCCAGCAGCCGCTCGACCGCGGACGGGGTCGGGCCGGCGAGCTCCGCCCGCAGGGTGGCCATCTTCCGGCCGATCGCCTCCCGCCGGAACAGATTCTGGCCGCAGTGGGCCTCCACCAGCAGCCGCTGAGCGGTCTCGGCCAGGGTCCCGCCGAGTTGGTCGACCGCCTCGGGGTTGCCGAGCAACTTCCGCAGTGGCGGCATGGCCGAGGCGTCCCCTTGCTCGGCCCGGACGATCAGGTCGAGCGTTTCCTCGGTCGTGGCCGGGAGGTCATCCCCCTTTGCCGGTGGGCCCGGTGGGGTTATCTTGTCGGACACGGCGTTTCCTCCACGGCCCGCGGTGATGCTGGTGGTATCCCGCGGCGAGCAGAGCCCCGCGGGCCAGGGCGTCGGTGAGATCGTCGAGGGGGATCAGGGCGGCGTCGAGGGCGTCCAGGTCGGCACGGGCCCGCCGGAGTTCGGCGGCGGCCTCTTCCCGCATCGCCCGGCGGCCCGCATCGACCAGGGCTCTTGCGGGGGCGACGAGCGGGTGGACGTACTCCTTGACCACCCGCCCGTTCACCCGGCGGGCGGTGTAGTAGTAGCTCTGGCCGCCCCGCTGTTCCCAGCTCATGCGACACCTCTCTCCTACACTCTACCCGCTACCTTGTGCAACACCCCGGCGGGTGCCCCGCTTGGCTGGGGGCGTGAGGGCAATGCCGGGGCAATTATTCTCTCCCCAGCACGAGGTCCACGACCCAGCATCCCCGGACGTGTACTCCCCCTGATCTGCAGTGGGCCAGGATGTCGGGATGACCGCACCCGACATCTTGAAGGGCATCGGCCAGGAGCGGCAGGCGGTCAAATGCGCGGGCGGCGTAGATATCGTGCCCCAAAGCAAGAACAGCAGAAGTGAGCCAGGATGGGTCGGAGGTCACCGGCTGGAATGGGTTGCCGAGGATGTCCCTCAACAACCCGGTCTGAGCTTGCTGTTCTCTCTCCGGATCACCAAGCCCTTCGACGACGGTGCCGACAGTGAGTTCGGCAATTTCCGAGATCGAATCTCCGATATCGGAATCGAGAGCGAGGTAAGCTGCCCGGCTTGAATGGTGACCGGCCCCGAAAGCGACGGCATGGGCTTGCCACGCCTCGTCGACCATCGCGACCCAGCGTTCGCGGGACACCTTCCCGTCTGCATATCGCTCGGCGAACTCGACGGCCCGGCGGCTCCGCTCGTCCGGGAGAAGGTGCCAGACGCGGCGGCAACAGGCACAGGCGAACAGCCACAGCTTCCGGTCGCTGATCCCGTCCGGAAGCGAGTCGAGCATCGCCTGGGGGTCATCACAGGAGCGCCACTCGAATTCGGTCACGACCTGGCCCCGAACAGGATGAAGCGGAACCAGCCAGTCGTGGTGCCGCCCGTTGTGGTCGACCGTTTCGCGGAGGGCCCGGCCCCGGGCTATTCCCAGTCCTTCGTTTTAAAGCCCAGGCTGGTCGCGTTCTCGCTCACCGCCCGCCTGGTGGCGTCGCCCACCCCGGCCGGGAAGTCGGCGGCGATCTCGATGGTCACCCGGACGGTGGCGTTCGGGTCCGCGGCCAACAGGCTCACCACCTCCTCCGCGATCTGCACGAGCTTCATCTTCGCCGTCGCCGCCGGCACGTCCACGGACCCCAGGAACGACTTAGCCTTCGCTACGGGCGTCGGGCCAGTCTTCCCCGGCTTGTCGCCCTCCTTCACCACCGCGACCGACCCGCCGCCCCCGCCGCTGTTGCCTCCCCCCCGCCTTCCGGCAGGTCCACCACGATTGTCTTCTTCTGGGCGAGGGCATACCGCGTCGCCGCCTCCGGTTCGATCAGCAGGAGGGTGTCGTTGACCGATACGTCCCCGTCCCCGAACTGGAACCCGTCGAACTTTCCGCCGTCCTGGCCGTAGGCGGTGCCGAAGAAGTCCCGGCTGGTCGCCCCACTGTGGATCGCGGACGCCAGCACCTCCCGGTCCTTCAGTCGCGGCAGGTACAGGTACTTCTGGCTGTCCTCCCAGAACGCCATCGCCCCGACCGCGAGCTTGTCGGCCTTCCAGTACAGTTCCTTGAGCTTGGCCCGAAGGTGGATCGGGGACCACGCCTCGATCACCAGCTCGTTCTCCCGGCACACCCGCTCGACCTCGCCACCCGCCGTCCCGCTCGTCGTGTTCAGGGGGAACGCCTCCAGGGTCGGCCGCTCGGCCCGGGGGTCGTCCTGCACCGGGCAGAGGAGCCACCGGAAGCACTCGCGGGCCGCCCGCGGCAAGACGGCGGCGGCGGCCTGTGCTTCCTTGTCCGCCTGCTTCCGCTGGTTCTGGTCGATGTTCAGCCGCCCCTCGTCCACGTCCTCGACGATGCTCGCCCACGCCATCGCCACCCGCGTCGCATCCCGCAGCCGCCCCAGCACGGCCTGGTCCGCCGCCAGGAAGATCAGCCGGTTCGCCCGGTGCCGCGGCTGGCCGCCGTGCGTCCGCAGGTGTTCCAGGGCCGCGTCCGTGGGCTGGTGGCTGGAGTCCTTCATGAACCACTGTTCGGGTGGCAGGACCACCAGCCGCAGGGCGCTGTCGTCGGGCACGTCGGCATGCGGCGCGAACGCGTGGACGCCGTCGAACAACGGGGTGCCGGAGTACACCTTCTTGACCACGTCCTCGATCTTCTTGCGGACGTCGGTCACCTCGTCGAACCGCCGCTTCCGGTCCTCCATCTCGCGGCGCAGGTTGGCCCGCGTGTCGAACCAGTAGCGGGTGGCATCGGCTGTCTTGTCCCCGGTGCTCTTCAGGTAGTGCAGCCGGTCGGCCAGCCGCCCCAGCGCGTCGGCGTACACGGCCGACGTCTGGCCGGGTTGGACGCACCCGAGCAGTACCCGCCCACGGTCCAGCCCGCGGATGCCCGACTTTGTGGACACGCTCGACGGGGCGGTCCCCAGGAATAACGTCCGCGCCACCCGCCGGGCCGCGTGGACCTGGCCGAGCCGCGGCTCCTTCGCCTCCAGTTCGGTCGTCTCGGCCCGGTCCCCGTCAATGTCCCCCTCGATCACCGCGTCCCAGCCCGGCGGAAGTAGGTAAGTGAGCTCGTTCCGCACGTCCCCGTCCGCCAGGGGCAGGCTGCCGGGCAGGATCATGAGGTCCGTGTTGTTGTCCTTCCACAGCCGGGCGATCACCTTCGCCATGAGCTTGAGGACGCCGCGGGTCCGCTGGAAACCGTCGATTGTCGTCCAGTCCTCGTACAGCCGGTCGAACACCTCCGGGT
Source organism: Gemmataceae bacterium (assembly GCA_028288765.1). Taxonomy (GTDB): domain Bacteria; phylum Planctomycetota; class Planctomycetia; order Gemmatales; family Gemmataceae; genus Urbifossiella. The sequence continues at coordinate 496 of JAQGHQ010000453.1, read as the reverse complement.
GGATCGGGTACGCCCGGCACAGCCGGTCGAAGTATCGCCCCTCCTGCGTCTCGCTCGGCAGCTTCGCCCCCTCGGCCACATAGGCGTCCGCGAATGCCCGGCAGACCGCGTCGCGGGCCTTTTCGTCGCGGATCGGCTCGAACAGCCGACGCCGCACGATCTCGAACGACTCCTCGGAGGCGACTGGCTTCCACAGCGCCTGGACCCGGCCGAACGTCTTCTCCAGGGCCTTGAGGGCGGCCACCCCGCGGGAACTCCCGGCCTCGACTTCCGACTCCGGCAGGCTCGCCAGCACGACCGCCGTCGGCACCAACTTCGCCGCCTCGGTCAGGGCCTGGACGAACGACAGGTTGGAGTCATACGTCCCGCCGCTCAGCGGCTTCCCCTCGGGGAACTGGCGGATGTAGGCCACCAGCTCGTCCATCAGGACGGCTTTGCACATTTAAACTGACCTGCACATTTATTCCGGACCCTGCACATTTATTCGCGGGGGCGG
>JAQGHQ010000423.1 GCA_028288765.1 Gemmataceae bacterium | reverse complement strand
GCCATCGGGAGCTCGGGGAGCCGGGGATGCGGTCGGGCGAGACGCGCAAAACGAAAAAGATCATGATGGAGATGTCAAGATGGGCAGTTTGGCCAACTCGCCACCATACAGCCCGGGAATCGCTGCAGGGTTTGACAGGTCCACGCGGGAAATCTCTCGTGCGGGGAACCGATTGCCAACCTTTCCCCCCGGCCCGGCTGACCGCGGGTCGGCTTGCAGATGGTTGCAGGCTGGGCGGGTCGAATCCGTCCGAGCAGCCACCCGGCGCAACGGCCGACGTGCGGCGAAGTCCGCGGCCTCTGCCGGATGATAGCGGCGCGGGTTGCCTGCCCGGTCGCCCGGGCCCGCCGCCGGGGCGCGGTCCGATTCGTACCGGGCCGCGCCCCGCACCTGTCGCGGCGAGCGAGAAGTGTCGAAACAGAGATCGAGTTGTCAAAGACCTGGTCCGCCACCGGCTCATGCCGGGGCGACGGACAGAAGTCCGAAGCCGAACCCCTTCGCGGGGCCGATCCCGGCGAAAACCGTATTGCGGAATGCCGCCGGGTCGGTGACTTCGAGGACTCCTTCAAAGCGGACGGTCAGGAACCAACCGCCCGCCCCGCCTTTGCCGTTCCAGAGCCGTCCTTCGGGAATGATGTCCATCCGGAAGTTCGGAATCGACTTGCCGTCGTTCTCCTCCCAGCGCCCGGGGATCTGGAAACCACCTGCGCCACACTTCTGGAGGAACCAGCGGGTCTGGTCGGGTTCGGTCAACAGCCCGACCCGCTTACCGGCGAGCGCCGGCCCGAGCGCGACGTTTTGGGCGGCCACGCGCTTCGTCGGGTTCGCCCGGAGGCGAAACCGGAGCCGCTGGCCCGCCCGAAACTGCGGGTCGAACGGCTTGCACTCCGGCCGGTCGGCCGTGTACCCGGCCGGCAACCGGGACCAGTCCGGTTCCCGGTCCGATTGCACGAGAACGACCGGCGGAGCCCGGCCCGACCGATCCTCGTCGGTACGGAATAATACCCGGCCGATGTCTTCCTTCGGCACTCTGTCGAACCCGACCGACAGGATGGTCCGGTGCATCTCGTACGGCGACGCCAGGTCGCGGCGGGCGATCCTATCACGCATGTTCAGGGTCAGTTTGCTGAGGAACATGGGGAAACTCCTGATCGGGATCGAGGATTTGATCTGCCGAGAGTGGATGAGACTCCGTTTTCACGTGGCGAATGGCAAACCGCCGGTCGCGGCTGACGAACGAGAGCGGGACGTCCTGCCGTGGTTCGCCGATGCCGAACTCTGTCTCGACGACGTACCGGAGTTTGAATCCTTCGGATTCGCGCGGTCCGTTGCTTTCCGGACGCTCGCCCCGGCAGCGTCGTCGCCACTTCTGCGTCTTTAGGACCTCGATCAACTCGCCGTTGTGGACTCCCTCACCCACCGGCAACGACGGGACGAACGCCTTGCGGCCGAGACACACCTGCCACACGGGCGCCTCCAACGCGGCGGCGAGTGCGTTCAGGAATGTGCTGTCGCCCTGGAGGCCGACCAGGAAGTCGGCGTCGGCCAGGTAGAACCGTTCGCTCAGGACTGTGTCCTGGGTGGTCTTCCCCGACGCCCGCAACACATCCTGAGCGGTGTGGTAGTCCCGCATCAGCCGGCCCTCGCGGTTCACCCGCACGGCCATCTTCAAGCGACTCGGGGCGAAATCCTCAAGGGAGGCGTCCCGCGGGCGGCCCAGAGCGGCGCAGAGCAGCCCGACCACCCCGGACCGGCTGGGTTCGAGCCCGGTATCGCGGTTCGAAAAGCGGCTACGGGTGCCCCAGCTCTGCATCGGCCCCGCGAGCCGTAGCAGGAGCACGCTCACGCCGCACCTCCCACCGAGAACGCGGCAGTGATGGTCGAGGCGATCACCTCATCAACCGAATCCTTGTCCTCCTTGAGGTGTTTCAGCGGAACACCGTCGAGCTGGCACACGGCCGACCGCCGGAGTCCACCTGAGCCGTACATCTTGACCACCCGGCCGTAGTAGTCGTCGAGGGCCTCAATCGACATCTTGACGAGATTCCCGCCAGTTCGCGGGCTAACTGGTTCGACGAAGGCATTCGTGAGCGACACCGGCCCGCCGGTGCTGACGGTGACGAATACCAGCGAGGGCAGGTTCTGGGCGGCGAAGGTGTTCTGCTTGCCGGTCGGGATTGCGTGGACGAATGCTCGGAGAAACGCCTCGGCGGTCTTCCTCGACAGCTCGCCGTCTCCCTGGAGGTTCTGTGCGAGCTGGTCGACGTCGAGGTTGGCGTAGCGGTAGAAGCAAGCCGAGTTGAACTCGACAGTGCCGATCATGTCGGCCCCGGCCGTGTCGCCCGGCTTCAGGTCGTCGACGGCGGTGTAATAATCCATCTCCATGCTGTGGATCTTGTTCGTGGAGATGCTGTGCGCGACCTGACAGGCCGCGTCCACGTTGTTGTCCGGTAGGTCGGCGAGCATGCGGCCGAAGAGGGCGAGGTCGGCGGCCTTCCCGCCGTCGAGGAGCTTTTCGACCGCCCTGGCGAATCCGTCCGGCACCTTCGGACCTTCGGCCGGTCTCTGCCGACCCCGCCCCCGGCTTCTTGGGGCCTCGGCGGCGGTGTCGTCTGCCGCGGGAGCGGGGACGGCCGAGAACGCCTCCCAGTGGCGATCCACCTCATCCACAAATCGGCCGATCTCCGTCTCACCGAGAAAGAGCAGATACGGCGTCTTGTGCTCGTCTTTGTCCTCCGACTTGGGGAGGAACGCCGACACGGCGGTCTTCGCGGCCCGGCCCGACTCTTCTCCGGGCCGGCCCTTTTTTATCAGCCGTTCGGCGACCGCCTGGGCCAGCCGCTTGGTCCGCTCGCCGAGTTGCGTCTTGTCAAACAACTTCTCGTCCTTGAAGTATCCCCGGACGGCCCGCTTCAGGCACTGGCTGGACACCCGAGCCCGGCGATAGCCGCCGAACTCGGCATCCTTGGGGCTGCCGGTGTCGTCCCGGTTCAGGTTGCTCGGGGCGAAGTTTTGGAGGACGTGGACTTCGATACGCATGGGTGTCTCGGTGATGGTGGTGAGTGGAAACGGTGGTCAGGTAGCGATCACGGGTTCGTCGGCCGTCTCGGAGTCGATCCGGGGGTGTGACCAGAACCCGCGGGCCCAGTCCTTCTGCACCCGACGGTCGGCGTCGTCCCAGTGGATCAGGTCGTGGATGAGCCTCACCCAGTCGAGCCCGATCTTGTCGCGTGCGATCAGGGTCAGAGTCTGGCGGAGCTTGTACGGCAACTCCGCGCGGTCGGTGTCAAGCAGATCGGTGAACCGCTTCTCGCGCTTCTTCTTGTCGTCCTCGTTCAGCCCGTATCCGAACGCCCGGCCGAAGTTCGCCCCGTCGTCCTGGCGGCAGTTGCCGTTCACCCAGGCGAACAAACCGGCCGCGAGGACGGCGCTGTCGAGTTCCCGGTCGTCGGCACTATCTCGGACGGTCCGGAACAGCCAGCCGACCCGCGCGAGTGTGTAGTCCGGCTGCCCCCCCAGGCCGCGGCGGAGGTGCGCGAGCACTGCGCGGTCCGGGCTGACGGGGTCTGCCAGCTCGGTCAGGCGATCGACTAACGGGCCGGCCCACCTGCTGACGTTGCTCATGCGGCACCTTCCTGCTTCTCGAGGTTAGGGATGCGGTTGTCCTTCTGGACTTTCTTGAGTTGCCCGTGCAGCAGTCCCCGCCCGACCGTGACCGCCCTGAGATCGCGTGCGGAATCGGTCCGCCCGATGGAGCCGTCAAAGGCGTCCAGGGCAGCGGGCAGTAGGATGTCGAGGAACCAACCCCGGATGAGTGCGGTGCGATTTTCTGAGGACTTGGCGTTGGCAAGATCGACGATGAGCTTGCGGTAAGGAAGTTCGAGGCGGGACCAGTACAGCCGCTCGGGGGCGAAAGAATTAACCAGAGCGCGGACGCGGTCGGTGTCCGGGTTCATTCCCGAGTCGCCTGTCAGTCGATTGGCAGCGGTTACCCACACCGCCTTGCGGAGGGCTTCGGACGCAACCTCCTCAGCCAGCCTGAGAACTGTTTTCAAACTGCCGACGAGATCGACATCCTCCAAGTATTCGAGCGGCAGCGGTAGCGACTCTTGGCGCCAGAAGTTCACTTTCGCCTTATCGGTACAGAGCCCGAACACGGAGACCTTGTACTTGGCCGTAGCAGAGAGAGCACTATTCAGTCCATCGCCCGCCAGGTCGTGAATGGTCCGTGGTGCCCGTTCGAATGCGTCTTCGGGGTCGCAGACGTGGTAGAGCGCGGTGCTATCTCGCCAGAGGTCACGGTATTCGTTGAAGCGGACGGGTTGCCACGGGTCCTTCTTGTCCTTCCGCGCGTACGCCATCATCGGGTTGAAGAACCCCGTGTCCGGTTCACACTTGCGGCCTTGCGCGTAAAAGACCCGCCGGACCACAACCCTTTCGTTCTCGATCTCGGGCTGTACTCGGAGGGTCCGACTTTGCCATGTCAGGAAATCGAGATATCCAAACGGAGTTGCCGACTGCTTGTGAGGCTCGATCAGGGGTTGTTCCCACACCGGGGCGTCTTCGGGGTCACTGACGACCGGTCGCTCTTCTCCATCATAAACTGTCAGGTTCAGCCACAGGGTTTCAAACAAAGTCCTGCCTTGGACCAGAACCACTGCTCCGGAAACCAGTGAAGCATGGGTCGTGTTACCGGTATCGCTCTTCCCCCCGCCGACTGCAAACGCCTGCTCCGCGATGACCACCCGGGCGGCCTGAGCGGGGCTCATCGCCGGAGGTGGGTCGTCGGTGGTGTGGTCGAACAGGGCCGCATTGTTCCCGCGAGACAATTCCTGGGCGAGTCGGTTGATCCCGCTGGGGTCCGCCGTCTTGAACCCAGCCCGCTGGTAGAACGGGTACTTATCGTGGAACAGGTCGAATCGGTCGGCACAGTTTGTTTTGGCGAAGTAAGCCGAAATGCGATCGGCGTCGTATCTCCCGGCCGCACGGATCGCCAGCCGGTTGTTCGGCTTTCGCGGACCGTCATAGCAGCGGTGAAGGATTGCCAACAAGAGGCGGTGGAGGGCGATCGTTACCAGCGGAGACCGGTCTCGCACCTCGGCGATTTCGTGGGCATTCAGCAGCACATCCCGCAACCCATACTCGACGGATTCGCCACCGAGGCGGACACACGGGATAAATGGTTCCTTGATCAGGTTGAACGACGGAGACACGAGTCCGCCTTTCCGCCTACTGGCGGATCTGAAGCATCAGGGATCGTGAAACGAAATCCTCAGCCCAAGCAGAGTCGCCAGGACTGGTTCACCCCCACGTGGGTGGGGAAGATGTGCGAAACGGTGTGCCCCCATCCCGTCGCCATCGGTTCACCCCCACAAAGGAGTGGGGAGCTCCGGGCACAGTTAGCGCCGAACCCTTGGTAGAGAGCCGCGCTTGCGGGCATCGAGCGGACCGAATCCTCCTGATTGCCAGGAGCACGGGAAGGATCCTAACGGGACTTCTCGAACCTGTCAAGTCCCTTCCTGACCCATCCCGTGGCCATATTAAATCATTCGAACTCCTTGGTTCTGGTCATATTCCATCGGGAACTCTCCGCTCACGGATCTGCCCGCGGGGTCAAGCCGGACAATCCGGTGGTGCTTCAGCATTCCATTCTTTCGCCACCCCGGTGGGACGGGCTTGTCCCTAGTGGCATAATGGAAAACACAACCTGGGTGGCTGATCGTCACCTCGTTGTCGAGCAGGCGGCGCAGGCGAGCGATGTCCGGCATCTCGTGTTCATCGAACGGTTCGGTACCCTCGGCGTCGAGAAAGTCGCGGCCGTTGCTGTGGTAAATGAGAATCAATTGCACGGTCGGTTCCGTGTCTCGCGTCGCGGCCTGTATCTTGCGGTGAGCGTCTGGGTCATCTTCCTGAAGCTGCATGTTCGGCTGCTCCAGCAAGTCCTCGGCGTCCGGGCGATAGATCATCACGCCCTTTGCCGTCCGGTTTTGCTTCCGCTGCTCCTGTTCCATCTCCTGTTTGCTCTTCGAGAGGTCGTCCTGATTACTGAGAGGGATTTCGAGGGATCTGGTGCCGTACACCTGCTCGACGAGTCGCTCCAGTTCGTCGGGTAAGGCAACCGTCGTCCGCGGCAGGCCGAGCGCGATCAGGGATCGGAGCAGGACATATCGTGCATAGACATATTCCGACGGCCCGAAGTCCGGCCGCCCGTCCTTCTCGCCCGGCTCGACCAGCCACAGTCGCGGCGTTTCCACCCCCGCCGGTCGCACGCCCCATGCGTGGCGGTGCAGTCGCCCGGCTCGCTGCAACACCAAGTCTACAGGAGCCACGTCCGACACCATCACGTCGAAGTCCAAATCTAAGCTCTGTTCGATCACTTGCGTTGCCACCAGAACCCGCTTATTCCGATTGGCCGGGGCGCCGTTCTTCCCGAATCGTGCCAAGACCGCCGTCTCGATCTCCTGACGCCTGCCGAACGGGAACCGGGCGTGAAACAGTTCCACCTTAATTCCGGCATCCATCAACCCGTCGCGTAGCGACCGATACGTCTCCTGTGCCTGCCCGACCGTGTTTCGGATCACCGCTGCACAGCCGCCATCCTTCAAGGCGGTCTTCAGCTCGTAGACCAGACCGCCTTCCTTGACCCACCCGAGATGGATGTCCTTCTTCCGCGTTTCGTCGGCCGGGACGTGGACGACTGAAGCTGTATTGACACCAACCGCCACCGTTGTGACACGCGGATACGGGATTTCCTCGTTTTCATCCTCGATTTCGACACTGGTATACGCCCGCAGCAGTGCGAGTCGCTTGTCTTTCGGAAGTGTCGCGCTCAACAGTACCACCGGGCAGCCGAGGGCCGCCAGCCACCGCAATAGGCGTTCCATCAACGTGGTCATATAAGCGTCATAGGCGTGGACCTCGTCCAGGATCACGCACTTCCCGGCGAGCCCGAAGAGCCGGACGAACACGTGCTTCGTCTGTAGCACCGCGAGCAGGGCCTGGTCGATAGTCCCGACCCCGTAGGGGGCGAGCAGGCCGTGTTTCTTGTTCGCCGCAAACCACTCCTCGGCGACCACCGCGGAGGGGTGCTTCTCATCGTCGTACACCCGAGCCGCGTACTTCAGTTTCTCGAACTGCTTATTGAGCGCCGCCTTCCCGTGGAGCAGCATCATGTTCTTCTTCCCCGGCATGTCCGGGCCGAGGAACCTTTCCACCCGTTCCGACATCTGGTTGCTCGTCGCCATCGTCGGAAGGGCGACATAGGTGCCCGCCCCGCCGCAGCGGTCCCAGCAGTCGGCAACGTACCACGCGGCTTCCGTCTTCCCCTCCCCCATCGGGGCCTCGACGATGACGAGCTGGGGAGTCGTCATCGCCGAGGCCATCTGGATGATTTCCCGTTGCAGATCGCGTGGTTTTTTGATGCCGGTCGCCTCTTCAAACGATGCCACCTGACCCGTTGAACTGGCTCGGCCGAGCCAGCCGAGCCGGTCGAGGGCGTCAGCCGCTTTTATGCGAGCCTGGGTGCAATACCCATCCACATCGAAGGACAATCCGACTCGCTCCGCATTCCCGAACGGGTCGAAGAAATCGACGTTCGACCCGATCCAGTCCGCGACGGCCGTCAAGCCGGCCAGGAACATCCAGACGGATTGATCGCCGGCTGGGGGTGTCGGGATGGGGAGAGCGCCCACCGAGAACACCCGTGCGAGTTCCCCGATCATTTCACGGCGGGCGCTGGCCCATTGGTTATCACCCATTTCGTCGCCAATGTCGGCCCAACTCAGTGGGAACGTCCCGTGATGTCCGCCGACGGCAACGGCAATCTTGTTGGCGAGCCCGCGGTCGCATTTCGTCCATCGCTCGCCGGCGCCCGAAGTCAGCTCATCGAACAGCGCTTTCGTCCCGGTCTGGTCGTGGCGCTTGTTTCCGCTGCCGAATGTGTACCCGCTCGCTTCAAGATGGACCTTGAGCGCCTCGGTTTGGCTGTTCTGTTGATACTGAAAGCAGGGCGTCACCTTCCCGATGTCGTGCGCACCGACCCAGAAGGCGATCCATCGTCCCGCGTGTTCCTCGCAGTTCATCCCGAGTCGTTCTGTGACCCATCTACGGACCGGCCCTCGCAGGGCGTTTTGCCAGAGTGCATGAGCGACCTGCCCGACGTCGATGAGGTGGCAGATCACCGGATGGTATCGGCTCGGCCACGTCTCATTACCCAGCTTGGCCCAGAACCAGGTCATGCTCGGGACGTTCGCCATCGACTGTCCTCCTCGATCGGATGTCGTCACTTCCTGACCGTCCGCGCCGTCGTACCGTTTTCGCCCTTGGTCAGCTGGATCACCACCGGGAAATGCTCGGTGAACTCGTCCTGGTGGCTCACCAGCACGATCCGCCGGAGGTACTGCTTGAGCCGGTTCAACTCCTCGGCCGCGAACCGGAGCCCCTCCTTGTCCAGGCTGCCGAAGCCCTCGTCGATGATGACGCACTCCAGCGGCCGGGCCTGCCCCGCCGCGAACCGCCCGATCGCCAGCGCGACCGAGATCGCCACCCGAAACTTCTGCGATCCGGAGAGGTAGTTCACGCCGATCGGGGTCGGGTCGTCGGCCCTCCGGACCAGGAGAGCGAACGCCTCGTCGGACCCGTCGGCCGATCCGTCCAGCTCGATCGACAGGTCGCCGTCGGACAGGTTCTTCACGGTGTCGTGGGCCAGCCGGACGATCTCCCGCTGGGCGTCGGCGATCAGGACGAGTTGAAGCCCCTTTCTGCCGAGCAGCTCGTCGAGCCTGCCGTGGACCCGGGCGTCGGCTTCGGCCGCGGCCAGCTCCCGCCTCAGTTTCTCGAACTCCGCGGTCCGGCGGGTCAGGTCCGCGAACGCGTCGCGGGCCTCCTGCCAGGTCCACTCCGCCTTGATGAACTCGGTGCGGGCCTCGGCCTCCAGCCGCTCCGCCTCGGCCACCGGGATGCGAGCTGACTCGGGAATACCGTCGAGCTTCGACAGGGTGTCACTCAGCTGCTGGCCCCATTCGCCGCGGCAAACGGCGTCGTTCTCCAGCTGGCGGAACTGCTCGGTGGTCCGGGAAGCGGTCAGGCTGTCGAGTTCCGCCGTGTACCCGGTCAGCTGTTCCGCGGTCGTGACCCGCCAGGGTTCCGGGAGCTGGGCGGATAGCGTGTCCAGCTTTGCGCGGTCGGCGACTACCCGCCTCTCGAGCGCCGCGAGGTCGGCCGCGAGCTTCGCGCACCCCGCGGTTGCCGTACTCAGCTCGGCCTCCACTCGGCCAAGTGCCTCCTGGGTCTGATCCTGCGAAATGCGTTCCGCGTCCCGTTTCTGTTCGGACCCCGCGGCGTCCGTGGTCAGATGGGCGATGGCCTCGCGCAGCTGGGCCGCGTCGGACGTGCCGCCGAGGGATTCGAGGCCATGACTCTGGTCCGTCAGGCGTTGCCGCAGGCCGTCCCGCTCGTTCACCTGTCGGGCGAGTTCCTTGCTCCGCTTCTCCGCCGACCCGAGCCCGTTCGCCGCGGCAGTCATCTCGTCCGCCGCCGTTTCGTGCTGGCCGGTCAGGGCGGAGATGGCGTCGGCGATCCGCCGTCGTTCTGTCTCGGCGTGCTCGGCGCTCACCAGCTGCCCACACCGCGAGCACGGCACCCCGGTCTCGATCGACGCGAACCGCGCCTGCTCCTTCTTCACCTCGCCGAGCAAGGTGGCGATCGTCGTCAGGGCGTCGTTCGCGGCCCGCTCGGCGGCAACCGCCTCGGCGTGTGCCCGGGAAGCATCGGCGGCCCGGGCGTCGAGATTCGGGTCGTAGTCGCTCAGTTGCTTCTTGAGTCCGGCGATCGCGTCGGCGGCGGTCAGGAACTTTCGCTGCTGCCCGATCCGGGTCCGCAGGTCGTTCGCCTGCTTGGCATGGCCGGCGGCCGCGTCGCGGTGGGCGGCGATGCGGAGCCGTAGCCCCTCGCACCACCTCGTGAGATCATCTCGTCTGGCGGTGGCTTGTGCGTCCGTGTCCTGGGCGTCCCCGAGCCGTCGTTCCTCCGCGACGACCGAGATCCGGAGCGGCACCAGTTGCTTCAGCGTGGGCAGCACGGCGGAGAGGTCGTCGAGCCGGCGCTTGGCCCGGCGGATCTCCTCGGCCCCGGCGGCACGGGTGTCGGCGGCGGCGATCTTCTCGGCCACCTCCCGCCGGGCCTTCTCCCAGTCGACCCACTGCCGCGCCAGGCTCACACACGCGCCCGCCTCGGCCCTGGCCCGATCGGCCGTGTCGCGGGCCCGGGTCGCGGATTCGACCGCCGCAGCCGCGGCCGTCCGGTCCGCCTCGGGGACTTCGTCGGCCGCGGCCATCTTGACGGCGAGGTCATCCCGACGACTCTGCTTCACCCGTGCCGACTCGTGGACCCGCTTCGACAGGTCCTCGAACTGTTCGGCCCCGATGATCTTCTTGAGGATTTTCAGCCGTTCGGTGCCGCCGGCGGCAATGATCGCGTCGGCCTCGCCCTGGCGGAGCAGGACCGACGCCTTGAACGCGTCGAACCCCAGCCCCAGGGTCCGCTCGGCCCACTCCCGGACGGACGGCACCGAATTGACGTTCGGGACCCGGTCCCACTTTTCGACGCCCGGCTTCCGCTGCTCGACGGCCTGGGTCGTCTTGCCGCCCGTCCGGTTCCGGGTGATCCGGTAATCGACCCCGCCGAACTCGAACTCGAACGACACCGAGAACCCATTCGTCCCGTGCCGGACGAGCGGGTCGATCTCCTTCGCCCCGCCCCGGTGGGCCCCGAACAGGCAGTAGGTGATGGCGTCGAATACCGCCGATTTGCCCACCCCGTTCGGCCCTCCGAGCACCCACAGGGGCTCGTCGTCGGAGAACGCGATTTCGGTCTTCGGGCCGAAGCTCAGGAAGTTTTCCAGCGTCACCCGCTTCGGGATCATGACCCACCGGGGGCTTTCAGGAAGGTTTCGGCGAGGGCCAGGACCGCGTCCCGGTCCGGGTCGGCGGCCAGCCGTTCGGTGAGGTAGGCGCGGACCGTGGGCTCGAACCCGAGCCGCGGGGTGAACGCCGCCGGGGCGTCGTCCGGCCGTCCGGCGTCGGCCCACCGGAGGTCGTACAGCCGGGGGAACAGCCTGCGCAGTTGTCGGGCGATCTCGTCGCGGCCGACGTGCCCGGCCGGCGGCGACACGATGACGCGGACGATTGCGGTTTCGCGGTCGGGGTATCGGTCCGCGAGGGCGGGCAGGTCGGTTTCGGGGTCGGCGAGTGCGATCGTATGGAACGGGGTCGCGGGGATCGGCAGGTGCAACGGCACGACGGCGGCGGAGCCGTTCACCTCGACCAGTACGACCCCGTGGTCGTCGTGCGTCTCGCCGAAGTCGAGCCGGTCCAGGCTCCCGGAGTACCGGACGTGTTCTGCTCCGCCGAGCATCTGCGGCTTGTGGATGTGCCCGAGGGCGATGTACGCCCATTTCGGGATCACGTCGGCGAAGTCGAACAGCACGTCGTCCCGCTCGGTCATCTTGTACAGGGTGTGGAGCTCCGCCCCGCGGACGTGGAGGTGGGCGGCCAGGACGGTCGGCAGACCGGTGTCGTACCCGGGCTTCGCCGGCACGCCCTGGACCCACCCGGCTACCTTCTCGTGCAGGAGCCGGGTCTCCTCCTCGCGGCTCCGGTAGTCGGCCGCGGAGAGATCGTACCGGCTGGCGAACGGGTACGGGACGAGGACGAACTGGACGGCGTCGCCGGGCCGCGGTTCGAGGGTGCCGAGAATGGTCCCGTTGACGAGGTAGAACCGGCCGGCCGCGAGCCGCCCGCCCGGCCCGGTGGGCGGCGCCGCCAACGTCATCCCGGCCCGAACCAGGTTGATGCGGGCGTCGCGGTCGTGGTTGCCGGTGATGGCGAGGACCGTCCCGCCGCGGGCGAAAAAGGCGGCGAATGTGGTGCGGACGGGGGTCAGCGCCCGGGTCATGTCGTCCACCGACGCCTGTTCGGAGAACAGGTCCCCGGCGACGAGCAGCACGTCCGCCCGGTGCTCCGCGCAGAGCGCGGCGACGGTCTCGACACGACTCTCAAGGTCTCCGGTTCGATCGATGCGGCCGAGCCGGTCGCACAGGTGCCAGTCGGCCGTGTGGACGATCCGCATGGGCGGGCTCCGTGGTGAATCGTTACCGCTGTCTTGGCGGAGACCCGCCTGGCTGTGACAGGGAAAATCAGAAGACGTCCAGATCGGCGGGGGACGCCGAAAAGGGGGCAGCTCCGTCGGCGGCGGACGGCGGGGCCGCGTCGTTCTCGCTCAGGGCGAACGGCGGGAACGGGACCTTCACCAGCATCGGCTCGCGGAAGCTCGGCTGGTACAGCAACTTCTCGTCGGGCTGGAGCTGCGCCGCCGCACTGCGGGCGCTTGGGCCGAGGAACTTCCACACCTCGGTGCCCAGCTCCAGCGCCCCGCTCCGGCCGACCGCCCGGACGGCCGCGTTCTCGATCACCCGCGGCTTCACCAGGCTCGCCTGCTGCTGGGCCCCGAACAAGATGATCCCCTGGCTGCGGCCCTCGGACGCCACCGTTTCGAGCTTCTGGGTGATCGGGTCGGAGCTGTCTTTCGGGGCGAACCGGTTTAATTCGTCGAGGGTGAGGAGGTACTTCAGGTTCGGCACCTGCTTGACGGACTGCGTCTGTTGAATCTGGTGGAATACGGCGGCCACCACGAACCGCTGCAGGCTCGGGGTGCGGTGGATGCCGTACAGGTCGATGACGATGGGCGCCTCCTGCCCGGCCGACGGGATCGTCAGCGGGTTGCCCGTCGGGTCGGTCCGGCGCAACACCCCGTCGCCTTCCTGTACGACGTACTTGAGCCGGCGGAGGAAGCTGCCCTTCGTCCCGGGCAGGAAGTCGCCGAAGAACGAGGAGTCCTTCTTGTTGTCCTTGAACCACTTGACCAGCAGCTCGAACGTCTGCGGCGCGCCATCCGTGGTTCGCAGCCGCGGATTGTCGGGCGGCCCACTCGTCAACCACTCTTCCACCTCCCCGACGAGACCGCCGAGGTTGGCCGTGGCGATCTCGTCTTCGGAAAAGAGGTACTTGAACAACCCCCGTTCGATGATGTCGGCCAGCGACCAGCTGTAGGGCCGCACGCCGGTGGTCCGGCCGCCGGTCGGCACCGGGGTCGTCAGGCCCTTCGCCCGCGGGGCGAAGAACCGTGGGCCGGCGAACGGCTTCGGGTCGTCGATTCCCATCGTCCGCCAGTCGCCGCGGTGCTCGGTCTCGTACTTGCGGAACTCGGTGTTCCAGCGGTCGATGAAGAACAGATCGAAGTTCTTCACGTTGAAGATCACCGGCACCACCTGGAGGCGCTTCGGGTCGCTCGGGCGTTCCTGCTTCTGCCGGGCGACCTCCCGCAACAACAGCCAGTTCACGGTCAGGAGCAGGGTCGACTTGGTGCCCAGCCCGGCGATCCCGTTCACGTTCAGGTGCCCGCCGTTCTCGCCCAGGAGGAACGCGAGATCGACGACGGCACGGCCGGCGAACTGCGTCCCCCCGTTCCGCAGGAGTCCCACGGCGAGCGGCTGCTTCATCTGGTCGACGCCGTACCCCTTCCGGGCGTCGTCCTCGGACGCCAGGAACACCTCGCTCTCCTCGGTCGGCGGGGTGTGGGCGACCGGGTCGGTGCGGAGGATCGCGACCTCGGCGTAGGTCACACCCTCGGAGTCGAACGGCGGCCGCTCCCCGGTCCGGCCGTCGAACCGGGCCGCCTCCTCGGTCACGTCCTTCTGCCGGCTGCGGCGGTACACCTCCTGCACGATCCCGACGAACGTGACCTCCCGGCCGCCGACCGCCGACTTCGTGGTGACGATCTGGGTCCGCTCGACGCCCCGGGTCTTATCCACCCAGAAGTAGAACACCCCGCTGGTGGACTCGTGTTCGGGCGGGGCGGCGACCCGGCCGAGCGGGGTGAGACGGTCGGCGGGTACGGTCACAGTTCGGTCCCCCGGAACAGGCCCGCGGTGCGGTATAACCGGTTGACCAGGACCGGCACCGGGGTGAACAGCGGCTTGAGGGCGTCTTCGGCCCGGACGATCGGGTCGAGGGACACCGGCATGCGGGCGTAGCTGTCGGTCCGGCAGCGGGCGTCGACCAGCCACCGCGAGAGCCGGTTGACGAAGCCGGTCCGCTCGGCCGGAGGCGTGCGGGTCAGCTGCACCCACGGCACGTCCACCCGGACGACCCCCCAGTTGGGCGCGGTGCGGGGGCCGCCGGCGAGTCGCAGATACCAGCTGGCGATCGGCACGTCGGTCGGCCTCCCGTTCGTGGTCCGGGTGTCGAGGAAGTACGGGGTTCGGTGGGCCGGCCGCAGGTCGAGGAGGGTCCGGAAACCGTGGTCGTGGAGTGGGGCCGGGGTCGGAGCCTTCACCACCCCGACCAGGAGCGGCCGGCGCGCCGCGTCCTGCTCGCCGATCCGCCCGCCGAGTTGGCCGTCCACCAGGGTGGGCACGCCGGGATCGACGGCCAACGCCAGAACTTCGAGCTTGAGCATTTCGTTCTGACACCGGTTCACCGCCTGCTGGCGGTAGGCCTCGTAATCGAACGGGCTGTACCGGTGCGGGTCCGGCATCCGGGCCGGAAGGACGCGGAGCCGGAGCAGCGGATGGTTCGCCATCGCCCCGGCGAACGCCTCGATCTCCGCCCACGGGAACGGGTCGACGACCATCCCGAGGACCCGCTCGACCGCCCGGAACTCGCGGACGAACTGCCGCCCCACGAGTTTCAGAGCCACCGCCCCGACCTCGGCCACCACGAGCGCAACCGGATACCCTTGAGGCGAGCGGACGCACAGCACCGGCTGCCCGAGGTGCGACCCGTCGATGAACCGCCGCGGGAACTCGCCGTCCCGGGCCGGGTCTTCGCCGAGTACGATCGGGGCCCAGTCGGCGGGTTGCTCCCGCTCGACGGTGAAGTCGAACTGTTGCCCCGCGTCGTCGTCGGGCGGCGGCACGTCCGGCCGGGGCGGGGTCGCGCCGACCGGGTCGGCCCGGTGCCGGCGAAGGAACCCCGAGATGGCGTCGGCGTCAGTCATTACCCACCCCCAGGGTGTTCAGCCGGTAACGGATCGCCTCGCCGCTCACCAGTAGTTCCGCGGCCAGCCGGTATTCCAGAACTCCCCTCGGACAGCGGCCGTGCTCCCGCTTGAGCTCCTCGGCGCGGGCCCGGATCACCTCCCCGGGCATGAGCAACTCGGCGGCGAAGCGGTTGGCCTCCCGCTCCCGCTCGTCCGTCGCGTCATCCGATTCGCTGATCGCGGGATCGGCGAGGAACCGGCCCATTCGGTCGCGGTGCAGGACCGCGTGCCCGAGTTCGTGGGCCGCGGTGAACCGCCGCCGCGGGAGGATGTCGCCCGCACGGACAAAGGCGAGGCCGTCCTCGCAGAGCCAGAACAGGAGCCCGGCGAGCGGCTCGCGCTCGGCCCAGAGGTCTTCGACCGTGTGCGGACCATTCACGTACCGCTGCTCGACGAGATGCCGGGCGGCCGTCCCGAGGGTCAAGTCGTGGACGGCCGTGTGCGCGACGTTGACACCCTGGTACAGGCGGTCGAGGGGCACCGGCCCGCGGACCGCCGGGTCGACCTGCCACCGGGCCCGCCTCCGCACGTCGGCGATCGCGGCGGCGATCCGGTCCGCGCCCGATCGACTCACGGTCGGTCTCCTGTGGCGGGTTTCGCCCGCCGCGCGGCGAGCCGGAATTCGGACTCGGCGCTTGCCCGCATCCGGACCTTCAGCGCGGCCTCCCGGAATGCTCTCCAATATTCCGTCGGAGCGGCGCCGAATATCGCCTCAGCCCACGCCTCAAGTGCCGTCAGTCCGAGGTCTGCCGGCAGCGGTTCGGCCGCAGCCCGCAGGCGCTCGTTCAGTGCGTGGGCCGCGGCGGGTAGCCGGTCCGGGGCGTGGCGGAACAACTCGTCGGCCACGTCCGCGACGGTCACCGGCCCGGCCGCTTGGCGGACCACCTCCCCGCTCGTCAGGTGTTTCTCCACGGCCGCCCCGACCGCTGCGGACACGGCACCACCCTGTTCCTCAATCACCCCGGCGTGGATCTCGTGGAACGCGGCTTCCAGGTCCGGGTCGGTTGCGGCCACCCGCCACAGTTCGAGCTGGGTGTCGAAGTCGTCCTGTTCGATCGCGGCGAGATAGCGGGCGGCGGTCAGGTCGACCCAGAGGCTTCGGTCGTTCGAGTTCATGACCGATCCTCCTTCGGGCCGACCCCGGCCAGGTCTTGCAGCCGACGGATCGCCCGGCTGAACCGCATGCGGGCGGCGACGTAGCTGATGCCCAGCTGGGTGGCGATGTCCGGAAGGCTCAGCCCGTCGAAGAACCGCAGGCGGACGATGTCGCGGTCGTCCGTTGACAGCCGGCTCAGGTGGTGCTCGGCCCGCAGGCGCTCGTCCGCGATGTCCGCCTCCGGCGCGGTCGGCGCGACTGCCGCCATTTCCCAGGCGGCCTGGTCGGCGGGCTGTTGGGCAGACCGGCGGCGCTCGGCCCGGAACATCTCCTGGAACACGTTCGCGGCAAATCCGAACAGCCACCCGCCCGCCGACCCGGTGGCCGGGTCGAAGGTGTGCCGGCGGGCCAGCGCCCGGGTTAACACTTCCTGGACGGCGTCTTCCGCGTCCGCATTCTGGCCACGGAAGACCGCACGGGCGTGGGCCAGCAGCTTCACCCGCACGACCGGGTCGTCCAAAGCCGCCCGGACCGGGTCCTCCGGCGGGGCTGCGGACGGCGGGTTGTTCACGCTCGCGCTCATCGCATCGCGCTCCTCCGCGGGATCGCTCGACCTGATTTGACGCCGGGCCGGGTGTTGTGACAGCAATTGTGCCACCATCGGGTCCCTGATGATAGTGGGTCGGGTCGGCCCCGGCCGGGTCCACGCCCCGCCCGACACGCGGTGTCGGTCCCGGCCGCCACCGCGTGCCCCTCCGCGACCGTCCCCGTGCCGGGAGCACCTGGCACGCCTCCCGTACGGCACCCTTCAATCGGGCGGATGCCGACCGACCTGCCGGAGAGCTCCCCGTACACACGCCCGGGCGAGCGGGAAGGTTGTCCCGCCCACGCCGACATATTCCCGCCGTCAGGGCCAAGATGACTAAATAACGATAGTTAATGCGTCATAATTATATGAGGGAGGACTTATCCTCCGCAATCACGATCTACCCCATCCCATCTCCGCTGGTTGCCGACGGTCGGCGATCAGGGGGCGGCCGGGAGGAGCATTCCAGCATGACCAACACCGATTCGCACTCCCCCCCACATCCTGCGAGGAACCGGGAGGCAGTCATCGACCTGCTCGCACGCATCCTGGCCCGGCACTGGCTTCACCGTCGGAGGGAGGGCAGCAGACCTGATCGCCGTACTTACCCCGGCCCTCGGGGTAACGGCCCTCCGACCGACCGCTAACATGACACCGGAGTTGTTCGATCCCGCTCCTAACCTCGGCCTCCGCCCGGACTCTCCATGTCACGCGCACGTCCCCGCCCGGGTTCTCCTACGAGCCCCGGCCCCGGCCGCCCCTTCCCCCGGTGGACGACCGAGGCGCTGGCAGCCCTCGGCGACCGATACCCGGACTGGGCCCGGGCATTGCCCACCGAAGACCCCGTCTACGCGATCCCGTACGAGGTGATCGGCGGGCTGGCGCTGGCACACGTTTTCGGCGAACGAGGGCTGGAAGCCGAGCGGGAGTTCAGCCAGGTCTGCCGCGACCAGAGGATCGTCGGGGTGTGGGGACCACACACCGTCGCCTACCACCTCCTGACCCGCACCCCGTTTCGACCCGACCAGCTCCCCCTCGACCACCCTGTGTTCCGAAATAGCGGTTGGGGTCCTCGGGAACTGGGGCTGCTCCAGACCGCGACCGGGCGGGCGGACGCGGCGGCCGACCGACTGCCGGGGGTGGTCGGGTGGCTGCTGACCGAGCCGTCCTTCCTGACCGAGAGGGACGGGCTGCGGGCGGAGTACCTGGCCCTCCCGGCCGAGTACCGGCCCTCGTTCCCGCTCGGCCGGGTGGTCGTACTCGACAACCCGGGCGAGAACCGGACCGAGTTGCCCCCGACCGCGGCCGCGTTCGCCGGGTCCTTACGCCGGTTCCTCGACCGCTGGGGGCTAACCCGGCTGGTCACCTGGGATCTGCCCGACCCGCAGGGGCCGCTGTTGCCGGATCCGCTCCCGGCCGGCGCCCCCGCCCGCCCGGCCCACGGAGTCCACCTGTACGTCCCGATCCACTACCCCCTCCAGGGGGACGACGACCTCCTCCGCCGGGTCCGGGAGTTCCAGCGGCAGCAGGCGATCGAACTCGGGCTCGCCCCGGGGTTCGGCGCGATCGCGCACCACGCCCAGTACGCCCAGATGTTCCGCCTCATCCACCTGGACCGGGCAGTTCGCAGCCGCTTCGCCGGCCGGATCCCGCGGGGGCTGGTGTCCGCGATCGAGGCCGCCGCGGCCGCCTCCCTCGGGATCAGTGGCGAATCCGTCCGCCGGTTGCGGAACTGGGTCCGCATCTGCCGGGCCGGGCAGCGAGCGACGATCTCTCGGCTCCGTGACTGACCTCTACCGACACGTCCGAACCGGGTCACAGATTTCCGAAACTGTGACCCAGACTCTATCCGCACCAACCGGCAAGATCAGGGCCCAACGGACCCGTGTCCCGGCCCCCGGTCTGCCATGAGTGTCAAGAAACCCGACCTCAGCCCGGACGAGATCGCCCGCCCGTTCGTGGGCGAACTGGCCGGGCGGTTCCCCCCATTCTGTCGCCGAAGCAACTCGCCGAGCTGATCGGGAAGAGCCCCAAGACCGTGTACGAGTGGCTGGCCAAGGGCCGGCTCGACGGCGCCGACCGCAAGCGGGGCAAGCACGTCCTGCTGTGGCGGGACCGCGCCCTTGCGATCCTGTTCGATGGGAAGGAGTGGAGCTGATGCCCGACGACTCGAACCGCATCCGCGTGGGGGACCGGATCACGATCTACCCGCGCGGGGCGAAGAAGATCTGGGTGGCCGACTTCTGGCGGGACGGCGTCCACCGGAAGGTGTCGCTACGGACGAGTAACAAGAAGGTGGCGGTCGAGCGGGCGATCAAGCTGGCCGCCGACCTGACCCACGGGACGTATCTGCAGCCGCCCCCGGCCGTAACGGTGCGGCAGGCGGTCGACGACTACATGACCTACCTGAAAACGGAGGACCGGGCCCGGAAGACGGTGGTGAAGTACCGGGGGGTGTTCGACCGGTTCGTGGCCTACCTGGACCGGCACCGGGTCACCCGGCTCGGCCAGGTGACCGCCGGCCACTTCGACTGGTACCGGGCGGAGCGGAAGGAGAGCCGGCACCGGAAGACCATCTACTGCGAGGGGGTCATCATCAAGCAGCTCCTCAAGTGGGCCAAGAGCCGGAAGCTGATCGCCGACAACCCGCTGGCCGACGTCCGGCTGGACAAACCGCCGCTGGAGCCGAAGGAGGGGCCGAGCCTCGACCAGCTGAACGCGATCCTGGCCGCGGCCGACGACCCGCTCCGGAGTCAGCTCGCCGTCCTGGCGTTCACCGGGATGCGGGCCGGTGAGCTCCAGCGGCTCCGCCCCGAGGACGTCGATCTGACCGGAGGGTGGGTCCACATCCGGTCCCGACCCGGGGCGGAGACGAAGACGCGGGAGTCCCGGAAGGTGCCCGTCCACCCGCGGCTGCGGACGGTGCTGGAGGCGCTCCCCCGGACCCGCCGGCCGTGGCTGTTCACCGCGGCTCCCAGCAAGAAGTTCCCGGGCGGCGACCATCATATCAACGTGAAGCGGCTGAACGAACAGTTCACCCGACTCGTCGGCCGGCTCGGGATGCCGGTCGGCCGGGCTAACGGGTTCGTGATTCACTCGCTAAGGCACTTTTTCGAGACGTTCACGGTTAACGCCGGAATCCCACAACGGGTGATCGATA
>JAQGHQ010000416.1 GCA_028288765.1 Gemmataceae bacterium | reverse complement strand
ACAGGGCATCATCCTCACCGACCCGCACGGCCGGCCCGCCCGAGGATTAAACCCGCCGGCCGGTGCATCGGGCCGTTCTGCCGGTCGGTGCTTGCCACCTGGGAGGGGCGTCGGCATGTTGACACTGTTCCGCGTTCAGAGGGTAATTCATGCAGATCGTCTTGATCGAGGGCGACGGGATCGGCCCCGAGGTAACTGCGGCCGCATGTCGAGTGGTCGAGGCCGCGGGGGCGAAGATCGACTGGGTCCGGACCCCGGCCGGGCTGCACGCCGCGGAGCAGCTGGGCGATCCCCTCCCGGACGAAACCCTGGAGGTCATCCGCCGGTACCGGGTCGCCCTGAAAGGGCCGTGTACGACCCCGGTCGGGAAGGGGTTCCGGTCGATCAACGTCCGCCTCCGCCAGGCCCTCGATCTGTACGCCAGCATCCGTCCCGTGAAAACTTTGCCGGGAGTGAAAACTCCGTACGAGAACGTAGACCTCGTCGTGGTCCGCGAGAATACCGAGGGGCTTTACGCGGGGCTGGAACATGAAGTCGTCCCGGGGGTGGTCGAAAGCGTCAGGCTGATCACCAAGGCGGCCGCCGAGCGGATTGTCCGGTTCGCGTTCGAACTGGCCCGGACCGGCGGCCGGCACCTCGTCACGTTCTGCCACAAGGCGGACGTGATGCGGCTCTCGGACGGACTGTTCCTGGAGTGTGCCCGGGCGGTGGCCGACGAGTTCCCCTTCATCCAGTTTGACGAGAAACCCATCGATAACGTTTGCCTGGAACTGGCGACCGACCCGTCCCGGTTCGACGTGCTGGTGATGGAAAACCTTTTCGGGGACGTGATTTCCGACCTGTGCGCCGGGCTGGTCGGCGGCCTCGGGGTGGTGCCGGGGGCGAACCTCGGGGCCCGGTATGCGGTGTTCGAAGCCGTCCACGGGAGTGCGCCGGACATCGCCGGGAAGGGGCTTGCGAACCCGATCGCGGTCGTCCGGAGCGCCGCGATGATGCTGGAACACGTCGGCTATCGGGCGGCCGCGCAGCGGGTCGAGCGGGCGGTGGCCCGCACCTTGCAGAACCGGATCGGGCTCACCCGCGACCTCGGCGGGGATGGGACTACCGCGACCATTACCGAACAGCTCATCAAGAACCTGGGGGAGTGAGCGCGGCCGTCACCCAAAACGCCATTAGGACATCCATCTGGGAATCCCTTACGCTTCGGATTCAAACATTGCGGCGACGTTTCGTGCCCGTGGAGGCATCGCACGACCAAGATGCCGTCGGCTGTAGTGACGTAATAAACCGAATACCGGTAAAACCTGGAGGGCTGCGAAACACGCATGCCAGCATGTCACCCGCGGCATTACCGCCGTGGCCGAATTGAAGCCCTTCGGGTAAGTGCGTACGCCCTGCTCTGACCCCCGAGGGTGGGTTGCGAACCATTGTGCCGGCTGCCGCCTCCCTCCCTCACCCCCTGGGAGGGCCGGGCCGTGGTCGAGCGGGTGCTGATCCAGAAGACGGGCGGCGGGTCGCTGAGGCGTTCTGGGCACGGGCCGGGCGGCGGCCGTGGGGCGTGGCGGCCCCGGTCGGAAGCAGGCTAACCCCCGCGGGGAGTCGTGATGGGGTGGGTGAACGACGCCCGGAAGGAACTCGCCGAGGGCCGACCGGTCCAGATTCGGCCGGTCGGCGGGTCGATGCGGGGGCGGATCGAGAGCGGGCAGCTCGTCACCCTGGCTCCGGTCGACCCGGCCGACGTCCGGATCGATGACGTCGTCCTGGTCGCCTGGAAGGGCGGGTTCCTGCTCCACCTTGTCAAGGAGGCTCTGGACGGCCGGCTGCTGATCGGGAACAACCTGGGCAAGGTCAACGGGTGGGTGGACGCGGCGGCCGTCGTTGGCAAGGTCGTCGCGGTGGGGAGTGAGCGTGCTGGTCACCGAGCCGTATACCGAGCAGGTCAAGGTGTGGCCCAAGCAGGGCCGGCACGTCCTCGCCCAGTTCGACGACCAGACCGTGGTCGTGTACCAGGCGTACGCCCCGGCGATCGGCCGGTTCGCGGTCGAACACGGGGCGTTCGGCGGGGCGTTCAGCTACGCCCGGATGAGCTGGATCAAGACGAACTTCCTGTGGATGATGTAACGCTCCGGGTGGGGGACGAAGGAGAACCAGGAGGTGACCCTGGCCCTGCGTCTGCGGCGGGCCTTCTTCGACTCACTACTCGCCCAGGCCGTGCCGTCGACCTGGGGCCGCGACCTGTACCCGACACGGGAGGACTGGTCCCGGGCGGTCGGCCGGTCGGAGGTGCGGCTCCAGTTCGACCCCGACCACCACCCGTCCGGGGCGAAGCTGGACCGGCGGGCGATCCAACTCGGGCTGCGGGGCGGGGTGATGGAGGCGTTCGGTCGACACGAGGTGGTGGAGGTCGTCGACCTGTCCGACTTCGTAGCCGAACAGCGGTCCGTGCTGGCCGCCCGCGGGGTGTCCGCCCTGGTCACCCCGCGGGAGCGGGTCTACACCCCGGCCGACCCGGCGGTCGCCGCCCGGCTGGGGCTGGCGAGCCCGCGGGACGGGTAGCGGACGGCGGGACAAGGGGGGCGGTCCGGTGACGGATTTCGCGGGCGAGTTCGAGACGCACGTCACCGTCCGGGCGGACGACCCGTCCCGGCTCGACGCCCTCCGGGTCTGGGCCGAGGCCCGCGGGCTGGCGTTCCACCACATCGTCCTGGACCGCGGGCTCACCCCGTCCCAGCCGATGGTCACCCGCCGGGGGCGGGGCGACCTGCCCGGGGAGGTGGCCGCGGCGGCGGACCTGGCCGCCCGGCTGGGGGCCGACGGGTACGCCGTCTCCCGGGTGAAGGTCGAAGCCGCCCCGGACAACGCCAGCGTTCCGGCGACGGACGCGGATGCCGCCCGCCACCCCGGGCGGTACTTCGAGCACCACGTCAAGCTCCTGCTCGACCCGGACGCCGACCCCGGGCCGGTGACCGCGATCGCGGTAGGGCACGCCGCCCGGCTGTCCCGGAACGCCCGCCGGGTGTGGGCCGACGGGCGGGCTGAGCGGTTCGTCACCCAGCGGTGCCACGAGGCCGGCCGGGCGACCGCCCGCGGCCGGCTGGCCGCCCTGCTGGCCGCCCTGGCGGCCGGCGGGTACGCGATCCAGTCGGTCGAGCAGGAGTACGTCGTCCACGACACCGCCCCCGGCGTCGACGCCGGGTGGCTCGACCCGGGGGGTGCGGCATGAGCCGACTCTGGCGACACCTGCTCGACCGGCTGGCCGGTCCGCCGGCCCCGCCGCCGGTCCCCGCTGACCCGCCACCGACGCCCGTACCGGCCGGCGCCGGCTGGCCGCGGACGTTCGGGCCGGCCGCCCCGGGCAGCGGGTCCGACCGGCCGCGGCTGTTCGACCCGGCCCTCAAGCAGTACACGAACGCGTTCCGGCCCGGCGACCCGACGTTCGCGGACCCGGCGGATGGGCGGCGGTGGGCGGACCAGCGGCGGCGGGCCACCGACCACGTCCTTCGGGCGGTCGCCGAGTCGGCCTGGGGCGATCGGCTAATCCTCCGCGGCAGCCGGCTGCTCCGAGCCTGGCTCGGGGCCGCTGCCCGGGAGCCGGGCGACCTGGACTGGGTGGCCGACCCGCCCGCCGCCCGGCCGGACGACCCGTGGGCAGTCGAGATGTTCGCCGGGGTCACGGCAGCCGTCCTCGCCCGCCCGGCCCCGCCCGGGGTGGCGTTCGACCCGGGCGGGGTGGCGACCGACGACATCTGGACGTACGAGCGGGCACCCGGCCGGCGGGTGGTGTTCCCGTGGCGGGCGGACGGGCTGCCGGGCGGGGCGGTCCAGGTGGACGTGGTGTTCGGGGAGGAACTGAGCGAGCCGGCCCGGCGGGCGTCGGTCCCGGCCGCGGACGGCGGGTGCGTGTCAGTCCGGGCGGCCGGCCCGGTCCAGTCGCTCGCCTGGAAGCTGCTCTGGCTGATGACCGATATGCACCCGCAGGGGAAAGACCTGTACGACGCCGTCCTCCTGGCCGAGCGGTTCCGCCTGCCGTTCGATGTCCTGGATGACGCCCTGCGGCGGGGCGAGGCCGGCCCGCCGCCGGTGACGTCGGCCGGGCTGACCCGCGACTGGCAGGTGGACTGGGACAACTTCCGGGCCGAGTACCCGGACGCGGGCGGGGACGCGGCCGGGTGGTTGCTCCGGCTGGAGACCGCCCTGCGGCCGACCTTCGCCGGGGTGGAACCCGCCGACCGAGGTCCGGGGGACGCATCCGCCGGCCCGGCGGCGGACCCGTCCTGGCTCACCTCGACCGTCGTCTCGCTGGCCCGCGGGATCGACACCGACCTGGCGTTCGACCGGCTCCCGGTCCTGGCCGACGCCCTGGAGGATGCCGGGTGCGCGGACGAGGACGTACTGGCCCACTGCCGCGGCGGCGGGCCGCACGCCCGCGGGTGCGTGGTGGTCGACTTCCTGCTCGGGAGGGAGTAGGCCGTGACGGAGGCCGAGTGGCTGGCGTCGACCGACCCGAACCGGATGCTGTGGTTCATCGGCGGGAGTCCCGATGTACAGGGGCTCTGGCCCGGGACCGGCAGGCCCGGTCACCGCAAGTGGAGGTTGCTGGGGGCGGCCTGTTGCCGCCGGATCTGGCCGCTGATCACGGAGGATGAGTGCCGGAGGGTGGTCGAGGCGGTCGAGGCGGTCGCGGATGGGGCGGCGAGCGAGGCCGACTTGCGGGCGGTTGCGGACGCGGCGGTCGATTGCGGCTACCGCGTACACCACGACCGCCACCGCCACCGGGCGTACGCCGCGACCGACGCACTCGGGCGGGGTGTCGGGCTGGACGCGACCCTGGAACACTCGTGCTCGTGCGCGGTCGGCCACGCGGCGTATGCCGTCGGGAAACGCCGGGAGGACGAGAGCCGCGCGCAGGTCTGTCTGATACGATGCGTCTTCGGCAACCCGTTCCGCCCCACGGCCGGCGACCCGCCTTGGCTCGCGTCCACCGCGGTCGCGCTCGCCCGGGGGATCTACGAGGAGAGGGCGTTCGACCGGCTCCCGATCCTGGCGGACGCGCTCCAGGACTCCGGGTGCGAGGACGCTGACATCCTGGCCCATTGCCGCGGGCCGGGGCCGCACGTGCGAGGGTGCTGGGTCGTGGATTTGATCCTCGGGAAGGAGTGAGCCGTGACCGAAGCGGAGTGGTTGGCGGCCACCGACCCCACCCCGATGCTGGAGTTCGCCCAGGACCGGACGACCGGCCGGCGGTTCCGGCTGTTCGCCTGCGGGTGCTGCCGGTTGGTCCGGGCCGACCTCCCGGACCCGGTCTGCCTGGCGGCCGTCCGGGCGGCCGAGCGGTTCGCGGACGGGCGGGCCGGGGTCGCGGAGTTCGCCGCGGCCCACCACGCGGTCCGGCGGGCGATCCCGCACGGCCAGCTGAGCCCGATCGGCTCGGACGCGATAGCGGCGGCGTTCCACGCGTCGTACCTCGGGCCGGACAGCTCCGGCGGGGACGCGACCGGGGACGCGGTCCGGGTGGAGAGCTTCATCAGTGCGGTCACCGCGGCCCGGTTCGTGCCAAAGGTGCTGGCGAGGAGGATGCCGTACCGGGTGGCCCGGGAGGTGGTGTCCGGGTGCCTCCGCTGCGTGGTCGGCAACCCGTTCCGTCCGGTCGTCGTCGAGCCCGGCTGGCGCACCACGACCGTCGTCACCCTGGCCCGGCAGATGTACGAGTCCCGGGACTTCGCTCCGATGCCGATCCTGGCCGACGCCCTCCAGGACGCGAGCTGTGAGAACCCGGACATCCCGGCCCACTGTCGGGGCGAAGGCCCGCACGTGCGGGGGTGCTGGGTGGTGGACCTGATCCTGGGAAATGAGTAGTCATGGCCGAGGTCGCCCCCAGCCGTGATCCGGGGAGACGGTCCCGCAGGATGTACATTCTGGCGGCCCTGGCCGTGGTCGCCGTCGGGCTGTGGTCCCGGTCGGACGCGGCCGGGCTCCCTTGGTCGGTGGCCAAGTACGCCGGGGATGCGCTCTGGGGGCTGGTCGTATTCCTCGGCACCGGGCTCCTGCTGCCCCGGCTCACCACCCCGACCGCGGCCGGGCTCGCGGCGGCGTTCGCGTGCGCCGTCGAGGCGAGCCAGCTGTACCACGCCCCGTGGCTCGACGCGGTCCGTGGGACTCGCCCCGGCGGCTTGGTCCTCGGCACCCCGGCCGCCACCTTCGCCTGGGCCGACATCGCCGCCTACCTGGCCGGGACCGCGGCCGGGGCGGTCGCCGAGCGGGCAACCGGAAGCAGGGCAGGTGGCCGGCGGGCACCGCCCGGGGGTCCGGGACAAGCCGGAGGGCCACCGTGACCGAGGCCGACTGGCTCGCCTGCACCGACCCGGCCCCGATGCCGGAGTTCCTCCGCGGCAGGGCGAGCGACCGGAAGCTGCGACTGTTCGCCGTCGCCTGCTGCCGGAGCGTGCGGGACCACCTCTGGACCGGCGCGAGCGACCCGGCGGTGGATGTCGCCGAGCGGTTCGCGGACGGGTTGGCCACGGCCGCGGAACTGGCTGCCGCGCGGGACGCGATCCCCGGCGGGCTGGAGCTGTACCCCGGGGAGCCGGTCTACGACCCGGCCTACCACGCGTGCGGGATGGACATGCCGGCGGACGCACAATCGTGTGCGTTCCCGGACCGTACTGTCGCTGGCTGGAGGCGTCTACGCCCGGCGGGTCTTCGGTCTGCTGCCCATCCTGGCGGACGCCCTCCAGGACGCCGGGTGCGACGACCCGGCCGTTCTCGATCACTGTCGCGGCGACGGCCCCCACGTGCGGGGCTGCTGGGTGCTCGATCTGGTGCTCGCAAAGGAGTGACCAAACTCCTGTCTGGCGGTGATGCCTCGACGGCCGGGCCGCTTATCGGCCCGCGGCCTGCCGGAGGGCGTCCAGGAGCCCGACGCCCTCGCCGGCGAGCCGGTTTTCGAGACGCATGGTACAAGCGCACCCGCAGCAGGCCCACGGCTCCGTCCCGTCCAGGTCGCGGCAGCGCGACCGGGCGTGCGCGTCCTTCACCCGCACCGGCTCGAAGAACGCTTCCCAGAACGGCCGCTCTTCGGCCAGGGGCACGTCGCAGAAGCAGACCTCGACCCACTTCACCCTGCCGTCGTCGTACAACCGGGCCGCCCGCATGTTCCGCAGGTACTCGTCGCCGGCCACGGACCCGGCCCCGAGCGTTCCGGCCTCGACCGCCGCGAGCAGGTCGGATTCCTTGCCCGGCTTGACCCGGGCGGTGACGAGGTAACGCATGACGCCGAGGCTCCGGGTGGGAGGGGCGGGCTCCTATCTTATGCCCGCAGAGCCCGGTTCGGGAACCACCGCGGCCGGCTCGGTGTCATCAGAATGCGGTCTGCGAGGCCGTGCTGGATGCGGAGGGCTGGCGTGGGACACCGTGCGAACCTGGTCGTGGCCGGGGCGGCGGGTACGACCTGTACTACAGCCGCTGGGCGGCCAACACCCTCCCCCGCGACCTGTTCTGGGGGCCGGCCCACGCCCTCGCGTTCGCCCGCGCGCAGCGGCCGGCCGGGGACGACGGGTGGCTGGACGACGTGTGGGCCGAGGGCGGGGCGGTCATCGACCCGGTCGCCGGGGGGCTCCGGCTGTACGGCGGCGAGGATCTGGCGTACGACGTCCCGCTCCGGCGGCTCTTCCTGGCCCTGCTCGCGGCGGTGTGGGACGGGTGGGACGTCGGGTGGGCGCACGAGGGGATCGCCGCTCTGGCCGACTACGTCGGCCACCCCCGCGACCGGGTGCTCACCGACTCCTCCGACGAGGCCCGGCCCCCCGACCTGAGCCCCCCGGCGGAGCGCGACTGGGTCGACCTGGTCGGGAGCGTCCGGCTCGCGGACGCGGCGGTCCGGCTGTTCCCGCTGACCGGGGACGCCCCCGATCACCTGCTCACCGGCCCGGCCCTGGCAGATTCCGCTGCCGCCAGCCCGGGGTCGAGGATCGAATGGCCGCCCGCTGGCCGGGGTGGGCGGTAGCGTGGGACCGGGACGGGTACGAGGCCCAGCTGGACGCGGCCGGCGGGGTACTGTCATTCCCCGACCGGCCGGCCGACGCCCTGCTGGCAGACCTGGTGGGGATGCTGGTGCGTGAGCCCGGCCGCAGCCCGGCGGACACCGTCCTATGGTTCGCCGAGCGCGAGCGGGAGGCGGGGAAGTCGGTCGAGCTCAACCCGCTGGCCTTGCGGGACGACCGGGTCGAGCTGCCACGGGAGCGGAAGGCCGAGATTCTGGCACAAGTGGCGGAGCGGCTCGGCCTACGGCTGCCGGCCGACGACCCGGTGCGGGCGGCCCTGGAGGTGCTGGGGGTGGAGCTGCCGACCCCCGGGAAGTGGATGTCGGCCGCGTACCTGGCGGGGGCCGTCACGGACCTCAGGCTGACCGGCCGGCCGATCCCGAAGGACGACCGGGAGAGCCCCTCCAGTCGCCAGCAGGCTCTCTCGAAGGTGCTGGACGTCTACGCCGAGGAGACGTTCGTCGCCGAAACCAGGGACGGCGCGGTCCGGCTCCGGCTGGACCGCCGGCGGACCGTTGGTGAGGACGGCCGGATGGTGACCTGGTATCGGTTCTCGGTACTCGGGCCGGTAACCGGGGGAGCGGGCTGAGAAGGCGGTGGTGCCCCGTGCGCCCGCGTCCGAGTACCCGCCACCCCGGGTACTCAAACGGGCGGGTGTTCGCCCCGAAAACAACACGGCCCGCGTTCGGTCTGGAATCTGCTTACAGTTTACATGGTCAGTGATGAGATGTGCGACCGCCTTCGGAGGAGTGTGGCCCACACTGACATGAACGAGCGGCGGGGCTTCTTCATTCCCCGCCAGGACAATGAGATCCCCCCATCTCTTTCTACCCGGCCGGGGCAGTGACGCCACGGGGCGGCCCGCAGGGGCTCCTTCCTTGAGAAGGCACCCCGGCCCTCGTCGGTCGGCAGACGCCCGGCGTACCGCGAACACTCCGGGCGTCTCACCCAATCCCAACAGTTATGCCTGGTCCATGCTCTGTTGAAACCATCTACCCTGTAGCGGCTAGGAGCATGAGGTCATGGGTGAGCACGCGGAGGCGGCACTCCCGCTCCCGGGAGGCATCGGACCGCCCGCCGAGGGCACTCCCGAGCCGCCGCT
>JAQGHQ010000401.1 GCA_028288765.1 Gemmataceae bacterium | reverse complement strand
AGTGCAGGCTCACCGCCTTCTTCTGGCTGTCGTGGTTCAGGGCGAGCACCTCCAGGGCCCGGCGGAACTCGCCCTCCAGGGTCGGGTTCGAGAACCGGAGCTGCTGGACGTCGGCCAGCTTGACCGCTCGGAGCCCCTCGGCGCACCACAGGTTCAGGACCTCGGCCTCGACCACCTCCTTGCCCACGGCCACCTTCTGGTGCTCGACCCCGACGATCGCCCCGGTCAGCTTGCCGGGCTGGTTGGCCGCGGTCGGCTGGACCGTCACCTCGACCCGCTCCCCCCGGGCCTGCTGGAGGATGCTCGCGAACGTCGGGCTGCCGTCCAGGTTGATGGCGAACGAGCTCAGGGTCCGGGCGATCGGCTCCCGGCTGTCGTAGCTGACGGCGGCCACCCGGCCGCCGCCGAAATCTTCGAGGACCATGCTCTTGAGGAGGTCGTTGACGTCGGTCTCGGGGAACGTGAGGTCGACCCGGGCGTCCCCGTCGACCTCGCCGCTGCGGCTGAAGTACCCGACCCCGCTGTTGAACAGGACGACCCGGGTGACCGGGAGAGTTGTGGCCGGCTTGAGGTCCGGCTTGTTCTCGGCCGCGGCCTCGGTCAGGAACCGGTCGGCCCCGACCCCGGCCCCGACCGCCCCGGCCACCGGCACCGCCCACAGCAGCTTCCGACGGAACATGGTACGCCCTCCGCGATTCGCCCCCACAGGGGCGGGGAAAGGTCATTCGAATCTGAGCGATCTACCCCGGATCATACCCGTGCGACGGACCCCAGCCACCGAAAGTTGCCGGCGGGAGGGCGGTAGTTACACGCCGTTACGCGACGGCCCCTCCGACCCGCGAACGGGGTGAGGCGGGTTCGGTCTTGCAAACCCACAGTGGTCTGCCAGAATGCCCCCGCCGATTCGCCCGTTCGGGGCCGCACCATGAAGACGAAGGCGGAGATCGTTCACGACTGGCTGCCGCGGTACACCGGTCGCGCGGTCGACGAGTTCGGCAAGTACATCCTGCTCACCAACTTCTCCACCTACATCGAGATGTTCGCCGAGCGGTTCGGGGCGGAGGTGGTCGGCCGCGACCGCCCGATGCAGTCGGCCACGGCCGAGAACATTACCATCGTGAACTTCGGAATGGGTAGCGCGATGGCGGCGACCGTCATGGACCTGCTCGCCGCGGTCGAGCCGAAGGCGGTGCTATTCCTTGGGAAGTGCGGCGGCCTGAAGAAGACGAAAGTCGGCGAGTTCATCCTGCCGATCGCCGCGATCCGGGGGGAAGGGACGAGCAACGACTATCTCCCGCCCGAGATCCCGGCCCTTCCGTCGTTCCGGCTCCAGGCCGCTGTCTCGGCCATGATCGTCAAGCGAGACCTCGACTACTGGACGGGCACGGTCTATACCACGAACCGCCGGGTGTGGGAGCACGACGAGAAGTTCAAACAGTACCTCCAGGACGTCCGGGCGCTGGCGATCGACATGGAGACGGCGACCGTCTTCATCGTCGGGTTCGCGAACCACATCCCGAAGGGTGCCCTCCTTCTCGTGTCGGACAACCCGATGACCCCGGAGGGGGTCAAGACCTCGAAGAGCGATGCGGCGGTGACCGAGAGGTTCGTTCGCACCCATCTGGAGATCGGGATCGACGCCCTGGTCGAACTGCGAGACTCGGGCGAGTCGGTCAAGCACCTCCGGTTCGAGGAACGGGCGCCGACGTGAGTGGGCAGACCGCTACCAGCCCGAGGGCTGGCGGGAACTGCTCGCCGAGGCCAGCGCGATCTTCCCGGCAACGTCATTCCCGCAGGGGTGGTCGATCTGAAGCCGCTCCCGGTCGGTCGTCCTCCGACCGCGAGTCGACGTTCCGATGGAGCAACCGTTCGACCCGCCGCAAACGGACCGCGAGCCAGGCAACGGCCGCCGCCAGGATGACCAGAACCGCCCGCTCGGGCGTGAGGTCTGTTTCCGGGGGTGATACCCCTCCGGCGCGAACGAGGAGCCAGACGAAGAACGCCACCCAGGTACCGGCGAACAGCACCGGCACCGACAGGGCGAGCGGCTTCGAGATCGACAGCCCGTCCGTTCGTCCCGGCCCGGCGAACGTCTCGACCGTCGCGCGATACTCCGGGACGATCCGACGGATGCGGTCGTTGACGTGTACGCAATACTCCCAGTGCCGCATCTGGATGACCAGCCAGAGAAGGGTGAACAGCAGGGCGACGACCGTTAACGGAAGGAAGAAGCCGATGGCCGGCTCCTTGTTGTACATGATCGCGCAGAGGGACAGCAGACCGGTCTCCAGGAACGAGAAGTAGTTCAGCCGGTCGTGGAACAGCCGTTCCTCGTGCATCCCATGCTGCCAGAGCCGGTTCACCTCGTCGGGCGTAGCCGGCAGCCCGGGCCCGCCGCTCGTCTGGCCGTTCGTCATCACACCCATCCCGGATGAGGACCGTATGTGCCGACAAAGGCCGTCGTCGGGCTGGGCCACCGGCTACCGCGGGCCGGCGTACCGATAGGCGCCGCCGAGCAGGGTGCGGGTGAGATGGATGATCTCCTGCGTGTGCCCGCGAAAGTGGGCGGTGCTCCGCACGACCGCCTGAAGGCCGGTCAGGTCGGTATTGTTCACCCGGCGCACGCGCCAGAGGTCGTCCGCGCTCGCCCCGGCGAGTACGGCCTTGGCGCGGTCCACAGCCTCGGTCACTCCCCGCACGAGCTCGGACTTTGGGCGCGGGTCGCGGGCCGCGAACTCGCCCGGCCGGTCGCGGTCGTCGGGTGCGCCGCCCACCCCGCTGGCGAAGAACTGATTCACGTTCCCGGTGAGATGGAGGATCAGGTTTCCGATCGAGTTCATATCCGCCCGCGGCCGCCACCACACCTGCTCGTCGGTGAGCTGGCCGGCGCAGTGAACAATCCGGCCGAGGGCGGCATCGAGTTCGGTTCCGAATGCCTGGGCGATGGCGGGAAGGAGTTGGTCGGTCATGGGTCGCTCCGGGAACGGGCTCTGCGGGTGAACCTACCCGCGGACCGCCCACACCGTCCAGAGGGTCAGCCCGAACACCACCCGTAGCGCGATCTGCACTGACACCCACCAGAGCGACGACCGGACCGTCGTCCCGAGCTCGGCGAGGTTCTTCCGGACCTCCTCGTCCACCATTTTGTGGGGGTCGATGTACCCGAGCGTCAACACCCGGACGAGCGGCCCCTTCCACCCGAGCCAGCTCTCGGCCTGGTCGAAGTACTTCACCGTTTCGGCCCGGTCGAACCGGCCGACCCGGATCACGAAATAAAGGTCCACCGCGACCATGAGGACCAGCGGGACGAGAACGACGGTGAGCCACCACCATTCGTCCCGAAGCTCCGGTCCGGTGAGCACGGCCCGCGGCCAGATGACCCGGGAGCAGACCATCTGGATGATCATGAGGCCCAGGGCCAGCACGGCCGGGCGAAAAAAGGCCCAGTTCAGGAGCAGGCTCTGGTGGTCGCCGAGCCGTTGCAGGAGCCGCGGCCACCGCCCGCGCACGGCGACCAGAATGCGGATCGCGTCCCAATAAACTTCCCAGCGCCGGACCAGACTGACCACGAACATCAGCGCGAGGTAGAAATCGAACACCCGGATCAGGTTGACCGGACCGTGTTGCGGCATGGGCCGACCCAGCCCCCAGCGCCCCGATTCCCGGCGATCGGGTTATCGTGATCGTATCGGTTATTGCGGTACGGCAACTTGACCGCCCGCCCCTTGGGGCTTACCTTCACCCCATTCCCGCCACCGGACTCGAACATGCCCCGAACCGTCTACTACCTGCTGGTTGCCCTTTGCCCGTTCGCCGGCGGGTGCGGCGGCCCATCCGACGAGTTCACCATCGTCGTCGTACCAAAGGGGATGACGCACGAGCACTGGCAGTCCGTACGGCGGGGGGCGGAGCGGTGCGCGGCCGACCTCGCCGCCGAGGAAGGGGTGCGGGTGCGGGTTATTTTCGACGGCCCGCTGCGGGAGCGCGACGCGATGGAGCAGATCCGGATCATCGACCGGCGGGTGGCGACGGGCGCGAGCGGGGTCTTGCTCGCGCCGCAGCATAGCAAGACGATGACCGCCTGCGTCGAGCGGGCCGCGGCCGCGGGCGTCCCCGTGGTCATCATCGACTCCGGCCTCGCCGACCCGTACCACTACGTCAAGTACGTCGCGACCGACAACTACCACGGCGGCCGGCTCGCCGCCGAGCACCTGATCCGCGAGCTAAAGAAGCAGGGGAAGGAGAAGCCCCGGCTGATCCTGTTCCGGTACGCGGTCGGGTCGGAAAGCACCGAGCAGCGGGAAAAGGGGTTCGAGGACGGGGTCAAGCAGCTCTGCCCCGAGGCCGAGTGGCTCTCGACCGACAAGTACGCCGGCGCGACCCGCGACTCCGCGATGCGAGAGGCCGGCCCGCTCGTCCTCCAGTTCAAAGACCAGGTGGACGGGATCTTCGCCCCGAACGAGTCGTCCGCGACCGGGATGGTCGACGTGCTCCGGTCACAGGGGCTGAACAAGAAGGTGCTGGTCATGGGGTTCGACGCCAGCAAGCCGTTACTCCAGGCGATCCAGGAGGGTGACATCGTCGGGAGCATCCTCCAGGACCCTTACCGGATGGGTTATCTCTCCACCTGGTGCTGCGTGCGGTATTTGCTTGGTGAGGACGTGAATGAGGGCCGGACCCAAATGGAACTGAGTACCGGCGAGGTCCTGGTTACCAGGGAGAACGTGACGGCTGATTCGACCCTCGGGCTGTTCAACCCGGACTACCAGGGCCGGCGGGTGATCGAAAAGCCGCGGTTCCCGAAACGGGTGGCCGGGCGGGGAGGCGAGCGGTGACTTCCCCCCGGCTCCGCATGACCGGCATCCGGAAGAGCTACGGCCCGACGGCCGCTCTCCGGGGCGTCGAACTGGAACTCCTCCCGGGCGAGGTTCATGCTCTGGTCGGCGAGAACGGGGCCGGGAAGTCGACACTCATGAAGGTGTTGAGCGGGGCCGAACAGCCCGACGCGGGTGCGATGGAGCTCGACGGCACCGCGTACCGCCCGGACGGTCCGCAGGATGCGCGCCGCCGGGGCGTGGCCATGATCTACCAGGAACTGGCCATCTGCCCGGACCTGACCGTCGAGGCGAATGTCCTTCTCGGGCTGGAATCCGCCGCCGCCGGATTTCTCCGGAAGGGAACCGACCGCGGGCGGGTCCGGCGCGCGCTCGCCGAACTCGGGCATGAGGAGATCCGGCCCGAAGACCCGGTCGCCGACCTCACCCCCGCCGCCCGGCAGGTCGTGGAGATCGCCCGGGCTCTCCTCACCGACGTCACCCTGCTCGTCCTCGACGAGCCAACCAGCGCCCTCACCCAGGAAGATGCCCACCGCCTGTTCGACCTCGTGAGGCGGCTGAAAGGGCAGGGGGTCACGGTCGTCTACATCAGCCACTTTCTGGAAGAGATCGAGGCCGTCGCGGATCGGTTCACGGTCCTCCGGGACGGCCAGGCGGTCGGGTCCGGGGTGGTCGGACAGGTCCCGCATGACAGGATCATCGAGTTGATGGTCGGGCGGGCGGTCGACGAGCAGTACCCCCGCACTCCGCACACGGCCGGGGGCCCGGTCCTGGAGCTAACCAACCTCGCCGGGGAGGTCCTCCCGCAGAACGCGAGCCTGACGCTGCACCGCGGCGAGATCCTCGGCATTGCCGGGATCGTCGGGTCCGGCCGGACGGAACTGTTGCGGGCCGTGTACGGACTTGATCCCGTCCGCCGCGGTTCGGTGAAGGTTCACGCGGTGGTCAATTCGGCGGCAACACCCGTGGAACGTATCGGTCAGGGAATCGGGTTGCTCAGCGAAGACCGTAAGGAAGAAGGACTCGCGCTCGAACAAAGTTTGAGCGACAACATCACGCTGAGCCGGCTGTCGCCGTTCAGCACGTGGGGGGTTCTGAGCCGGGGTCGGCTCCGGGAGGCCGCGGAATCGCTTCTCCGGCAGCTGAACGTGCGTCACCGCGACCCGGACCAGATGGTCGGCGAACTGAGCGGCGGGAATCAGCAGAAGGTGGCGTTCGCGCGGCTGCTGCACCAGGACGCGGACGTGCTCCTGCTCGACGAGCCGACCAAGGGTGTGGACGTGGGGAGCAAGGCGGAGATCTATCGGCTGATCGGCCGTCTCGCCGCGGGGGGGAAGGCGGTGCTCGTCGTGAGCAGTTATCTGCCCGAGCTCCTCGGAATTTGCGACACGATCGCGGTGATGTGCCGGGGCGTGCTCACCCCCGCCCGCCCGGCCGACCAGTGGACCCCGGAACAGATCATCGCCGCCGCGACCGGGGGTTGAGTTTGAAGAGGAACGAACCACAGAGGCACAGAGAGCACGGAGCCCGGACCCACCGAGACAATATGAGAATATTCTAAAACTATCTTGTTCATGCGGTTGGTTGTTTTCCCTCGGTGCGTCCGGGCTCCGTGCTCTCTATGCCTCTGTGGTTCGTTATTCTGGCGTCTCCTCCCCGGAAATGACCAATGACCTCCCTCTCCCCTCCCGACACAACCGCCTCCCCGGCGGCCCCGCGTCCCTCCTCCCTGCCCGCCGGACCGTGGGTCGGGTTCGCTGCCGTGCTCGCATTGTTCACTCTTCTGATCGGGATTCGGGGCGGGCTCGCCACGTTCCTGAGCGTCGGCAACCTGGAAGTGCTGATACACGAAGGCACGATCCCGGCCATCGTCGGGCTCGGGATGTTGCTCGTGCTGATCAGCGGCGGGATCGACCTCTCGGTCGGGGCGGTCGTCGCCCTCGTCACTGTGGTAACGATGCGGGTATACACAACCCTTTACCAGCAATGGGGACCGGTCGCGCAGTCGAGCCTGATCGCCGTGGGGGTCGGGGTCGCGGTCGGTGGGCTTTGCGGGCTCATGAATGGACTGCTCGTCACTCGCGTGAGTTTACCGCCGTTCGTAGCCACGCTCGGGATGTTCGGGATCGCCCGGGGGCTTGCCGTGTGGCTCGCCGAGCGGACGACCCTGGCTTTCCCGGATGGCGCCACCCCCGGCTGGGTGGCGGCTCTCGCCAAGACGTCGTTCGCGAACCCCGGGCTGTGGTCGCTCGTCCTCCTCGCCCTCCTCATCGCGGGGCTCCTGCACCTGACGGTCCTGGGCCGGCACATCTACGCCGTCGGATCAAACGAGGCCACCGCCCGGCTCTGTGGGGTGAACGTCCCTCGGACCAAGGTGCTCGTGTACACGCTCTCCGGGCTCCTCACCGGCTGGGCCGGGATCGTCATGTTCGCGCATAGCAACAGCGGCAACCCTACGCTCGGTGAGCAGTTAGAGCTGGATGTGATCACTGCCGTCGTCATCGGCGGGGCGAGTCTCGGGGGCGGGAAGGGCACAGTGGTCGGAGCAGTCCTCGGGGTCGCGATCCTCGGGTTGATCAAAAACGGCGTGAGCCTGTTCAACGTCCCGGTCGAGATGCAATATATCCTGATCGGGGTGTTATTGCTGGCGAACGTGGCATTGAACCGGTGGCGCCGGGACAGGCGGTGAACTCCCCCGGGGTTCACTGTTTTCGTCTGGCGTCAAAGTTCATGAGTTTTTCCCTGGGGAATGCGGCGATGGCGCAAATTCTGGTTGACACATCTGGCATGTCGGGTACGCTTAGAAACACCCGTCCATCCCCTCGGACCGTCGCAGTACGCTCGACCGAAGGGCCGAGACAGCCTGGTCCCTCAGCCATCCCCCCAACCCGGCTGTGAGGCACTGCAGATATGATGAACACCAATGCCGCGCCGGACGTTACTTCGGCGCCCGAGGATCGGGATACCGGTTCGGGTACCACAGGGTTCCCGAACGATCGGCGCAAACGGAACATTCCCGTTGCCAAGGATCGCCGGGCAAGTAACGCAGCCGAAAAGCGGCGGACCAGCGAACGCCGGCGGCTCATTGACCCGACCACTTGCGAGCGGGATTACAACGACGAAGAAACTGAGTTCATGAAGGCGATGGACCGGTACAAGAGGGAGAACCGCCGCCCGTTCCCCACTTGGAGTGAAGTCCTCGAAGTCCTCCGCTCCCTGGGTTACCGCCGGGTCGCCGAGCCGACAGCGCTTCCCGGCGGCAAAAAGGATTCCGGGGTCGTCCCGGCTCCGACACCCCTCGCCTGAGGCTGCTGCCGAAGAATCGTGATAATCCCCGGTCTTTCCGAGACTCCGGGGTTCAATGCCTGGTAGTCCTGTTCGGCCCCGGCCAGATCCCGCTCGCGGAGCGAGCGGATGACACTCGCGGTAGGACGCCACATGCATCTGTTCATCAGCGCGGGGGAACCGAGCGGCGACCTGCACGGCGCGAACCTGATCCGCGCGTTGAAGGCCCGACACCCCGGCATCCGCATCACCGGCTTCGGCGGCCCCCGGATGGAGGCCGTCGGGGCCGATTTGCTGTACCGGCTCACCGACCTCGCGGTCATGTGGTTCGGCCAGGTCTTCGCGAACATCCTTACGTTCTTTCGTCTCGCCCGCCGCGCCCGCCGCCATTTCGAGACCGACCGCCCGGACGCGGTCGTCCTGATCGACTACCCAGGCTTCCACTTCGCACTCGCCAAGCGGGCCCACGCGGCCGGAATCCCCGTGTACTTCTTCGTCCCCCCCCAGCTCTGGGGCTGGGCCGGGTGGCGGGTGAAGAAGGTCCGGCGCTGGTTCGACGGTGTCTTGACCGCCCTCCCGTTCGAGGAGAAGTGGTATCGCGAGCGCGGGGTGAACACGCACTACGTCGGGCACCCGTACTACGACGAACTCGCCGTCCAGCCGCTCGACGCGAAGTTTCTGGGTGAGTACCGGGGGAAGGGCGGGCCGGTCGTCGCCCTTCTTCCGGGGTCACGGAATCAGGAAGTAGCGAAGAACTTCTCGGACATGCTCTCCGCCGCCCGGCAGATTCACGCCGCCCGTCCGGACGTGCGATTCCTGGTCGCGTCGTTCAACGCCCGCCAGGCCGAGGCCGTGAGGGAGACGGCAAAGGAGGCGAGCCTGCCGATCGAGATCCATGTCGGCCGGACGCCCGAAATCATCGAACTCGCCGACTGCTGCGTGGCCGTGTCTGGGTCGGTGAGCCTGGAGATGATGTACCGGTTGAAACCCGCCGTAATCACTTACCGAGGCGGCCTGTTCCTCCGGATCGCCTCGTGGGCCCTGATGACCGTGAAGTACATTACCCTCGTGAACCTCCTCGCGAACGAAGAAGTGTACCCGGAATTCGGCACCTACCGCGATCGGTCGGACGACATCGCTTCCCACATCCTGACCTGGCTGAACGACCCCGCCGCCCGCGCCGGGCGGGTGGACCGCCTGCGACAACTGCGGGAGGAAGTCGCCCGCCCCGGCGCTTGCGCCCGCGCGGCCGACTTCCTCCTCGAAACCGTCCGCCTCCGTGCCGGCGCTCGTACCGCGGCGTGAGCCGTTTTTCCGGATCCGTTTCGCAAACTCCTCTCCGCGACGGGCGATCGTATCCGATAGGATGGGAGTAACTTCAGATTTCGGACCGCGACCGGATGTCGGGCATGGCCGAGCAACCTTCGCAGGCGGTTCAAGATTACCTGAAGGCCATTCACCGGCTCGGCGGGGCTGCCCGGGTCGTCTCGCCGGTGGACATCGCCACCGCCCTCCGGGTCAAGGCCCCGTCCGTGACGGGGATGCTCAAACGACTCGCCGACGCGGGCTGGATCGACTACACGCCGAAGGCCGGCGCGCAGCTGACCGGCGCCGGGCTGTCCGAAGCGCTCCGCGTGATCCGCCGGCACCGGCTCGTCGAACTCTTCCTCACGCAGGTGCTAAAACTCGACTGGAGCGAGGTGGACGCCGAGGCGGAAGCGCTGGAACACGCCATTTCCCCCCGCCTCGAACAGGCCATCGCCGACCACCTGGGCGAACCGCTCGAAGATCCGCACGGGCACCCGATCCCGTCGAGCACCGGCGAACTCCGACACCGGAGCCTGGAGCGGCTGTCCGAATTCCGTGACGGGCAGACCGTCGTGGTCCGGGAGGTCCAGGACGATAACCCGGCCCGTCTCCGCCACTGGCGGGAACTCGGGCTCGTCCCGGGCGCGACGGTCAAGGTCCTCCACTATCAGCAGCTGGACGATTTGTTCGAGGTCGAAGTCGGCGGTCGGCTGATCCGCCTAGGGAGCGAAGGCCTCGCCGGCCTCTGGGGCGAGCCCGTCGGGATCGCGAACTCAGCGGCTGGCTGAATTCGGTTGCGGGTGTTACCCGGGATGTTGCCACTTCACAACACCGGTGATGGGTGCCGAAAAACTCAGCAGTACGACCCCCCGAACGGTTCCATTTTCACACCCAGTTCGGTTGACCCGGCCGGACCGTGACGTAGGGTTCTGGCGTCGCCGGTCGCCCCGCCCAGACCGACCCAAAAACCCAACCTTGCGTTCCGACTACCCTTGTGTCGCCCCGGAAGGGGTACGTATCCCATGCTGCACTTAATCGCATGTAACGTCGCTTGCCTGGTGATCGCCGCGCTGTACTACACATGGCGGGACGTTTACCTTCACCGGAAGAAGCGGGAACAACTGCACGAGCGGGTCTCCTACATGCTCTGGGTCGCGGCCGCCCGTGCTGCCTGAAAGTCGTCCCGGGGTGAATTTCATCCGGCCCGGCCATGTTGGCCGGGCCGACTCGTTGTCCCGGCCCGTTGACCGCCCCCCCATCGGCCGGTAGTATCATCCACAAGTCGCCTCTCGTCCCCACCCCGTATCACCGATCCCCGTCGATGCTGACCAAGCGGA
The DNA here is from genome assembly GCA_028288765.1 of Gemmataceae bacterium. Taxonomy (GTDB): domain Bacteria; phylum Planctomycetota; class Planctomycetia; order Gemmatales; family Gemmataceae; genus Urbifossiella. The sequence continues at coordinate 1,371 of JAQGHQ010000401.1, read as the reverse complement.
TTATCCCGTGCCTCGACGTCGACCGCGGTCGGGTAGTCAAGGGGACCAACTTCGTCGGCCTCCGGGATGCGGGCGACCCGGTCGAGGTCGCGAAGCGGTACGATCTCCAGGGCGCCGATGAACTTGTGTTCCTGGACATCTCGGCCAGCCACGAGGGGCGGGCGATCCTCCTCGACATGGTCCGGCGCGTCGCCGAGCAGATCTTCATGCCGTTCACTGTCGGGGGCGGTATTCGTACCCTCGAAGATGCCACCCAGCTCATCCAGGCCGGGGCCGAGAAGGTCAGTCTGAACTCGGCCGCGGTGAAGACTCCCGAGCTAATCGGTGTGGTGTCACAAAAGTTCGGCCGGTGTGCGACCGTCGTCAACATCGACCCGAGGCGGGTGCGGAAACCCCGTCCCACAAACTCCTTGGAACGGGGAACGGTTTTGTCGTCCGCCCCTTCCGAGGCAGGGAATCGGGAAGCGGGGGCCGATACTGCCGAGTGGTGGGAAGTCCACGTGAACGGCGGCCGCGTGCCCACCGGCCTCGAAGCGGTCGAGTGGGCGAAACGGGTCGAGGAACTCGGGGCCGGGGAAATCGTCCTGACGTCGATGGACGCGGACGGGACGAAGAACGGGTACGACCTGCCGATGCTCGAAGCCGTCGGCCGGGCGGTGAACATACCCGTGGTGGCCAGTGGGGGGGCCGGGTCGCCCGAGCACCTCCGGCGGGCGTTCGAGGCCGGGGCCGACGCCGCCCTCGCGGCGAGCATCTTCCACTATAACGAATATTCCATTCAAGAGACGAAGGCGTACCTCGCGGCCCGCGGGGTGCCCGTCCGCGTCGTCCCCGTCCGGGTCTGACCCGCACGCCCGCGGGGACGGTTCACCTCGTGGCGGTAGGCGTTCATTCGAGGAGCTGATCCATGTCAGACGCATCGACCGGACCGCACTACATCAACGCCCCGGGCGGCGGCCTGAAGGTCGCCCAGGCAATCCCCGGCGAGCCGCAGGTCAACCAGCTGTTCCGGACGGTGATGCTCCACAAGGGGTCGGACCTACACTTGAAGGCCGGGATGCCCGGGATGATGAGGATGCGGGGGGTCGTCCAGAAGATGAACACCCCGATCCTGACCCAGGAGACGATGGAGAAACTGCTCTACCCCATCTTGAAGGAGAAAGACCGGAAGATCCTGGACGAGAAGGGCGGGGCGGACTTCGCCCACGTGATCGGGAACGACGAGGCCCGGTACCGGGTCAACCTGTTCAAGCAGCGCGGCAAGCTGGCGGTGGTCGCCCGGCTGGTCAACCAGACCATCCCGTCGTTCCAACAACTCGGGTTAACCGCCTCGATCGAGACGTTGTGCCTCTTCGATCAGGGGATGGTCCT
>JAQGHQ010000362.1 GCA_028288765.1 Gemmataceae bacterium | reverse complement strand
CTGGCCGGGTTGGTTCGGACCCAGCTTTCCGCCGATCCGTTGAGCGGCCATTTGTTCGTTTTCACCAATCGCTCGGCCAACAGGGTCAAGGTCCTGTACTGGGGCGGTCACGGTTTGTGTCTCTGGTGCCAGCGATTGGAAGCCGGGCGGTACCACTTCCCCGAGGCCACAGCCGCCGGGATCGAACTGTCGGCCGCCCAGTTCGCCATGATCCTCGACGGCATCGACGTGTCCCGCGTCCGCCGGTTCAAGCGCTATTCTCCGCCCGCTCCGGCCACTTCGCGCTACCCGTCCGCGTGAGCGGTGTTGAATGGGTATGGACGCCACTACTCTTGCTCCCGATGCGCCGCTGCCGGACGATGTCGCCACCCTTCAGGCGATGGTCCGTGAACTGCTCACCGAACTCCAGAAGCTGCGGGCCGAGAACGCCGAACTCAAAACCAAACTCGACGCCGCCCTGAAGCACCGGTTCGGTCGCCGGAGTGAGCGTCGCACCCCACCGCTCGCGACCACTGCCGAGAAGCCACCGCCCCGACGCGATCCGCACGGACGTTCTCCGCTGCCCGAGCACCTCGAACGCCGCGAGGTCGTTCACGACCTGACCGACGCGGAGAAGTTGTGCCCGTGTTGCGGTCGCCCGCGGGCGTGCATCGGGGAGCAGACGGCCGAGCAACTGGATCTGGAACCGGCCCGGTTCTTCGTCCTCCGCACCGTCAAGAAGAGCTACGCCTGTCGGCACTGCGACCCCGCAGCCGTGCCGGTGGAGCAACGCATCCAGACCGCTGGCCCTGCTCAGGTTGGCCCGATCGCGAAGGGGTTGTGCGGCCCGGGTCTGTTGGCCCACGTCGTCACCGCCAAGTTCGCCGACCACACGCCCGTGCATCGACTCGCCGGCCAACTGGCCCGGTCCGGGGTGACGATTGCCTCCTCGACCCTGGGGGACTGGCTGTTCCGGGCGTCGGTGTTGCTGACCCCGGTGTCCGAGTTGATGCACACGCGACTGCTCCTGTCGCGGGTGATTCACGGGGACGACACGGGCGTGAAGTTGCGGGTGCCGGGTTCGAATCGCACGACGAAGGCGCACCTGTGGGCGTGCATCGGGGACGCGGACTACCCATACGTGCTGTTCGACTTCACGAGTGACTACACGGCTGACGGGCCGACGCGATTCCTGAAGGGTTACAAGGGGTATTTCCAGGCGGACGCGCTCGCCCAGTACGAAGGACTCTACGCTGAGGATCGGGTGAAGCACGTGTGCTGCGTCGCGCACGCCCGGCGCAAGTTCGTGGCCGCGAGCGACGCCGGTGACGAGCGGGCAGCGAAGGCTCTGGAGATAATCGGCCGGTTGTACGCCGTCGAGCGAGCGCTGCCGCTGCTGTTGCCGCCGTCGGACGACTCGGTGCAACGGGAGCAACGCCGGGCTCGTGAGGAGCAACGCCGCCAACTGCGCCAGCGTGACGCCGAACCGGTGTGGGACGAACTGTCGAAGTGGCTCGGCGAGCAGAAGTCGGGTGCGCTGCCGAAGTCACCGTTGGGCGGTGCGATCGGGTAATCGGGTGCGACTTCCGCTGGTCGAGGTGCACGTAGATGGACCCGTCTTCCGCCACCCGACTCGGTCAAGGATCTTCCACCCGACCAGCGGGACGCGGTCCGGTTCTACTTCGTGGACGGGTTCGGCATGGACGAAATCTCTCTGCTGATGGGGACCTGCAAGGAACCCGTCCGAACCCGGCTACGCGAGGCGGCGGCGGCTTTGGCCGGGGATGAGGTGACCGCCCCGGCCCGTCGGCGCGGCGAGAAGCGGCTGCAGAAGGGGTGAGAACGCTGCGCTAAACTCCCAGTAACCGATCCTGCCCAGGGTTAAGCAACCTTGGCCCCATCAGCACAGGGCTCATGACTAATTCCCGGTCACCGATCAACTCTCAGGGCAGGTCACTAGCGGGCTGGCCTCCTCAGCCAGCCGTTTCACGTATTCCTGCGAGCCGGCAGCCTCAGTGTAACGCACCGTTGGGCCGGTGATGCGGCCTCTGTCCTCAGCGTTATTTGAGCAGGGTGCCATAAAGCTTATCCCCGGATGCTACGATCGACCGGAGCTTCGGGTCTGAGTGGTACAACTCCCATTGCATCGGTGTGCCCTTCCACCTCCAGACTTGGCCGTTGTCTTTGAGCATATAGAGGTTGCCTCCAGCAGCGGTGATGTGTTTAAACTCTGGGCTGTCATCGATACCCTCCCATCCCTTGCCGAGGCCCTTCCACCTCCACACCTGCTTCCCGCCTTTGAGCATGTACACCTTGTCCTCGTCTATAGCCAGCTCTCGCGTCTCTCCCCGGGCGTCGATCTCCACCCATGCGGTGTGCGGACCAACCCCATCGAATAACTTGCTCCCCTTCCACACCCACACCTGCCCGCCGTCCTTGATCCCGGCCTTGACCATGAATAGGTTGCCACCGCCGGCGTAAATCACCTTGCGCTCCTCGGACGTGTCGAGGAACCCTGCTACGCCGATTTCGTGGACTTCCGTGTCCTTTTTGACCATAAATAATCGGCGAGTGTCGGGGTCCACGGCTAACTGTTTGTTTCCATCAGACCCGTCTAAGGTATCGAGCTTTCCGTCCTCCCACCGAAACACCTGATTCCCGCCCTTAGTGAAGTACACCTTGTTTTCAGCGCACACAATTGTCTTCACCTCTGGGCTTCGATCAACCTCACGCCAACCATTGCTGTTCCTCTGAAAGATCTGGTTTTCGTCCTTTACCATGAATAGCCCACCGGCCGCGGCGATCCTCTTCGAGGCGGGGGTGTCGTCGAGAATATCGATCCCATTTTGCTTCACCAATGCGATCACCTCGGGTTCTACCGGATCTTTGATCTCTCCCCTTCCCGGCGGGGGGTTTTGGTTCTTGAGCCGAATGGCGATGTACGGCACGAAAACGTTATACCCAAGATCCTTCCGCCACTGCCAAATCCTGAACGTCATCACTCCGCCGATCAATTCTTCGGTGGCCGGGTTAAATTTCTGCTCGACTAGAAACTTGGCCCCTTCGATAAGCGCCTTCGTGGCTTCGTCCTTGACCCACTCCTGCGTAAGAGTGCCTCCGTTAATAAACTCATCGAGTGCCACAGGGATAAGTTGGATTGCGTTGTACTGCCCGCCGAATGTGATCCGCTCCTTATATCTCTCGCGGAGTTCACCTTCTTTTTCACGACGGTTGTGCGCCGCCTCGACAGAAGAAGCACTGATGAGCATCACGGCGACCGTAGCCACGACCTGATGTACGATAGTCATGTTAACATCTCATCCGCTGTACTTGGTCGTTAGGCATTCGCAGCGGCCCAAGACGCCTAACTTGGAATTAGCCTGCACCACCGTTCCGGTGTCAGCCTGTGCTGGCCGTCTGCGGGGCTGGGCGACTCCTTCCTCCCGGCGTACGGCCCGATGGCTCGCAGGGGAATCTACCAGCTTGTACCGCCCGGTCACTTACCTAAAATAAGTTAGGCGATTTCCCCCAACTGCCTGTATGTCGGTGGCGACATGCCGAAGTCCGCACATGTCAGCTCGCCAGCCGTCCGCGCGATTCACAACCTCGTCGGCGAGTGCCGCGACCTGGGAGATAACCCGACAAGATGGCGGGAACACGCTTTCGCCCGGCTCGCCGTGGAGGTCGGGGCCGATCTGGTCGTCGGGGGCGAGTTGGCTGGGTTGAAGAGCGGCTGCCCCCGCGATCTCGGCAACACCTCCTGGGGTTGGGATCGCGGGTTCGACCGTCGCGGATGGGACCGTGCTCTTGAACTCCTCCAGCGCGAACCGAACTATTCGTCAATCGCGGGCGAATACGGTCGGCGGATGTCTCCAAACGGGGGCGACGCCTTATCTCTGACGGAGTTGGTGACCGAGCCGACGTGGAAGCGCTCCGTCGAGTATACGGAAGTGTTCCGCACGATTGGGGTAGAGCACGCCGTCTACTGCCTCCCCTCGGTCCCCGGGAAAGCCAACGAGGCAAGCGGGTCGATCCTGCTCCGAGCCCCCGGACGGCCCGACTTCTCCGCCCGAGAGAAGGCGATTGTGCGGGAGGCACACGCCCTGCTAGTCGCCCTTGTTGGGGGACCGTTAGCGCGGTTCTCAGACCCCTCCCCGGCCGACCTCTCACCACGAGTTCGGGATGTCCTCCGATGCTTGTTGGAGGGAGACGGGGACAAGCAGGTGGCGGCCCGGCTGGGAATCAGCCGGTACACAGTGAACGTCCATGCCAAAGCAATCTACCGGCACTTCGGAGTTCGGAGCCGAGCCGAGCTGTTGGCCCGGTGGGTGAGGCGTGGGTGGAGCTCCGGCCGGCCCGGCTGGTGAGTACCTCGACGGCCGAGACTTCCTTTGGGATCAGGCGTGGGTCACGACCTGTGTGTAACAAGCCGGACAGATGTTCGCGACACGGCGGTGTGGCCTCTCAAAGAATGCGAATAGACATCCGGCACATTTCTGTCTGATCTAGCTCGTGCTATGCCGAAGCGATCCCCCACACGGCCACGCATCGGGGTCGGTCAGACGCACGCCCCAGATGCCCGCCCGAGTCCGTCTCAGCGCGGGTATGGGCGTTTGTGGCAAGTCGTTCGTCTCCAAAAGCTTGCGGATGATCCGTGGTTTGCCCACTGCCTCGAACGTGGCGAGCTCATACCGGCCGAACAGGTGGACCACAAACACGCCTTGGCGGCCGGCGGCGAGCTGCTGGACCGCGACAACCTCGAAAACCTCTGCCCCAGCTGCCACAGTAAGAAGACCGTGGCAGTGGACGGTGGGCTCGGCAGCAGGCGACGCTCGCCGCCCGATATCGGTAGGGTGCTGGTCGCTGACGGCCAAAGGCACGCCTTTCGGGGAACAAATCCTGGCGAGTGACGCAGGAATCATCTCCAGGGGGCGTGCCTCTGCCGCTGGGGCGTCGGCCGGCGTCCCGCGGTGTCCGATGTATTCGTCGTGACCTAGTTAACGCGGTGTGCAAGTTTCTCCTCGCCCTTGGAATCTAAGGTTCGCGGAGGGGCGTCAATGCGGTTGGCGGCTGCTCAGCCTGCCGGGAACTATTGCTGCAACAGACTATCCTGACGGCGGTTAGGCGCAATCGGCGGTGGGTAGTAACAGAGTGAAACTTGCCACCGCGTTAGTTAGGCTACGGCCGGCTGGAGGGTGAAGCCCATCTCTCGGGCTTGGCGTTGGATCGTCCTCAGCCGCTTCTCCCGTAGCAGCGTCTCGTACTCATCCACCCCCTTCTGCACGTAGGCCGTGCCTCGCTTCAATGGTGTAGTACACCAGTCGGGCGAGTTTGTGGGCCGTCGCCGTGATCGCCTTGGGTGCCCCATTCAGGAGTTCAACCGTCGCAGGAAAGCCCCCAACGCGCGCTGGCTGTTGTGTAGGGCGATCGCCGTGCTCGTCCCACGACAACCGAACACCTGTCAGGCATTCCTTTGGGCGGAGAACTACTTGCGCTGACACGGCGGGCCCGCGCGGTACGATAAGTCGGTCGCGTCAACGACTGACACTTCTCGGCAAGCGGCCGACCCGGCGGCACGTGGGTGGTTGAGTCATGAACGAAGCCGAAACCTGCCGAACCCTTATCCGCCCGAACGTGCAGCCAGCGGGCTGGGAGGCCAACGGGGAGCGGCTTACGAGGAACAGATCCGCATTACCGCCGGCCGAATTGTGTCGCCGGAGAGAGACTGGCAGGTCACTTCCTCTGGCCGGACGAATACCCGATCTGCGGTTGGAGGAGCGGGCCCTCTGAGGCTATCCGTCCCTTTCCTTCCCCCTCCGCTGTTCCAAGGGCGATTGGCAGACCTTCCCCGTCGGAATCTTGTTCCATCTGAGGAATTCATCCCGCTATACTGTCCTTCTCTCCCGAATGAGGCCCTGCCGCTGGTACGCCCAGACCGGGATTTGAACCGCTGACATCATCACAATGCCCGATCCCTCGCCCGGTCAGGTCGTTCGCCTACGGCAGCGGCAATACCTCGTCGAACAAGTCATCCCCGGATCGACCGCCGACGCGACGCTCGTCCGGCTCGCGTGCGTGGACGACGACGCGCAGGGTCAGCCCCTCGAAGCCCTGTGGGAACTCGAGCCGGACGCCGAGGTTCTGACGGCGGCCGGGTGGGAACACCTGGCCGAGCGGGGGTTTGACCCGCCCCGCCTGTTCTCCGCCTACCTTCACACCCTCCGCTGGAACTGCGTGACAGCGACAAATCCCTCGCTATTCCAGGCCCCCTTCCGGGCCGGGATCAAGATCGACGCCTACCAGATCGAGCCACTCCGGAAGGCCCTCCTCCTTCCCCGCGTCAACCTGTTCATCGCCGACGACGTCGGGCTCGGGAAGACGATCGAGGCCGGGCTGATTGCCCGCGAGCTGCTGCTCCGCAAGAAAGTCCGGGACGTCGTCGTCGCCTGCCCGCCGTCCGTCCTCCCCCAGTGGCAGGACGAGCTGGAGACCCGGTTCGGCCTGACCTTCCAGGTCCTCGACCGGGAGTACGTGCTCACCACCCGCCGGGAGCGGGGGTACGCGACCAACCCGTGGGCCACCCACACCCGGTTCCTGATCTCCCACCGGCTCCTGACCGACGAGCACTACGCCGCCCCGCTGCGGGACTGGCTCGGCGACTTCCGACCCGGGTCCCTCCTCATCCTCGACGAGGCCCACCACGCCGCCCCGGCGGCCGCGTCGCGGTACGCCATCGATTCCAAGATCACCCGGGCCGTCCGCGACCTGGCCCCCCGCTTCGAGCACCGGCTGTTCCTCTCCGCCACCCCGCACAACGGGCACTCGAACAGCTTCTCGGCCCTCCTGGAGATCCTCGACCCCCAGCGGTTCTGTCGCGGCGTACCGGTGAAAGGGAAGAAGCTGCTGGACGACGTGATGGTCCGCCGGTTGAAGGAGGACATCCGGTCGATCGGGGTTGAGGGGTTCCCCGAGCGGAAGGTGGTCCAGTTCGACATCGACGGGCTTCCGTCCGACGCCCCCGAACTCCGACTCTCGATCCTGCTCGACCGCTACAGGTCATACTGGGAGGATCGACTGAAGGACGCCACGGCCCGCAAGCAAGCGGTGGCGATGCTCCTGGTCTCCGGGCTCCAGCAGCGACTGCTCTCGTCCATCGAGGCATTCGCCCGAACCCTGAAGGTCCACCGCCGGACGGTCGAGCGTCGCCAGGCCGCGGACGCCAAGGAGTCCAAGACGGTCGTCACCCCGAACCTCCTGGATCTTCTCGCCGCTCCCCCCGGGTCCGACGACGACCGGGCCGTCCTCTCCCCCGAACAGCTCGAGCGGGACGAGGACGCGCAGGTCGAGGCCGCCACGGATGCGGCCCTCGGGTCGGCGGTGGGTGACGGGCTCGCCCTGCTCGACGAGATGACCCGGGTTGCCGAGGAGGCCCGCGGCCGGGCGGACGCCCGCGGCCGCAAGCTGATCGAGTGGGTGAAGGTAAACCTGCTGGTGAACGGGGCCCGCTGGGCCGACCGGCGGGTCCTGATCTTTACCGAGTACGAGGATACCCTGCGCCACCTGCGGCAACAGCTCGAAGCCGCTCTGGCGACGACCGACCGCGCCGAGGAGCGCATCGCGGTTTATCGCGGGTCCACCCCGCCGACCGAGCGGAAGGCGGTGAAGGAGGCGTTCAACGCCGATCCGAGGAAACACCCGCTCCGCATCCTCCTCTGCACGGACGCCGCCCGCGAGGGGATCAACCTCCAGACGCACTGCGCCGACCTGTTCCATTTCGACATCCCCTGGAACCCGAGCCGGATGGAGCAGCGGAACGGGCGGATCGACCGCAAACTCCAGCCCAGCCCGGTCGTCCGGTGTCACTACTTCGTGTACGCGCAGCGGCCGGAGGACCGGGTCCTCCAGGCCGTGGTCCGCAAGACGGAGACGATCAAGAAGGAGCTGGGTAGCCTGGCCCAGGTGGTCGAGGGGCGGCTTGGCGAGACCCTGGCGAAGGGGATTCGGCACGCCGACGTGGAAGGCCTGGAACGCGACATCGACCGGGCCGACCTGGACGCGGATCGCAAGGGTGTCGTGGTCGAGGAGCTGGAAGCCGCCCGCGAGCGGCAGGACGAGCTCCGGTCCCGGGTCGACGGATTGCGGAACCGGTTGAAGGAATCGCGAGACTGGGTCGGGCTGGACGACGCCCACTTCCGGGCCGCCATCTCGTGCGGGCTGGAGCTGCTGGGGGCGGCCCCGCTCGCCGAGGCTTCCGCCGGGCGGTTCGTGTTCCCGGCGGTGGACCAGCGGCACGGTGGCGACCCGTCGTGGGCCGACACGCTCGACGGCCTCCGGCAGCCGCGGAAACCGGACCAGACGTTCTGGGAGTGGCGGCGGGAGGCGGGGCTCCGGCCGGTGGTGTTCGAGGCCCCCGACACGATGACCGACGAGGTCGTTCAGCTGCACCTCGAACACCGGGTCGTGCAGCGGCTACTCGGCCGGTTCACGGCACAGGGGTTCGTCTACAACGACCTGTCGCGGGCCTGCCTGGCCCAGACGTCCGACCCGATTCCCCGGGTCGCACTGGTCGGCCGGCTGTGCCTGTACGGGGACGGGGCGGCCCGACTACACGAGGAACTGATCCACGTCACCGCCCGGTGGATCGACCCGAAGAACCGGAAGGGGAAGCCGCTCGCGCCGTACGGCCGCGAGGCCGAAGGGAACACCTTGCAACTGCTCCACGATGCCCTCCTGAAGGCAACCCAGCCGGCGAACGAGGTGGTCCTCGCCCAGCTCCGGGCGTCGGCCCCGGCGGACGTGACCGACCTCCTCCCCGAACTGGAAAAGCGGGGCCGCCAGCTCGGCGACCAGGCCGAGAAAGAGCTGGCAAAACGCGGGGCCAAGGAGGCGAAGGACATGCGGCAAGTCCTGGAGGGCCAGAAGAAGCGGATCGCCGTCACCGCCGAGAAGAGTGTCGAGCCCACCCTGTTCGACCTGGTCGAGGAGGAGCGGCGGCAACTGGAGGCCGACAAGCGGCACTGGAACCGGCGGCTGGAGCAGATCGAGCAGGAGCTGACGCGGGAGCCGGAGCGGATCGAGGCCGTGTACCGGGTGAAGGCCCGGCGGGTCGAGCCGGTCGGGCTGGTGTACCTCTGGCCGGTGACGGGTTGAACGTATGCCCAAAGACCCCGAACTCCTGGCCCACCAGCAGTGGCTCGGCTACCTCCAGCCGGTCGGCCTCGTCGTCTCCCCGCCGGCCCTGGTGCAGTCGCAGGCGATCCTCAATTCGAGCATCGCCGTCGAGCACGCCCGGTTCCTGGAACACCTCAAGGAGCTGCCGGTCGGCGGGGACGCGACGGCCCCGGCCGTCACCGACCTCTCGGCCCTGCTCACCGACCCGGGCCTGTTCGGCTGGCAGCCCGGTGATCTCGTCCCTGTGACCGACCCGAAGGCGACCGCCCTCGAAGTCGTTCTGCCCGAGTACCACGAGACGCTCCGGCCGACCTACGCCGTACCGGACCAGGGTGGAAACGGCTGGCTGCTGCTCATCCAGGTGCTTCCGCTCGCCACCGATCCGGACGACTCCGCCACCGATGCCCGCCACTGGCAGGCGTCCCCGCAGACCCGGTTTGAACGACTGCTCCGCGGGACGGGCGTCCCGATCGGTCTCCTGTCCAACGGCACGCACCTTCGGCTGGTCTACTTCCCGCGCGGGGAGAGCCCCGGCCACATCACCTTTCCGGTCGCCGCGATGGCGGAGGTCGCCGGCCGCCCCGTCCTGGCCGCGATCCTCATGCTGCTCGGGTGCGATCGCCTGTTCACCCTGCCCGATCGGCAACGCCTGCCCGCCCTTCTGTCCGAGAGCCGAAAGTACCAGAACACCGTCTCCACCGAACTGGCCGGGCAAGTCCTCGCCGCTCTCTTCGAGCTGCTCCGGGGGTTCCAGGCGGCCGACGACCAAAAGAAGGGGGATCTCCTCCGCGACGTCCTCGCCCACGAGCCGGACCAGGTGTACGCCGGGCTGGTCACCGTCCTCATGAGGTTGGTATTCCTCCTGTACGCCGAGGACCGCGGGCTCCTGTCGGATGATGAGGTATACGTCCGTTATTACTCGGTCACCGGGCTGTTCGAGCGGCTCCGCGAGGACGCCGGCCGCTACCCGGACACGATGGACCACCGGTACGGGGCCTGGGCGCAGCTGCTGGCCCTGTTCCGGCTGGTCCATGATGGCGGCGGGCACCGCAAATTCCACCTCCCGGCCCGGCACGGCTACCTGTTCGACTACCAGGTGAAATACCCCTTCCTCGAAGGGCGCGAGTACCGCACGCAGGCCGGCCCGAAAACGAAAATCACCCCGCCGCTGGTGTCGGACGGCGTACTCTTCCGGGTACTGAACAACCTCCTCCTCCTCGACGGCGAGCGGATCAGCTACCGGACCCTGGACGTCGAGCAGATCGGCTCGGTGTACGAGGCGATCATGGGCTATCGGCTGGAGAAGGCGACCGGCCGGTCGATCGCGCTGAAGCCGAAGAAGGCCCACGGGGCGCCGGTCACCGTCGACCTCGACGCCCTGCTCACCACGAAGGCGGCCGAACGCGGGAAGTGGCTGGACAAGAATGCCGACCAAAAGATCGAGGGAAAGGTTCTGGCCGCGCTGAAGACGGGAGACTCTGTGGAGGGGCTGGTGGCCGCTCTGGAGCGGCGGGTGGCCCGGGCCCTCACGCCGAACATCGTCCCGCCCGGCGGGATGGTGCTCCAGCCGTCCAACGAGCGGCGGCGGTCCGGGTCGCACTACACCCCACGCTCCCTGACCGGCCCGATCGTCCGCAAGGCCCTCGAACCCGTCCTCGGCCAGCTCGGCGAGAACCCGACCCCGGAGCAGATCCTGGACCTGAAGGTCTGCGACCCGGCGATGGGGTCCGGGGCGTTCCTGGTCGAGGCGTGCCGCCAGCTCGGGGACGCCCTACTTGAAGGCGTGGGTGGCCCACGGGAAGCTCCCGAAGGTGCCCGACGACGAGACGCCGGAGCTGTTCGCCCAGCGGACCATCGCCCAGCGGTGCCTGTACGGGGTAGACAAGAACCCGATGGCGGTGGACCTGACCAAGCTGTCGCTCTGGCTCGCGACGCTGGCCCAGGAGCACCCGTTTACATTCCTCGACCACGCCTTGAAATGTGGAGATAGCCTGGTCGGGCTGACCCTAGCCCAAATACGCCGGTTCCACTGGGAGCCGACGGCCAGCGGACAAATGCTGATCGGCCAGGAAGAACTGTACCGCCGGGTGAAGGAGGCCGAGAAACACCGCACGGTCATCCTCGAAACGGGCGACTACACCCCGCACCTGCTCAAGGAGCAGCAGCACAAGCTCGCCGACGAATCGCTGAACCTCGTCCGGTTCGCCGCCAACCTGGCGGTCGCCGCGTTCTTCGCCGGGGAAAACGACAAGAAGCGGGAGGCGAAGCGGTCCGACCTGTTGAACGCCCTTTCGGCCTACCTCCAGAAACCGATCCCGCAGCTTCGGCCGAACAAGGAGGAAGGCACCCTCCGCGAGGGGCCGCATCCAATCCTGCCGTTCCACTGGGAGATCGAATTCCCGGAGGTATTCGGCCGGAAGGAGGCCGGGTTCGACGTGATCGTCGGCAACCCGCCGTTCCTGGGTGGGAAGCGTATCAGCACGAACTACGGGGACAGCTACCGTGATTGGCTCGTTTCAGTCCACCAGCAGGCGAATAGCAATGCAGACTTGGTAGCGCACTTCTTTCGTAGGGCATTCGAACTGGTTCGACCGGGCGGAACATTTGGGCTCATTGCGACTAACACCATTGCACAAGGAGACACCCGAAGTAGTGGCTTGAGGTGGATCTGTACACATGGCGGTACCATCTTGGCAGCCCGCCGTAGGTACAGGTGGCCCGGCCAAGCGGCAGTCGTTGTCAGCGTTGTACATATCTCGAAAGGGCCGATATTTAACTCCTCTGAACTCGACGGCAACCCCGTGGAACGGATCACGGCATATCTCTTTCATGCGGGCGGACACGACGATCCGGCCATCTTGAGGAGTAATGCCGGACGAAGTTTCATCGGGTGTGATATCAAGGGCCAAGGCTTTCTATTCGATGACAACGACGAGGGTGCAACACCGCTTTCAGTAATGAAGGAGATGACAGCGAAGAAGCCCGAAATCAGCAACGTAATCCTCCCTTACATTGGTGGCGAGGAGATTAACACTTCGCCCACCCATAGCCATCACCGCTTTGTCATTCACTTTCGGGAAATGTCACTAGAAGAGGCAAAGTCATTTCCCGATCTCTTGACCATCGTCGAGTCCAAAGTCAAACCGCAACGGCAGAAGCAGAGTGACGAACTCGCGCGGTGGCCTTGGTGGCAGTTCTGGCGTGTGAGATCGGAATTGTACTCCTCTATACAGGGACTGGATCGAGTTTTGGCCTGCTCGCAGACGAGCAAATACCTCTCATTTGCTCAGGTGCCATCCCAGCTGGTTTTTAGTCATAAAACCGTCGTGTTCCCACTTGGGACGCACTCGTCGTTCTGCGTCATGCAATCCAGGGCGCATCTGGAGTGGTCGGATTTTCTCGGCTCCTCAATGAAGGACGACCCTGTCTACACCCCCTCCGACTGCTTCGAGACGTTTCCCTTCCCCGAGGGCTTCGAATCGAACCCGGCCCTGGAGGCGGCCGGGAAAGCCTACTACGAGTTCCGGGCCGACCTGATGGTCCGCAACAACGAGGGGCTGACCAAGACCTACAACCGCTTCCACGACCCGAACGAGTCGTCCGCCGACGTCCTCAAGCTGCGGGAGCTGCACGACCTCATGGACCGGGCTGTCCTCGACGCCTACGGCGGCGACCTGGCGAAGCTGACCGTCCCGCCGTGCGAATTCCTGCTCGACTACGAAGATGACGACGAGGGCGACGAAGAGACGGGTAAGCGGCAGCGGAAGAAGCCGTGGCGCTACCGCTGGCCGGACGCCTTCCGCGACGAGGTGCTGGCCCTGCTGCTGGAGTTGAACAAGCAGCGCGCTGAGCAGGAACAGCTCACCGCCCCTGCCGAAAAGCCCAAACGGGCTTCCGGGAGGAGAAGGACGACTCCACTGAAGCAAACTCCCGATCTCCCCCTGGAACAGGATCGCGAAGGGGACGACACCGCCTGACTCGGCGAGGGATCGACGCCACGACTGAAGGAGATGCGATGAAATGCCTTGCCGTCCAGCAGCCGTGGGCGTGGGCCATCTGCGCCGGGTTCAAGCGGGTCGAAAACCGGTCCTGGAAGACGCCGTACCGCGGTCCCATCGCGATCGTGGCAAGCGGCAAGCGGGCGCAAGCGAACCGCGCGGTCAAGGAATTCACCGGTGGGAGAGTACCCGCCGATGTCCTCGCCTACTCGGCCATCATCGGAACGGCGGTGCTGTCCGACGTCGTCCCACTCTCGGAAGTGGTCGAGGGCGATCCCCATGCCTTCGGACCGTACTGTTGGCTGATGGAACAGCCGAGGCTGTTCCACAAACCGATCCCCACAAAGGCCAAGTTACGGCTGTACGACCCGACCTCTCAGGAGATTGAACAGATCGCCCAGGAAGCCGCCAGGCCGTGGGAATTGCTCCCGGATGCGGTCTGTGCGGCGTTCGCCCGGTCGCTGGAGACAGACCTGTACCAGCGGTGCGTCTCTCAGGCGAATCATTACTGGCGCCAGGATCAATGGCCCGACCTGGAACGGGCCACGGCCCGACTTCTGTCCCTCGATCCGAAGCAACCGGATGGTTACTTTTTCCGGGCAGAACTCGCGTTCTCGGCCGAGCGGGACGAGGAGGCGTTGGCGGATTTCACCCGGGCAATCGAACTCGACCCGGAATGGGTACTGGCTTATCTCGGCCGCAGCGACCTCCACAAGGCAATGGGCAACACGGCTGCGGCCGAAGCGGATTACGCCCGGGCGATTGAGCTCGATCCCGACCTGGCGAATCAGGACAACGAACCACAGGAAGACGAGGAATGACCCGCCTCCCGTGCTGTTCTTCGAGCGGAGGGCGGTGGTACGATGGCCTGGCCAGCCGAGGAGCACCAAGCCAGTTGCTGTAAGGTGCGTGTTGCGATTAACGTGATCTGACCCACTCAGGTGCCCTCGCCCATGACGACGGCCGACGTCCGAGAGAAGCTGGTTCACGCCCTCGGCATGGACCTGGTCGGTCCCGACCGGGACGACGTCGCGCTACACGACGAGGTGCTCCCGCAGGCCCCGTCGCGGTGGTACCTGACGGGCTTCCTCGTCCCCACCGACGCGGACGAGGCCGAGAAGTCGGACGAAACCGCCGACGAGGGGAGCGACGAGCTGGGAGCCGGTGCCGGGGCTGACGACGAGGCCACACCCGAGCCGGCCGCCGCGCGAAAGGCGCCCTTCACGTCGTCGATGGGTATGAGCCTGCTGGTCCCGAAAGAGACAAAGGAGCTCCACGTCACCGTCCGCTGGGGCGACTACCGGCCCGACGGGGTGACGGACCTCCCGGCCGCCGCGGGGCCGACCGAGATGGGGCAGGAGGCACAAGCTCGCGGTGCTGGCCGCCTTCAATTCGCGAAATGGCGCCGGACCGAGCGGGTCGAGGAATTGACCCTGAAGCTCCCCCCTTCCCAGAAGCCGAAGGAGACGTCCGTCCCGAACAGTGGCACCGGCGCGGACGCCCTCAGCGTGGCCCTGTCTGTCCGACCCGTGAAGGACATCCCGCAGTACGACGGGTTGGTCCCGAAAGGGGCGCGGTCGGTATCCGTATTCCTGGTCAACCGCCGCCGCCCGGCCCCAACCGAGGAGCGCGACACGGCCTGGGCGTTCCAGGCCGCCCTGGACGTTCGGGCCGAGGTCCCGTTCGTGGCCCGCCCCAACCTCCGCGGGCTCGAATCGACCGACTGGGACGAGCGGGTTGCCGACCTCCAGTACCGGGACGCGTGCGAGTACGCCGTCGGGCACGGGGTCTCCACCCGGGCTGTGCCCGACGGGCAATTCGACTGCCGGGAGGTCCACACCCGCTGGGCCCCGACCGCCGAGGTCGAGCGGGTGGCCCCGGCCGACATCGGCGGGGTCGAATTGCGGATGGAGGAGCTGGCCGCCGTCCCGGACGCGACCGCGGCGGCGGGAAAGCTTGCGGGTCTGGTGACGCTGTACCGCGACTGGATTGTGAAGCAGGGGGCCAACATCCCGGCCAAACCGAAGCCGCGCAAGGACACGGCGGACCAGCTGCTTCGTGAAGCTGGGAAGGTGGCCGAACGGATCGAAGCGGGGATCGGTCTGCTCGCCGACCCGAAGGTGCTCGATGCGTTCCGGACGGCGAACAGGGTGATGGCGGTGGCCGCCCGCCGGAGGTTCGGGCCGATGGCCCCCCAGAAGAAGAAACCGGAGGAGGTGCCGCCACCGAAGTGGCGGCCGTTCCAGCTCGCCTTCCTGCTCATGAACCTGGAAGGGGTTGTCCGGCCGGAGAGTCACGACCGGGAGGTGGTGGACCTACTGTTCTTCCCGACCGGCGGCGGCAAGACGGAAGCGTACCTCGGGCTGGCCGCGTTCACCCTGGTGTACCGTCGGCTGACCAACCCCGGCATCCGCGGGGCCGGGCTGAGCGTCCTGATGCGGTACACCCTCCGGCTGCTCACCCTGGACCAGCTCGGCCGCGCGGCCACCTTGATCTGTGCTCTGGAGCGGGAACGCCAGCAGAACGTCGACCAGCTCGGGGAGTGGCCCTTCGAGATCGGGCTGTGGGTCGGCCGCGGGGCGACGCCGAACGAGATGGGCTACAAGGGGCACAAGGACACCCAGAACACGGCCCGCGCCCGGACCATCGCCTACCAGAACAACCCGAAGGGGAAGCCGTCCCCGATCCCGCTCGAAGAGTGCCCGTGGTGCGGGGAGAAGTTCAAGGCGACGTCGTTCACCCTGGTCCCGAACTCGGACCAGCCGACCGACCTGCGGATCACCTGCGCGAACCGGGCCTGCGACTTCACCCGCAACTCGCCGCTGCCAATCCTGGCGGTGGACGAGCCGATCTACCGCCGGCTCCCGTGCTTCCTGATCGCCACCGTGGACAAGTTCGCGGCCATGCCCTGGACCGGGCCGGTCGGCGGGTTCTTCGGGAAGGTCGAACGATACGACAGGGGCGGGTTCTACGGCCCCTGCCACCCGGGCGTCGGACTCCCCATCCCCGGGGGACCGCTCCCGCCCCCCGACCTGATCGTCCAGGACGAGCTGCACCTGATCAGCGGGCCGATGGGCACGATGGTCGGGCTGTACGAGGTCGCTCTGGACGAGCTGTGCAGCCGGGTCATGGGCGGGAAGAAGGTGCGGCCGAAGATCGTGGCGTCGACCGCGACGGTGCGGCGGGCCCAGAACCAGATCCGGGCGCTGTTCGCCCGCCGGACGGTGGACATCTTCCCGCCCCCGGGGCCGGACCGCCGGGACTCGTTCTTCGCCCGGACCCACACGACCAAGGAGAGCAACGCCCGGCTGTACCTCGGGCTGGCCGCACAGGGCCGCAGCCCGAAGGTCGTGCTGTTGCGGACCTACCTGGCCCTGCTCGGGGCCGCCCAGAAGTGGTACGCGGCCGCCGGCGGCAAGAAGAACAAGGACAACCCGGCCGACCCGTACATGACCCTTCTCGGGTATTTCAACAGCCTCCGGGAGCTGGGCGGCAGCCGGCGGATCGTCGAGGACGAGGTGGTCACCAAACTGACTTGGTACGCAAACCGAAAGCGAGAGGGAGAGGCCGAGGGCCTGTTCGCCGACCGAAAGGTGTCTTACGAGCCGGTCGAACTCACATCGCGGGTGAGTACATCTGAGGTGGCGTCGGCGAAACAACGACTCGCCCTCCCGTTCCACGAGGAAAAGTCCGTCGACGTGGCGATTGCAACGAACATGATCTCGGTCGGGCTCGACATCACCCGGCTCGGGCTGATGGTGGTGCTCGGCCAGCCGAAGACGGCGGCCGAGTACATCCAGGCGACCAGCCGGGTCGGGCGGGACGCCGACCGGCCGGGGCTGGTCGTCACCATCCTGAACGTCCACCGCCCGCGCGACCGGTCCCACTACGAACGGTTCGCCCACTACCATGAGACCTTCTACCGGAGCGTCGAGGCGACCAGTGTCACCCCGTTCTCGCCGCGGGCACTCGACCGCGGGCTGGCCGGCACCCTGGTGGCCCTGGCCCGCCAGGGGCACGCCCCGCTGACCGCCCCGAAGGGAGCGACCGAGATCCTCAAGGAGCGGGGCAAGCTCGAATGGGTGGCCCAGGCGATCGCCGCGCGGGCGGCGGAAGTGACCGAGGGCGGCGAGGCGGAGGAGACCCGGCTCACGGTCCTCGACCTCTCGCGGAAGCTCCTGGACCTGTGGGAGAAGATCGCCAAGGAGTACGCGGACGTCGGGACACAGTTGCAGTACCAGCAGGAGGAGGGGGCGGCCCGCCCGCTCCTGCACACGTTCCTCGATCCGGACCTGAAGAAGCTCCCCCGCCGGCACCGGAGGTTCCGGGCCAACCGGTCGATGCGGGACGTCGAGCCGGGGGTCGGGCTGTGGGTGTACACGCTCGACAACGTCGCGGTGACGGAGGACGACGAATGAGCCCTCGCCCGAACGCCCGCCCGAACGGGCAGCTCCGCCAGAGCCAGGTGGTGTCCACCTTCGGCCCCGGGTCGATGATCGACCTGCCGGCCCATTCGGTCATCGTCGGCGGGCTTGAGACCTGGACCGGGGTTGCTGACGAGATCCACGAACCCCGGCTGGTCGAGAAGGTGAAGCGACTGCTCAACCTGGCCCAGCTCAAGCTGTTCGCCCCACCCCCGGATAGCGAGGACCCGACCGCCCCGCGGACTGGAATCACGGGCTGGCAGTTCCCGGAGTGGTTCGTCACCCAGGACGTGGAGGACGGCCCGCAGGGCGGCACCCGGGCCCGGATGCTGGTTCATCGGAGCAGCTTGACCAAGGGCCGGTTCATCGACGATCGCAAGAAAAAGCGGCCGGTCGTCCCGGTCCGGTTTGTCCGGGCCTGCCGGAAGGGGCACATCGGCGACCTCGATTGGTATCTGTTCGTCCACCAGGGGGTCGCCTGTCGGCGGCAGCTGTGGGTGGACGAACGCGGAACGAGCGGGGACCTCGGCGAGATCGTGATCCGCTGCGAGTGCGGGAAAGAGCGGGCACTGATCAACGCCACGGTCCCCGGCCAGAAGGTCCTGGGCACGTGCGACGGCCAGCGGCCCTGGCTCGGGCCGGCCTCGCGGGAGGCGTGCGCCGAGCCGAACCGGCTGCTGATCCGGTCGGCCAGTAACGCCTACTTCGCCCAGGTGATGCGGGTCATCTCCCTCCCGGACAAGGACGAGTCCCTGGAGAAGGCGGTCAACACCGTGTACGCCGACTACCTGGAGAACCTGGAGTCGGTCGAGGAACTGCGGTTCGCCCGGAAGAAGATGGCGGCGGTGAAGGCCGCGCTCGACGGGCTCGGTGACGAGGAGGTGTGGCAGGAGATCCAGTCCCGCAAGGGGGCGGTCCTGGCCGGCCCGGCCAAATCGGTGAAGCAGGCCGAGTTCGAGGTCCTGAGCGCGACGAAAGAGTCGGCCGGGGCCTCGCCGGAAGAGGGAACCTTCTACGCCCGGGCGTTGCCCGCCGCGGCCTGGACCCGACCGTGGATGGCGGCGGTCGAGAAGGTGGTCCTGGTCCATCGGCTCCGGGAGGTGGCAGCCCAGGTCGGGTTCACCCGGTTCGAGGCCAGTAGCCCGGACGTCGAGGGCGAACTCCAGATGGGCGTGCAGGTTGCCCCGCTGGCCCGCGAGACGACCTGGCTCCCGGCCGTAGAGAACCGCGGCGAGGGGGTGTTCATCCAGTTCCGCAAGTCGGCGGTCGACGACTGGCGCAAGCGGCCCGAGGTGGTCGAGCGGGGTAAGCAGCTCCTGGCTGGGTTCGAGGCCTGGAAGGCGGCACGCCCCAAGAGCGCCCGGGACTTCCCCGGGATGGCCTACTACCTGCTGCACACCGTCTCCCACATGCTCCTGACGGCCATCTCCCTGGAATGTGGCTACCCGGCCAGTTCGATCCGCGAGCGGGTGTACTCTCTCGAGTCGGGATACGGGATCTTGCTCTACACCGGGACGCCGGACGCCGAGGGGACACTCGGCGGGCTGGTCGAGACCGGACGGCAGATCCACCGCCATCTCCAGGCGGCGCTGGAGATGGCCCGGTTGTGCTCGAACGACCCGGTGTGTGCCCAGCACGACCCGCCCGGCCCACACGAGGCCCGGTTCCTGCACGGGGCGGCCTGTCACGGGTGCCTGCTGGTGGCGGAGACTTCCTGCGAGCAACAGAACGATTTCCTGGACCGCGCCCTGGCCGTCCCGACCGTGGACGACGGCGGGGCCGAGTTTTTCCCGGCGTAACGATGGGCGACCCACTTCAACAGCTCACCGATACCGACCTCCGGACCCTGGCGGCTGCCCTCGCCAGCGGTCGGTTGGACCCGCCGTACACGCCGGTCGCCGTCGGGCGGGCGGTCGGGGTGGCGGCGGCTACCCTTGTGGCGGGCCGGCTCTCGGAGATGGGCGAGCAGGGAATGAGGCCGGAGCACGTCCGGGTGGTGTTGGAGGCAATCGCGGCCGCCCGAACGAGTCGACCAGGTCCGGACGACGCGGTGGAACTGGTCTGGACCGGGCCGGAGGCGGCCGGGACGGCGAATCGGGACACCGCCGTGGTGGTTCGGGAGTTATTTGCCCAGGCGACCGAGTCGGTGGTAATAGCCGGGTTCGCGGTCTACCAGGGGCGAACGGTATTCCTCGGACTGGCCGAGCGGATGGCCGCATGCCCGGGGCTTCGAGTCCGGTTGTACCTGGATGTCCACCGGGGCCACCTTGATACCTCTGAGGAGACTGAGATCCTCCGGCGGTTCGCCCGGCGGTTCGTCGAGCAAGACTGGCCAGTCGGGTATTCCCTGCCGGAGATCTATTACGACCCCCGCTCCCTGTCTCAAGACCCCGCAAAGCGGTCGAGCCTGCACGCCAAGTGTGTTGTGGTGGACCGGCGCGTGGCATTGGTGACGTCGGCCAACTTCACCGAGGCGGCCCAGGAGAGGAATATCGAGGCCGGGGTGGTGATCCGGTCACCGCGGCTCGCCGCTCGACTCGCAGATCATTTCGGGGCGCTGGCCGATGTCGGCGTGCTCCGTCCGCTAACTCTGCCTTTGGTCCCTCCCCCGTCCGGATCTCATTAGACGATTGGTCCGGGACAGCGAGCAGGCCGTGACTGAGACCGAATGGCTGAATTGTGACGACCCCCAGGCGATGCTCGCCTATCTTCCGGACGGGATCAGTGGTCGGAAGCTGAGGCTTTTCGCCTGCGCCTGTTGCCGCCGGGTCTGGCATCTTCTCCCGGACGAACGTAGCCGCCGGGCGGTCGAACTGGCAGAGAAGCATGCGGACGGGAAGGTCTCGCCCGCACGCTTGAGGGCGATGCTCGAGGAGGCGTGGCAAGCCCACGAAGTCTGCCCCGGGGCTGCCGGAGATGCCAGCTGGGCTGCATATCTTGTTCTCGACCCCGATATCGAAGACTCCGCTCCTTTGATCGCGAAGGCCGCTGTGGATGCGGTTGTCGTCGGACTGGGCAACCCAGATGGAGAACGCAGAGCTCAGGCCGGGTTGTTGAGGGACATCCTCGGCGACCCATTCCAGCCTGTGACCTCCGACCCCTCCTGGCTCACGTCTACTGTTCTTGCTTTGGCGCACGATATCTACGCCGCCCGCGCATTTGACCGCCTGCCGCTCCTGGCCGATGCTCTTCAAGATGTCGGGTGCGATCATCCCGACATCCTGGCCCACTGCAGATCAGAGGGAGGACACGTCCGGGGGTGCTGGGTCGTGGACCTCGTCCTGGGGAAAGAATAATTGCCCCGACTTTGCCCCCACGCTCCCAGCCAAGCGGGGCAACCGCCCCGGTGTTGCACAAGGTAGCGGGTAGAGTGTGGGAGGGAGGTGTCGCATGAGCTGGGAGCAGCGGGGCGGCCAGAGCTACTACTACACCGCTCGCCGGGTGAACGGGCGGGTGGTCAAGGAGTACGTCCACCCGCTCGTCGCCCCCGCAAGAGCCCTGGTCGATGCGGACCGCCGTGCGATGCGGGAAGAGGCCGCCGCCGAACTCCGGCAGGCCCGTGCCGACCTGGACGACCTCGACGCAGCCTTGATCGCGCTCGACGAGCTCGCCGACGCCCTGGCCCGCGGGGCTCTGCTCGCCGCGGGATACCACCAGCACCACCGCGGGCCGTGGAGGAAACGCCGTGTCCGACAAGATAACCCCACCGGCGAAGGGGGATGACCTCCCGGCCTCGACCGAGGAGACGCTCGACCTGGTCGTCCGGGCCGAGCAAGGCGACGCCGCGGCCATGCCGCCACTGCGGAAGTTGCTCGGCAACCCCGCGGCGGTCGACCAGCTCGGCGGGAACCTGGCCGAGACCGCTCAGCGGCTGCTGGTGGAGGCCCACTGCGGCCAGAACCTGTTCCGCCGGGAGGCGATCGGCCGGAAGATGGCCAACCTGCGGGCGGAGCTCGCCGGCCCGACTCCTTCCCCGATCGAGCGGCTGCTGGCCGAGCGGGCGGTCGCGTGCTGGCTCCACGTGTACCACCTGGAGGCGGTGTACGCCGGGAAGGGGGCTATGAGCCTGCCGCTGGCCGAGCACTACCAGAAGTGCATCGACCGGGCACACAAGCGGTATGTGTCCGCCCTGAAGGCGCTGGCCGAGGTACGGAAGCTCGGGGTCACGGTTCAGCTCAACGTCGCCCGCAAGCAAGTGAACGTCCTGGCAACTTGACCATCTGGGCCGGGTTCCCGACCACCCCGCACGGCTTTCGAGCTCCGGCCACCACCGCGCACGCCCCATCTACCGTTCCGTCGCCGCCCTTTACCGGAGGCGGACCTTCCCGCTCGCGGTGGGAACAACGATCAGGCGGGAGATGTACCGGAGCATGGTCGGGACCTCGGGGGGTGGTCCGGGCGGATGTGCGCGGGACCTGAAGCACTATACGCCGACCCCCTGGGGAGCCCCCTGGCCCACGATGGGGGAAGGCAACCAGACCATGGACTGGCCGCGTTCCAGGCCCACCTGTTCGGTCTGAAGCCCCTACTCCGACGGGGGCCGACCAGATGTATCTGGCGAACCCCTGGCCTAGAAATATCCAAATTTAGTCCGATAGAGACTTGCAGCATTTTTTCTGGTCGGTTAGACTCCCCCCAATCCCTAGAACGTCCGCCGTCATCACATGAACGAGTGCGCGGTGAGCAGGGCCATCCATGTGCTGAACCGGGCGGGCCCGGGGTGATCAGCCCGTTGGACCGGTGAGTCCGACAATGGCCGTTAGCGTATTAGATTTGAAAGCTGTCGTTCGAAGATAAAACGCAACTGGGTTCCGGGTGAATCAGTTGCGTCATGTTGGGGCGGCTGATCGCGTTCGGTGTTGGTTTGTCCGACAATAAACCAATTAAAGGTTCTGCGACCCGCGTACACTTGCCGGCGTCCTGGGAAAGGGCTACTATGCATTGCGTAGGCGCACGCCGCCGGGGGGGGGTGCTTCACCTAACCAAGTCGCTGAAGTTGCGCAGCATGGGTGCTGCGCAACTTAGCTCCATGTCGCTAGGTGCCGCGGACTCGATAGCAATGAAGAGAGCGAATAAAGAAGTAAATGAAAGTTAGGTCTTTCCATCACTCTCATCAACCACAACAATAAGACATAGGAGACACATATATGTCCGGTATCATAGCAGATGGTTCCGCAGAAACTATCCAAGCCCTCGACCACGGTGCAGGCTTTGCAGTATTGGGAAATAGCCGTGGATCTGTCGTCGCAGGCCAACCTGCAGGCGTAGGCGTAATCGGCGTTTTTGGCGCGCCATTCGCGCAGGCCTTCCCAACGGGTATCGGTGTGGCTGGTCTTAGCGACATCAGCAACGGCGTCCATGGCATCAATGGCAAGGGAGCCTCGACTAAACTCGAAGTAGGATCAGGCGTGTTGGGCGAATCTGAGAATGGCAACGGCGTGAGTGGAGTCAGTGAGCACGCTGTTGGCGTCTTCGGCAAGGGTCGGGTCGCGGGACGTTTTGAAGGAGATGTAAATGTTAATGGCAAGCTTCTAGTCAATGGCAGCGACATTGTAGAGAGAATCCAGTTGCTAGAGAACCTACTCCAACGATTGTTCGCGCAGCCTCGCATACCAAGTCCAGGAGGCCACCCTTCAATATCCGTAGTCCACGAATCCAATCCTGATTTAGTCATTGTGAGTGGGCGTGATTTTACTCCGGGCAGTGTCGTCAGGGTTCGTTTTACAACCGACAACGGACAATCTCACAAAGAGTTGACACAGATGGCCTCGCAATTCGGCGACTTTGATCTTCTTCGTATTGCATTTCCTTTTATTAATCCACAAGGGAACCGTATTTTCATTGCTGCAACGGATGGTCGCCTCGACAGAACTGATTTCGAAGGCCTTCTCTGGAGCAACACGGTTAGCAGTACTTAAGACCGTGGCTGGTAGCCGGGGCCGAGCGGCGTTGTGGAGTGGGAGACAAAAGTGGACGGGAGTCGAATCGAGGCCAAACCGGGCCGAACAAGGCGCTGCAGTTGACCGGGCGGCCATTTCGGCTTTCCGGGACATCACGCCCAAGCAAGCCGCCCGGCAACTGAGCTAAGTCGACTATGAAGCCGTGGGAGTGTCAAGCCAGTTAAACCCGGTTTTCCTGGTCGTTTAGTCCCGCGGACGACCCCCCGGCAGGGGGAGGGCCGTTCGCGGGCCGAAACGACCCCCCCCCCCGCCCCACCACC
>JAQGHQ010000245.1 GCA_028288765.1 Gemmataceae bacterium | reverse complement strand
GGTAGTACGGCGGCTCGGCCGGCGGGAACACGTCATAGGGCGGCTTCTGGGCGCGAAGGTCTGGCACCAGTGCGAAGGCCCAGAGCGAGAAGAGCAGTTTTAACGGCGATCGGGTCACGGGCGTGTTCCTCCCGGAGTTCGTGTCAGTGTTCGGCTCATCTGCGTCATACGGGACCGGCGGGGGACAGCCCACCCCGGCCATGCCTCGGAAGGTGTCCCTCCGGGCGTCCGCCGCAGGAGCACGCGACGACCCGGTCTACAATGACCGCTACCGGTAACGCACGGATGGGGGTACACCAGTGGGCGACCCGCACGCGTTCGCGGTCGACGTCTTCCGGATCGTCTGCGACCGGCTCGAAGCCAAGGCAGCCGACCTGCGACTGATGGTCGAGACCACCTCCTCGTTCGAGGAATGGCTCAACTGGGAGGCGTTCCTGGCCTGCAAGCTCGGGGAGCCGAGCTACCCGTTCTGCGAGGTCGCGGCCAAGCCCAGCTACAGCAGCGAGGGGGTGGTGGACGACGGCGGCGGCCCGGACCGGAAGCAGGGCGACCTGCGGGTCGGGGGCTCGTACGACGCGGACGACCACCGCTGGGTCTTCGCCGAGTTCGCCCTGCTCCACGACGGGAACCGAACCGGCGACGAGTGGCGGCGGAAGATCGAGGCGGACGCGGCCAAGCTGAAGCGGCTCGGGTGGAGGCGGTCCGCCTCCCTGCTGGTCCTGGTGGCGGCGAGCCGGGGCGACGTACCGACCGAGTGGGCCGGCGACCTGGCGAACTTCGCGGCCTGGAACCAGCCCGCCCTGGCCGACCCGTTCGCCCTCGCCCTCCTGGGCGGGGGATCGGTCGTCATCAAGGCGTTCGACGTCAAGCGCGACCCGGCCCACACACTCACCATGACGACTCGCTGACCGCCGGGAGGCCCGCGTCGGGCCGGGCCGGACCCGGTCGGGGACGAAGACCGGCTGAACAACTGGATCGAGGGGGCCGGGGCGGTCGTCGGCACACTCCCCAACGAACTGCCGGACGGGCGACGCCGGCCGCCGAGGCGACGGATGCGACCCGTGGCCCGCCCGGATGGCGGGGACGGCCCGGATGCAGCGGTGTGATTTGGGAGGCTGGGTCGATGGTCGATGTGGTGTCGGTGGTGGTAGACACGAACCTGTTCGTCGCCGCCGGGTTCAACCCGGGCAGCGACGCGGCCATCGTGCTGGCGGCGGTCCGGGCCGGCCGGCTGCGACTGGTCTGGGACGAGCCGACCCGGCGGGAGACCGAGCACGTCGTTCGCACGATCCCGCCGCTGTCCGGCACCGACCTGTCTGACCTGTTCGGTCCCGACTGCCGATACGATGGGCCAACGCACCCGGAACAGTTCGGCTTCATCCCCGACCCGGCCGACCGCAAGTTCGCCGCGCTGGCCGCGGCCACCGGGGCGGTGCTACTGACCAATGACCGGCACCTGCTGGCCGGCCGCCCGCACCACGGAGTCGTCGTCCTCACGCCGACCGAGTTCGTGAGACAGAACTGGCGGGTGCCGGCCGGGCCACGGTAGCGTTCTCGCGTCGCTATCCTACCGAGGTTTCGTGGGGGTACTGTCGTTGACGCTCGGGGCTACTCGGGGCACATTGCCATGCAGATCCACTTTCCGTAATCACTGTTAGGCATGCGAGTATTTGTAGTTTCTTCGTGTTCCGGGTGAACTCCACCCCCGGCATGGCGTCGGGAAAACCCGTGAGCGAAGAGGAGGGCCGCGACGAGGCCCAACAGTCGCTCTGGCACCGATGCCACGAGTGCTCCGACCTCAACAGCAAGGCCCGGTAGGCTAGGCCGTGTTGACGATCGAGGTGTCTGGGGCGAAGAATGTTACGTCGTTTTTTCTCCCCCGTGAGGTCTGGACGGCGTGCGGTACATGATAACGGATGGCCATTGGGAGACCCTTGGCCCGATGGTCACTCAAGCCAAGCGAGACAAGTGCGGGGCCAAACCTGAGTTGCCCGAGCGGATGTTCTTCGAGGCCCTGCTTTACTGGGCTCGGACCGGGATCCCCTGGCGAGATCTCCCGGATGTGTTTGGGGCTTGGGACGCGGTGTACAACCGGTTCCGCCGCTGGGTCGGGTCCGGCAGCCTCACCGCCCTCTTCGAGTTGCTGACCGCGAACCCGGCTTTCGGGGAGATCCGGCGGGTGCTGCTGGACTCGACCCTCATCCGAGCCCACGCCCGCGCGGCCGGCGCCCGGCGGAAGGCCAAGCGGATCGGGGCGGAGCGGTCGGCGAGTGCCCAAGGGCTCGGACGCAGTCGTGGTGGCTTCACAACCAAGATCGTGGTGACCGCGGCCGATGAGGACACGGCGATTGCGGTGGAGGTGATCCCCGGGCCGGCCAGCGACGCCCCCCGGCTCGAACCGATGCTCAAGCAGACGCTCAGGCGGGTGCCGGTGATTGACGAGTTCACGGGGGACAAGGGGTTCGACGGCAATGCCCAGCGGGAGGCCGGTCTGGATCGGGAGGTATTCCCGAACATTCCGAATCGGAAGAACCGGTTGGATCCGTGGCCGTTCGACCCGGATGGATACAAGGAACGCAACCGAGTGGAGCGACTCTTTGGGAAGGTCAAGCAGTTCCGCCGGGTGGCCACCCGGTACGAGAAACTCA
>JAQGHQ010000336.1 GCA_028288765.1 Gemmataceae bacterium | reverse complement strand
CGCGGCGGGGGCCGCACAAGCCCCCGAAGCCGCCGAAACTCCTCACGCTGACCGCGGAGCAAAAGGCTGTGATCCGTGGGAAAAAGCACGATTCCAGCTGACCGCTACGTTCCAGGCATTGCATGCCTGCCATGTTCCACCGGGTGGGCAGTCCCGGCAGTCGGGCTTCCCCTTACGAGGATCTCCCGGGTAGGAGCAGGTTGGGGGTCAGTACTGTCGCGTGATCTTCGGCGTGGACTCGATGATATTCCCCCGCCCGTCGGCCGCCAGGAAGTAGCTGTGGGGGATCCGGACCGAGGTGGGATCCTCACCGGTGATCACGTTCACCCGGTAGTGGTCCCCCCAGAGCGACACGACGGCGATCCGGTACAACTGAGCCGGCCGGCCCAGGGCGGCGAGGACGCCCGCGCGGATCGCGCCCTCCCGCTGCCCACGCCCGTCCGTGGTGTTACCCTCCGGCGGGCCGCCGTCCACCACCGGGGGTGTCGTCGTTGACATCGTCGGTCTCCTGCGTGAGTTGAAAGGGTCCGGCAGCCCCCATCAAATTGGCGGCAGCTTCGCCGAACCGTCCGAAGTTGAGTTCTTTCGCCGGCCAGGGGCCGAAGACGCTTAGGAGGTCCGCCGGATTCACCCGGAACGGGTAGGTGCCGGGGTCAGCCCCGGTCCGCGCACTCGATGTCCGCCGGGTCCGGACTGTCATTCGCGGGAAGGGAAGGCATCGGGAGGCAAGCTCAACGCCATCATTGTACGCAACCGGCGGGGCGACACCGGCCCGCGCCAGCGGATTCCCCGACCGACCTGCCGATGGTACGGAATGACGGTCGGCTTGTGATCCGAGCGCCGGAAGACGTCGAATGGGCTGATAAAGAGGAAGGAGAAGCAGGGGAAGTGAGCTTGAGCGGGACGGGCCCCTGGTCCTACCGCGTGGACGGATGACTCCGATCGTCGCTCTTTTCGCCCCGCCGGCCAGTCAGCACTTCAAAGTAGACGTCGACAGGTGCGGTCGCCGATGATGATGCGGGACCCCGGGAGATCCGCCGATGGCCCACCTCGTCCGCCAGAAGAAGACCTACTACGTCGATCCCACGGGGAAGCGGGTCCCGAAGGGCACCCCGGGGGCCAAGCTGGTCCGGGAGAAGTTGGCCAAGTGGTACGGGCAGGGCATCCCCGGCCTACCGCCGAAGAAGCGGGTCCCGCTTGCCACGGATAAGACCGCCGCGCAGCGGATGCTCGACGACCTGGTGCGGAGGGCCGAACGGGGGCAGACGAGTCTCCCGGACCGGGACGCTGGCCGGCTCCCGCTCTCCGAGCACCTGGACGCATTCCAGTCGGACATGGCCCACGGGCTGGCGGCGAAGGGCGGGAAGAGGCGGACAGCCCCGTCGACAACACAGGTCAAGCTCGTGGTCCAGCGAATCCGGGACCTGCTCGAAGGGTGCGGGTTCGCCCACCCGTCCGACCTGACCTCCGACGCACCGTCCACGGTGGCGAAGTACCTCACCGCCCGGATAGGCCGGCCCCGGAAGGAAGGCGGACTGTCCGCCCAGTCGGCGACCTTCTTTCTCGCGGCGGCCCGCCGGTTTGCCCGGTGGATCTCCACCAAAGCCGCCGTGCGCCCCGACCTGTTCGATGGGCTCCCCGGGTTCGACCCCCGACAACAACCGCCTCCACGCCCGCCGGGAGGTGTCACCCGAGGAACTCGCCCAGCTGATCGACACCACCCGGGCGAGCTCGCGTGTGATCCGCGAGCTCGCCGGACCGGACCGCGCTATGCTCTACCTTGTGGCATTCGCGACCGGCTACCGGGCGGGAGAGCTGGCCGAACTGTCCCCCCATCACTTCGATCTGGACGCGGAGATCCCGGCTGCAATCCTGCCGGGCCGGTTGACCAAGAACAAGAAGCGGGCCCACCAACCGCTTCCTCCCGGGGTAGCGATCCAGCTCCGCGAGTACCTTGCCGGCCGACCCGACGGGCAGCCAGTGTGGCCGGGGACTTGGAGCGAGCGCCCCGTCTCGGTCCTCTGCCGGGATCTGGCAGCCGCCGGGGTCCCCTACCGAATCGACACCATAGACGGCCCCCGGTACGCTGACTTTCATGCGCTACGGCATTCGTACCTGTCCGCGCTGGCGGCGGCGGGGGTCGGGGTGAAGGAGTTGCAGGATCTCGCCCGGCACTCCGACCCGCGGCTCACCCTCGGGATCTACACACACGCCCGGGCCGAGTCGCTCGGGGCGTCGGTCGCCCGCCTTCAAATCCCCGGGGCGGCTGAGGGAAACGCGCTTTCCGCACTCTCCCGAGCGGACCTAGAGGCGGCGGTGATCGTCCTTTCGGTCGTGGTTCGAACCCTGACCGGCGAACGATACTCCTCGGATACACCCCGGGATACACCCGCGGTGGACACTTACGGGGCCATCCTGGGACTCAGGGGGACCGACCTTCTCCCGAAAGCTTCGAACAGATGAAATGCAAAAACCCCTGGATTTCCAGGGGTTTGTACACTTGGGAATGGGCTGGGACTGATGAGGACTGAGTACACCCAGTAGGATTCGAACCTACAACCTTCGGTTCCGTAGATCGAAGCTCTCGGCTTGGTCGGAAAGTACCGTTCCGTCCCGTTTGCGTCCGCAAACGGGACGGAACGATACTTTCCGAGGAAAGCTCCACATTCTGGCGTCCTTGCAGTCTGGACTTAGCGTTGCGAAGAATGAAGGCTGTTGAACGAAGCCGAAGCGGCAGTTTCGGAGGTCGGTGGAGGGTGATGCGTATCGGTGGCCGGCAGGGTCGGCCGCCGTGTGCTGGATTTCCTGGTCGCCCGACCAATCCAGGAGATCCCTCATGGGCCGCCTTCGTGATCGGATGGCGGAGGACTTGCGCCTCCGCAACTTCAGTCCCGCCACCTGTCGCAACTACCTGCTCTACGCCCGGGCGTTCGCCCGCTTCTACCAGCGGTCCCCGGAAGACCTCGGGGAGACCGAGATCCGCGCCTTTCTCCTCCATCAGATCGAGGTCAAGCGCCTGGCCCACGACTCGTACCGGCAGATTTACGCGGCCCTGAAGTTCCTGTACACCGTCACACTCGGCCGGCCCTGGGACGTCGCCCGCATTCCGCACCCGCGTGCCCGGGTCCGTCGCCTGCCCGTGGTCCTGTCGGCGGCGGACCTGACGGCGTTGTCCGCGGCCATCCAGCGGCCCAAGTACCGGGCCCTGTTCATGACCTGTTACGCCGCCGGCCTCCGCATCAACGAGGCCTGCCACCTGCAGATCCCGGATATCGTTCGAAGCAGATGCTGATCCGGGTCCGACACCCGGACGCGAACAACACCCGCACCCCGGGGTGCCGTCCGGCCACCTGCTCGGCCACGGCCCGTCCGCCCGCACCGGACATGACGACGTCGGTGATCAACAGGTGGATCGGCCCGCCGTGTCCGGCGGTCACCCGGACGGCCTCGTCCCCGTCGGCCGCCTCCAGGACCGTGTACCCGCACCCGCCCAGGACGTGGCGGGTCAGGGCACGTACCCCGTCCTCGTCCTCCACTAACAGGACCGTCTCCGTCCCCCGCGTGGGAACCCGGAGACAGGGGCGGGCCTTGACCCCCTCGGCGGTCTGCTCCGCCCGGGGCAGGTATACATCGAACGTCGTCCCGATACCGACCTCGGTGCACACCGCGATGTGCCCGCCGGACTGCTTGACGATCCCGTACACGGTCGCCAGCCCCAGGCCGGTTCCCTTGCCCTGGCCCTTGGTGGTGAAGAACGGCTCGAAGATCTTGGCCCGCACCTCCGGCGTCATCCCGCGGCCGGTGTCCGACACGGCCAGCAGGACGTGTGGCCCGGGGCGGGCGTCGGGGCGAGCCCGGGCGTACCCCTCGTCCAACTCGACGTTGCGGGTCTCAATCCTCAACTGCCCCCCGGTCGGCATGGCGTCGCGAGCGTTCACCGCCAGGTTCATCAGCACCTGCTCGACCTGTCCGCGGTCGGCCCGGACCGCCCACAGCCCGGGGTCGAGGGTGGCAACCAGCCGGAGGTCTTCCCCGATCAGCCGGCGGAGCAGCTTGTCGGTGTCGGTCACCACCTCGTTCAGGTCGAGCACTCGCGGGGCCAGCACCTGCTGGCGGCTGAACGCCAGAAGTTGGCGGGTCAGCCCGGCCGACCGCTCCCCGGCCTTGTGGATCTCGGCGACCAAATCCCGGGACGGGTCGCCCGGGGGGAGACTCAGGAGGAGCAGCTCGCTGTACCCGTTGATGATGGTTAGTACTGCTTTGTCACTTCAGCAGGGGTCGGAAGCTCTCGATGTCTTCCCGTGCCATCCACTCGCGGAAGGCCTCACGCCGCAACCAGTCGCTGACCACCCGATGCACGGCCGGTAGCGACATCC
>JAQGHQ010000318.1 GCA_028288765.1 Gemmataceae bacterium | reverse complement strand
GCTCTTGAGGAGGTCGTTGACGTCGGTCTCGGGGAACGTGAGGTCGACCCGGGCGTCCCCGTCGACCTCGCCGGACCGGCTGAAGTACCCGACCCCGCTGTTGAACAGGACGACCCGGGTGACCGGGAGGGTTGTGGCCGGCTTGAGGTCCGACTTGTTCTCGGCCGCGGCCTCGGTCAGGAACCGGTCGGCCCCGACCCCGGCCCCGACCGCCCCGGCCACCGGCAACGCCCACAGCAGCTTCCGGTTTGACATTGGGAGAGTCCTCAAAGACGTGACGTGGAACCGGTCCCGCACCGGGACCACGGTTGAGACCCACTATACCGATGAAGGACGAGATCCCTGCTCATGCCGCGCGGAGATGTTACAACGCCGTGACAACCACCCCTCATCGACCGGAGGACAGCCCTTGGCCGGCCGCTTGTCGAAAAGTGGGGTGTGGTTCACTCGCTATTCGGATTGGTTTTCGTCCGGGCGGCATAGGCGGATCGCCTCAAATGCCACACCGGGTTGCACATCAATAGCCGCCCTTGGAGTTTCTTCGGTTTGCCGATCGGCTTACTCGGATTTGCTTTCGGAGAGCGGCCGGGATGTCCGCGAGGCGGGGTAGGAGACGACCGTTTCTGCCGTGGCGATGCCGCGCCACACCGCGTCCAGGCGGTCGGCCAGCGGTCCCCAGTCGTACCGCGCGAGAACGGTCCGCCGGCCCTGGTCGGCCACGTCTTCCATCTCGTCCGGGCGGCGGATGCCGCGGACGATCGCGTCGGCCATCCCTTCCGTGCCGTCGATCTGAATCAGGTCGCGGCCCGGTGTCAGCTTCAACCCCTCGGCCCCAATGCGGGTGCTAACGACCGGGGTGCCGGCGGCCAGGGCCTCGAGGATTTTGAGCCGGGACCCGCCGGCGATCCGGAGGGGGACTGCGAGCATCCCGCACGTCGCCAGGAACGGCCGGACGTCCGGCACGTCGGCGGACAGGTCCACCCCCGGGGTGTCCGCGACCTGCGCCCGGAGCCAGTCCGGCGGCCGTCGCCCGACCAGGGCCAGCCTCGCGCCCGGGACCTGCCGGCGGACCTTCGGGAAGATATCGGCGAGGAGCAGCCCGACGGCGTCGAGGTTGGGCCGCCAGTCGAGGCTACCGAGGAAGAGCACCCGGGCCGGGTCGCGGTCGACGTCCCGCTGCGGGCGGAAGTACGCGGTGTCGACCCCGTTCTCGACCATCGCCACCCGCGCGGTCCCGAACCGGTCCCGCATCAGGACCGCGTCGTCCGGGCTGACCGCGATCGCGGCCGTGGCGGCGGAGTACGCCCACCGTTCGAACCGCTCGAACTTGAGCCACTGCCGGCGGGCGTACCACCGCTTCACCGGGTTCGTCTCCGCCTCGGTGTACCGCCGCCAGATGAGGGATTCCACGTTGTGCGCCATCACCGCCCATCGGACCGCCGGGAGGCGGGGGCCGAAGGCGTCCCGGAGCACCTGGGCGTAGGGCGTCCACTCGCAATGCCAGACGTCGACGCGGTTCCCGGCGGCGAGCCGGCGGACGGTCTCGGCGAGGGCCGGGCTGGCGTGGGTGGCGACCGAGTACGGGAGCGGGGAGAGCAGGTTCCCCGCGAGCCGGGCGTAAAACCCGGGGCCGGACTTTGGCGGAACGGTCCGGTCCACGACCACCGTTTCGACCCCCAGCCGGCGGAACGCGTCCTCGGCCTCGGCCGCCTCCGCCCGGTCCGGATTACGGTGGCAGAGGAACGTAACCCGGTGTCGGTCGACGATCCGGCGGAGCAGATTGAACGTGCGAATCCGTTTGCCCGAGGTCAACGGGAACGGCAGCTCTTCATCCAGCATGGCGACGCGGAGCGGTCGCATGGGGGTCCTTCCCGGGTCCGGTGGGCGGAGGATTGTGCCCGAAAACGGTCGGACCGGGCAACACCAATTCTTGCCGGGAATGGGCTAGCAAAAAGCGTGCGCCCGGACCGAATTCCGAATATATTGACTGGATCTATGGGACGCATGTATGACCATCACAATGACACCGATTTCCGCCATCCCACCCCTTCAGAACGGGGACCAGCTCACCCGGGACGAGTTCGAGCGACGCTACCACGCCATGCCCGGGCTGAAGTGGGCTGAATTGATCGAGGGGGTGGTGTACATGCCGTCGCCCGTCAGCCACGAGTTCCACGGCGGCCCGCACGTCGACGTTGCCGCCTGGCTCGGGGTCTACCGGGCGTCCACCCCCGGGGCCGACGCCGGGGACAACTCCACCGTCCGCCTCGACACCGACAACGAGCCTCAAACGGACGTCATTCTGTTCGTCCGCCCGGACCACGGCGGGCGGGTGGTGATCGACCACGACGGGTATATCGCCGGATCGCCCGACCTGGTCGCCGAGGTGTCGGCGAGTTCCGCCAGTCTCGACCTGAACAAGAAACTCCATGCGTACCGCCGGAACCGCGTAACCGAATACCTCGTCTGGCGGGTGTACGACGCGGCCGTCGACTGGTTCGTGTTCCGCGACGGCCGGTTCGACCAGTTGCCCCCGGACCCGGCCGACGGCCTCATGAAGAGCGAAGCCTTCCCCGGCCTGTGGCTCGACCCGGCGGCCCTCGTCCGCCGCGACCTGGGAGGCGTCCTGGCCGCCCTCACCCGCGGACTGGGCTCCTCCGCCCACGCCGCGTTCGTCGCCCGGCTCGCCGCCCGCCGGATTACGCCCTGAGTCCATTTACCCCGCCGAAATTCGTGCGCCCGCCCGTTGCCCCGGGCGGCCGTTCCGTTTAGCCTGTTACTCCGCCTACCTCACCTTTCCCGCTCGCGGAGCTTCCCACCATGCGTCTCGTCAGGGCCGTCCTCCTCGTTGCCGTCGTCGGCTGGGCCGCCGCGCCTGCCCGGGCCGACGTCAAGCCGCACCCGCTGTTCACCGACAACATGGTCCTCCAGCAGGGCGTCGCCTGCCCGGTCTGGGGCAAGGCCGACCCGGGCGAGCAGGTCCAGGTGAGCATCGAACGGAAGACAGTCGGTGAGGGGTCCGCCGCCGGGACCAGCGCGCAGGCCGACCCGGACGGGAACTGGAAGGTGGCCCTCCCGGCCCAGAAGGCCGGGACCGGGTACACCCTGACGGTCAAGGGCAAGACCACGGTCGAGTTCAAGAACGTGGCGGTCGGCGAGGTGTGGGTGTGCTCAGGCCAGTCGAACATGGAGTGGTCGGTGAACGCGAGCACGGACCCGGAAAAGGTGAAGGCGGGGGCCAAAAACCCGTTGGTCCGGCTGTTCACCGTCCAGAAGCGGACCGCGACCGCCCCGATCACCGACCAGGGCGACCTGAAGCATTTCAGCAAATGGGACGAGTGCGGGCCGGAGACGGTCGCCGGCTTCTCCGCGGTCGCGTACCACTTCGGGAACCACCTCCAGAAGAACCTGCCGGGGAACGTCCCGGTCGGGCTGATCCACACGTCGTGGGGCGGCACCCCGGCCGAGGCGTGGACGAGCACCGGGGCCCTCGACGCCGTCCCCGAACTAAAGTACTACGCCGACGCCGCCCGGAAGGCGGAGGGCGCCAAGCAGGCGGTCGGCCCTCACACCCCGGCGTCGCTCTACAACGCCATGATCCACCCGCTCCTCCCGTTCGCGATCAAGGGGGCGATCTGGTACCAGGGGGAGTCGAACGCCGGGAAGGCGTCCGAGTACCGGACCCTGTTCACGACCATGATCGAGGACTGGCGGAAGAAGTGGGGCAATGAGTTCCCGTTCCTGTGCGTCCAGCTCGCCCCGTGGCACGCGGGCGACGCCGACGGGGTGAGCTGGGCCGAGCTCCGCGAGGCGCAGCTGCTCGCCACGCAAAAGCTCAAGAACGTCGGGATGGCGGTGATCACGGACGTCGGCGACCTGTACGACATCCACCCCCGGGACAAGACCACGGTGGGCAACCGGCTCGGGCTGTACGCCCGGGGAATGACGTACGGGCAGAAGGTCGTCCACAGCGGACCGGTGTACAAGGCGATGAAGGTCGACGACGACAAGGCGGTCCTGTCGTTCGACCACGTCGGCGGCGGCCTCCAGGCCCGATACCAGACCCTGAACGGGTTCGAGGTGTGCGGCGAGGACCACGAGTTCTACCCGGCCAAGGCGGTGATCGCCGGCGAGACCGTCGTGGTCAGCTCGGCCAAGGTGAAGAAGCCGGTCGCGGTCCGGTTCGGGTGGAAAAACTACCCGGTAGTGAACCTGTTCAACAAGACCGCGGACGGGAAGCAGACCGCCCTGCCGGCGACCCCGTTCCGGACCGACGACTTCCCGCTCACCACCGCCCCGAAGCCGACCCCGCCGAAGAAGACCAACGCGACCGGGGGGTGAAGCCTGTAATCCCGGCGTGACGAACGCCCGGCCCGAAAGCCCGCCCCGGACCCGGGGTGGGCTTTGTCGTCGGAGGGGAGCGGATGAGCGGACGCGCGGTGGTGGTCGGCGGCGGGGTCGTCGGGGCGTGTTCCGCTTACTATCTCGCGAAGGCCGGGTGGCGGGTCACGGTCGTCGACCGGGCCGGATTCGGCGCGGGGTGCTCGCACGCGAACTGCGGGTACGTCTGCCCCAGCCACGTCCTCCCGCTCGCCGCCCCGGGGGCGGTCTGGGCGAGCCTCAAAACGCTGTTCCGGCGGAACTCGCCGCTCAAGGTGCGGGCCGGCGCTGTCCTCCGAAACCCCAGCTGGTTCCTCGGCTTCGCCCGGCGGTGCAACCGCCGGGACATGCTGGCCGCGGGCCGCGCGATCCAGGCCCTCCTCACCTCGTCCCGGGCGCTATTCGACCAGCTGATCCGTGAAGAATCGCTCGATTGCGAGTGGGAGACGAAGGGGCTCCTCTTCGTGTTCCGCTCGGAAGCCGCGTTCGACCACTACGCCCACACCGACGAACTGCTCCGGGAGCAGTTCGCGATGCCGGCGCGGCGGCTCGGGGCGGACGCACTCGCCGTTCTCGAACCGGCTTTGAAGCCCGGCTGTGCGGGCGGGTACCTGTACGAGGGCGACGCCCATCTCCGGCCCGACCGCCTGATGACGGAGCTGCGGCGGATGCTCGGGGCGATGGGCGTCGAGGTCCGCGAGAACTGCCCGGTCACTGGATTCGTGCGAGAAGGTGGGACGGCCAAGGCGGTCCGGACGACGGGCGGTGAGATCGAGGCCGAGCAGGTCGTGGTCGCGACCGGGGCCTGGACGCCGCTCTTGAACGACGAACTCGGGTGCCGCATCCCGATCCAGCCGGGAAAGGGTTATTCCCTCACCATGCCGCGGCCGGCGGTATGCCCGACATACCCACTCATCTTCGAGGAGCACCGGGTCGCGGTAACGCCGTTCCGGTCCGGGTATCGACTCGGCTCGACGATGGAGTTTGCCGGGTACGACGACACGATGAACCCCGCGCGCCTGGGCATCCTCACCGACGCAGCGAACCTCTACCTCCGCGACCCGCTCGCCGAGCCGGTGGAGGAGGAGTGGTGGGGGTGGCGGCCGATGACCTACGACGGGCTGCCGGTCATCGACCGCAGCCCGGCGGCCGGGAACGTGCTGATCGCCGCCGGCCACAACATGCTCGGGCTGTCGATGGCGACCGCCACCGGCAAGCTCGTGGCCGAGCTGCTCGGGGGCGAGAAGCCCCACGTCGACCCGGGACCGTACAGCTTGAAGCGATTCGAGCAGTAGCCGCCTTGCTTTGTCGATATCCACGAGTACTTGGCGTCTCGGGGATTTCAGCCTGAAGGGCTGGGAGCGCTGAGCCCAAGGCGCCGCCCTGGGCTTGGCCCCGCGACCGGGCTACTTCCCCGGAACGACCTCCACCAGCCCGACGTCGATGTACTGCCCGCCGGTGGTCTGGTGGCAGTGGACGGCGATCACGTTCTGCCCGGCCTTCAGCGCCTTTCGACCCCCGGCCGTGAGCGGGATCTCCACATAGTCCGACGTGAACCCGCTGGTCTTCGCGGCGAGCACCCCGTTCACATAGACTTCCGCGTCCTCGTCGTGGTGGATGCGGAGCAACACGTCACCCTTCGGGAGGTCCGTGAGTTCGAACGCCCGCCGCAGCCAGATGTCGGGCGTCTTCCACTCCGTGCGGACGACCGCCCCGGGCGTCCCCTTCGTTCCGAACCCGCCGTCCGCTTCCTCCCACTTGGCCGGATCGAAGCCCGGCTTCTCCCAGCCCTCGCCGGGCGTGCCCGTGAAGTACCGCCACTTCTGCGGCTTTTCCCGCGACGTCGGCACCAGTTCCCGGTATTCCGGCGGCGGGCCGAACAGCGATTTGTGCCACGCGGCGGTCTCCTTCGGGTCGAGCTTGATCACCTCGCGGTCGTAGGTCATGAGGCCGTTGACTTCCACCTCGACGTCGGTGGTCTGGGTGTAAACGGCCGCCGACAAGCCCTGCCCGATGAGGGGGTGTAGGCGGAGCATCAGCTGGTGGTATGCCTGGCGGAGTTCGTCGGTGGTCTTGAACGTCCGGTACCCCCAGTTGTCGGTGTCCTTCCAGAGATGGCCCTTGAGCGGGAGGCCGAGCCCACCGAACTCGCCGAGCACGCTCACCCGGTCCGGCATCACCGGGAACATCCCCGGCCCGGGGTAGTTGTGCATGTCCTTCATGTCGCCGTACCCGCGGTCGGCCCACCCGCTCGGGCCGTTGACGAGCCGGGTCCGGTCGTACCCCTTCACCCACTTCAGGACGTCGTTCGTATCGTGCTGGCCCCAGCCCTCGTTGAACGGCACCCAGACGACGACGCACGGGAAGAACCGCAGGTGGTCGATCATCGCCTTCAGTTCCGTGCGGAACTGTTTCTTCTCCTCGGGGGTGAATTCGGCGTCCTGCTTCCAGTCGGGCTGCACGAACTGGTTCCGCCCGGCCCCCATCCCGCTCGGCATGTCCTGCCAGACGAGCAGGCCGAGCTTGTCGCAGTGGTAGTACAGCCGGGCCGGCTCGACCTTGATGTGCTTGCGGAGCATGTTCATACCGAGCTGTTTGAGCACCTTCAGGTCGTAGGCCATCGCCTCGTCGGAGGGCGGCGTAAGCAACCCGTCCGGCCACCACCCCTGGTCGAGCGGGCCGACCTGGAAGAGGGGCTTGTTGTTCAGCATCAGCCGCATCACGCCCTTGTCGTCCTTTGCCGCCGAGATCTTGCGCATGGCGAAATAGGTGCGGACGTTGTCCACGTCCCGAAGCGCCCGCCCCCCGTTCCACACATCCACCTCGACCTCGTAGAGGTGCGGGGCGTCGGGGGTCCAGTGCTTGGGGCTGTCAAGCTTGACCCGGAACGGCTTGTTCACCGGCCCGTGGTGGTAGGCGGCTTTCTGGTCGGGTCTTGCCTCGGTCCATTTGACACTGACATCTCGCTCGGCCCCCTCCGCCTCGACCAGGATCTCCACCTCGCCGGTATCCACGTCCGGGGTGAAGCGCACGGATTTGATCCAGGGAGCGCGCTGGGGGTCGTTCACCGGCTCCAGCCACACCGTTTGCCAGATTCCCGTCACGGGCGTGTACCAGATCCCGCCCGGCTTGCTCACCTGCTTGCCGCGGGGTTGCGACCCCTGGTCGGTCGGGTCCCAGACCCGGACGACGAGCTCGTTCGGCCCGTCCTTGAGAGCGTCGGTGATGTCGACCGAGAACGGGTCGAACCCGCCCTTGTGGGTGCCGAGATCCTTCCCGTTCACGAAAACGGTCGACTCCCAGTCGACCGCCCCGAAGTGAAGTAGGACCCGCTTCTCCTTCCAGTCCTTCGGCACCTCGACCGTCCGCCGGTACCACAGCAGCTGGTCCTTCGAGACGGTCTTCCCGACCCCCGACAGGGCCGACTCGGGACAGAACGGGACGAGGATCTGCCCGTCCCATTTCTCCGGCCGGGCTGCATCTTTCCGGGTGATCGCGTAGTCCCAGAGCCCGTTCAGGTTCAGCCAGTCCTTGCGGACCAGCTGGGGGCGGGGGTATTCCGTCCAGGCGGTCTCGGGCGTAACCTGCTTGCCCCACTTCGTCATGAGCGGGGTCGGGGCCGGCTTCCAGTCGGCGGCGAGCGCGGAATCCGACAGGATGAACAGTGACAGCGCGAAAAGGAATCGGGAGAGGCGCATCGATCGAACTCCTTGGCGAGCGGGGGGCATAAGCCCCCCGAGTTCGCCGGACGTGAGCAGAGATGTCGAGGGTCACTCGGGGGGCTTATGCCCCCGCTCGCCAAGAATGGTCAGTCCGCGACCCGCTTGACGATGTTCTGGTACGCATCGATCCGCCGGTCGCGGAAGAACGGCCAGTTCCGGCGGACGTCTTCCATGAGCTTCCGGTCGCACGTGACGACGAGGACTTCTTCCCGGTCGTGGCTGGCCCGCCGCACCATTCGGCCGAACGGGTCGGACACGAACGACGCCCCCCAGAACTCCAGCCCGCCGGCCCGGTCCCCGTCCGGCGGGAGCTCGTGGCCGATCCGGTTGGCGGCGGCGACGTAGGTGCCGTTCGCGATCGCGTGCCCCCGCATGCTCGTCTCCCAGGCGGAATGCTGGGCCTCGCCGTACTCCGCCTTCTCCTTCGGGTGCCAGCCGATCGCCGTCGGGTAGAAGATCACCTCGGCGCCCTGGAGCGCCGTCAACCGGGCGGCTTCCGGGTACCACTGGTCCCAGCACACGAGCGTCCCGACCTTCGCCCTGCTGGTGGAGAACACCTTGAACCCGAGGTCGCCGGGGGTGAAGTAGTATTTCTCGAAGTAGAGGGGGTCGTCCGGGATGTGCATCTTCCGGTACATGCCGAGGAACTGGCCGGTCGCGTCGTGGACCGTGGCTGTGTTGTGATACACCCCCGGCATCCGCTTCTCGAACAGCGACCCGACCACGACCACGTCGTTCGCCTTCGCCGCCGCCGCCAGCCGGTCGGCCGACGGGCCGGGGATCGGTTCGGCGAGGTCGAACAGCGCGGCGTCCTCCTTTTGACAGAAGTACGGCCCCAGGAAAAGCTCCGGCAGGCACACCACCTGCGCCCCCTGCCGGGCGGCGGCGGCGATCGCGGCCTCCGCCTTCGCCAGGTTCGCCTCTTTATCCGCGGAGCAGCGCATCTGCACGAGGCCGATGGTGAACGTGTCGGGCATAATTCGTCCCTGGTCCTTGGTCCTCGCTCCCCGGGTTGTTATACCGATCCCCGAGTACCACTTTGCGCGTTTTTCGACACCATCCCGACCACTCCCGCCGAAGGGCCAAGGACCATACGCATGTCCTCCCCGCACACGAACATCACCAGCGTCCTGAAGGAAACCCGCCTGTTCCCCCCGCCGGCCGAGTTCGTCAAGGCCGCCCGCATCACCGCCGAGGAGCGGGACCGGCTCGCGAAGTGGGCCGAGGACGACCCCGAGGGGTTCTGGGGCGAGCAGGCGAAGACCCTCGACTGGTTCCACCCGTGGACGAAGGTGCTGGACTGGTCCCACGCGCCGCACGCGAAGTGGTTCGTCGGCGGGAAGATCAACGCCAGCCACAACTGCCTCGACCGGCATCTGACGTCGTGGCGGAAGACCAAGGCCGCGATCATCTGGGAGGGCGAGCCGGGCGACGCCCGGACGCTCACTTACCAGCAGCTCCACCGCGAGGTGTGCAAGTTCGCCAACGCCCTCAAGCAACTCGGGGTCGGCAAGGGCGACCGGGTGACGATCTACCTGCCAATGATCCCCGAAGCTGCCATCGCGATGCTCGCGTGCGCCCGCATTGGGGCCACCCACTCGGTCGTGTTCGGCGGGTTCTCCGCCGAGGCCGTGGCCGACCGGAACAACGACGCGAAGTCGAAGCTGATCATCACCGCCGACGGCGGGTGGCGGCGGGGGAAGGTGGTCCCGCTCAAGGCGAACGTGGACGCCGCCCTGGAGAAGTCGCCGACGGTCCAGAAGTGCGTCGTGGTCAACCGGTGCAACACGGCCGTCGACATGAAGCCGGGCCGGGACCACTGGTGGCACGACCTGACGGCCTCGGCCGGGGCCGACTGCCCGGCCGAACCGCTCGACAGTGAGCACCCGTTGTATGTCCTCTACACGTCGGGCAGCACCGGGAAGCCGAAGGGCGTCCTGCACACGACCGGCGGGTACCTGCTCGGGTCCGCGCTCACCCACAGCTGGGTGTTCGACATCAAGGACGACGACGTGTACTGGTGTACGGCCGACGTCGGCTGGGTGACCGGGCACAGCTACATCGTGTACGGCCCGCTCGCCAACGGGAGTACGGTCGTGATGTACGAGGGCGCCCCGAACCACCCGCGGGAGGACCGGTTCTGGGAGATCATCGAGAAGTACCGGGTGAGCGTGTTCTACACCGCCCCGACGGCGATCCGGGCGTTCATCAAGTGGGGCGATCAGTGGCCGAAGGGGCATGACCTGTCGAGCCTCCGGCTGCTCGGGAGTGTCGGCGAGCCGATCAATCCGGAGGCGTGGATGTGGTACCACGAGGTGATCGGCGGCGGGCGGTGCCCGATCGTGGATACCTGGTGGCAGACCGAAACCGGGGCGATCATGATCGCCCCGCTCCCGGGCGCGGTGCCGACGAAGCCCGGCAGCGCGACGAAGCCGCTGCCCGGGATCGCGGCCGAGGTGGTTGACAAGCAGGGCCGGCCGGTGCCGCCGAACCAGGGCGGGTTCCTGGTGGTGAAGCGGCCGTGGCCGAGCATGATGCGGACCATCTACGGCGACGACGAGCGGTTCAAGGAGACGTACTGGAGCAACTACCCCGGGGTCTACTTCACCGCCGACGGCGCCCGGCAGGACGAGGACGGGTACATCTGGGTGATGGGCCGGGTGGACGACGTGCTGAACGTGAGCGGGCACCGGCTGAGCACGATGGAGGTAGAAAGCGCGCTGGTCAATCACCCGAAGGTGGCGGAGGCGGCGGTGGTCGGCCGGCCGGACGACCTCAAGGGCGAGGCGATCTGCTGCTTCGTGACGCTCCGGCAGGGGGTGATGCCGACCGACGAGCTGAAGGCCGAGCTGAAGCAGCACGTGGCGAAGGACATCGGCGCCCTGGCCCGGCCGGACGACATCCGGTTCACCGACACCCTGCCGAAGACGCGGAGCGGGAAGATCATGCGGCGGCTGTTGCGGGACATCGCCGCCGGCCGGGAGGGGGGCCAGGACACGACCACCCTGGAGGACTACGGCGTCCTCGCCAAGCTACGGGAGCAGGACGAGGGGTGATTCCGCCCGGCTCGCGGTTCCCGGGCAGGTGGGGCCGAGTGTATCATGGCCTTGGGTCGGACTCCCGACCCCTTCCGAGGTGATGCCATGCTTCCTGTCCCTGCCCCCACCCGAACGACTCGAAGTCCGCCACCGATCTTGCGGGGTGCGTCCCTCCGACGTTATCCCCGGGGATTGTGCGGGCGCTTCGGGTGTTCAAGGCGCACTTTCCCGATCTCCTCGCAAAGCATCCCAGGAGATGGGCTGCGTGCGACGGCCGGGGTGTACTCTTTGTGGGGAAATCGCAGGAGGTACTGTACAAACGGTGTCTTAACCGCGGGCTCAAACCAGACGAGTTCGTAGTCCTATGCCTCCTCCCGGACGCCGCAGAATACATCGATTAACCCGGCCTCTTCCCCACCTCCCACAGATGGCATTTCGCCTGCGCATTCCCCTCGTCGAGACGGAACGTACCGTCTTTGTCGGCGCAGTACCGCTCACCCTCCGCGGCTACCAGCCGGTCGTGTGGGTGCAGTTGGTCCGGTAGGGCGACCCCGCGGGCTTCGCGGGCTTCGCCTTCCCGGCCGTTGTCGACACCGGGAACAATCACTCGTTCCTGATTCCGGGGTCCTTGTTACGGGTGTGGACCGGGATCGATCCGGGGACGCTCGACCGGTACCACACGGTGCTGGTAAATGGGATCTTGCTCGGGTGCTACGGATTCAACATCGACATGCTTCGTCTTCGATCCGGCCAACCGACGGCGCGGGTGGCCGGCCGGTTACAAACCGATCGCGGCATTACGATCGTCCCGCCGGAGGCGGAAGCGAGATTCCCCAGGATGCCGGTCATCGGGATACGGTGCCTCTGCACCAGTCGGGTGACCTTCTCGGTGAACGGCGACAACCTGACCTTCTCCCTTTCCCAACCAAGCTGATCACGCCAGCGCGGCGTGGGTCCGCT
This sequence comes from Gemmataceae bacterium, assembly GCA_028288765.1. Lineage (GTDB taxonomy): Bacteria > Planctomycetota > Planctomycetia > Gemmatales > Gemmataceae > Urbifossiella. The sequence continues at coordinate 17,527 of JAQGHQ010000318.1, read as the reverse complement.
TCACGACCGGCGCGTCCGGGCCGGCGGAGCCCTTCAGCCAGAACAGGCTCGCGGCCAGGAACTGGTCCCGCCACGCCGGCGACAGGTGCGCGTAATCCTCCATCACCGCCGCGCTGAACTTGTAGTCGTGTGAGTCGGTGCCCTTCAGGAACACCAGCAGCCGCCCGGCGTCGATCAGCTCGCGCGCCCGTTGCGGGCCGCCCTTCACGTAGGTCAGAGCCAGCTTCGCGGCAGCGGTCTTGTCTTTCGACACCACCGCGAAAACCTCCCCGACGTCGGACCCTGCCGATTCGTCGGCCGGCTTCAGCGCGTCGATCCGGGCGTCCGACAGCTTCCCCCGGGCGGTCATCGCCTCCCGGAACAGCGGCAGGAACGCCGCCCCCTGGAGCAGCAGCAACTTCCGGAGCTCGTCGTCCCCGGTCGTCTCGTAGGCGTAGTGCAGCGCGTTGAGCGTGGTCAGCGTGTGCAGCCCGACGATCCCCGGCTGCCGCATCAACAGCTCCCCCGCCCCGACGAATAGCCCGTCCCACACCGCCCCCGGCGCCACGCCCCCGTTCAAAAGCGACACCACCTTGTCACCAAGCTCGGCGTCGGACCCGGAGCGGACCGCCGCGAGCACGTCCCCACTCGCCTCCGGGCTCGGCTTCCCGGCCCGCCACTCCGGCCCGATCTTCCGGGCCAGGCCCGCGTTCCGCCGGCCGGGCCGGTCGGGCTCGCCGTCCCGCTTCGCCGGGTTGTCCCCCTCGTGGTGCAGGAGGGCGTAGGCGAGCGACCGCAGCACCGGCTCGGCGTGCCGCCGGCCGATCGTGTCGAGCGCCCGGAAGGCGTTCGCCACGAAGATCGCCTTGTGCCCGATGTCGCGGAAGTCGCGACACCCGTAGCGGGCGAACAGGTCGAACATCTCGTCCCGGCCGGCGCCCCGCGCGAGCGCCGTGACCGCCGCGTCGGCCCCCTCCACGTCCCAGGTGTCCATCGCCCGGGTGAACATCTCCCGCGCCTTGTGGGCCGGCGGCAGCTTCATCTCGTCGGCCGGCTTCATCCGCCAGCCGCCCTCTTTCTCGTTCTGGGCCTGGGCGCTTTTGAAGTTGTCGAGCGCCCAGAAGATCGGCAGCCACCGCTCGCGGTCCGGGCCGGCGAGGCTCGCCAGGTGGGCCGAGTTCACCACGAGGACCGCGTGGAACTTGAACCCGACGCTCGGCCGCGGCTGGACGTTCCGCACCCCGGCCAGCAGAAGGGCGGCGAGGACGTCGCGGTACGGCAGCCCCTTCTTCACCCGGCCCCCGACCTCCTCGAGCAATCTCCCCCGCGGCGTTTCTTCGAGCAACTGGACGAGCGGCTCGATCTCGGGGTCGAGCCGGACGAGGTCCGGGTTCAGTTTCGCCTCGGCGGCCGAGACCGAGGGGAGGCCGGTCAGGAACGCGAGGTTGCCGAGCCCGAGGGCGGATGACTGGAGAAATGACCGGCGGTCGGGAGGGAAAGACATGAGATCGCTCCGGGAGAGGAACGGGCGAGCGACGGTCCAGCCGGATTGTACCACACCCGCACCGGGGGCGAACGAGACCGGCCGGCGGGATTTCACCCCCGGCTCACGGTATCGCGTTCGCCGTACCGAAGACCGGGGCCACGAGCGGCCAGCTGAACCCGACCTTCCCACCCCGCGAGTCGAGACCGGGAATGCGCCACTGGCCTCTCCCCTCTCGGCCGCCGCCAGGGCGGGCGTTGGAATACAACGACGACTCCGGCTATAATTCCGACCTCCTCACCCCACGGACGATCCCGCGCATGAATCCCGACTGGCGGACCCGCTACGAGCTCGCGGTCGAGGCCGCCCGGAAAGCCGGCGACCTGGCCCGGGTGTATTACGAGACCACGTTCGACATCGAGAGCAAGGCCGACGACAGCCCGGTCACGGTCGCCGACCGACAGGCCGAGGAGCTGATCCGGACGCTCGTCAAGAAGCAATTCCCGGACGACGGATTCCTGGGCGAGGAGTACGGCCACCAGCCCGGCGGGTCCGGGTTCCGGTGGGTCATCGACCCGATCGACGGTACCCGGTCGTTCGTCCGGCACATCCCGATCTGGGCCACCCTCATCGGCCTGGAGTACAAGGGCGAGCAGATCGGCGGGGTGGCGTACGTCCCGGTGTTCGGACAGGTGTACCGGGCCCTCCGCGGCGACGGGGCGTTCATGAACGACCGCCGCATCCACGTTTCGGACGTGGGCACCCTCTCCGATTCGCTGCTGTGCTATTCCAGCATCCGCTGGTTCCAGAAGGCGTCGCGGGAACAGACCTTCCTCGAACTCGTCGCCAGGACCCAGCGACAACGCGGGTTCGGCGACTTCTACGGGTTCGTCCTGGTCGCCGAGGGGGCGTGCGAGCTGATGGTCGAACACGGGGTCCACCCGTGGGACGTGGCCGCGACCAAGGCGATCGTCGAGGAGGCCGGCGGGACATTCACCGACTGGCACGGCACCCCGACGACCGAAACCCCCGACGTGCTCGCGAGTAACGGTAAGGTCCACGCCGAGGCGCTCGCCATCCTGCGGGGTAAAGCATCCGCGGAATGAATTGGGCGTAACCGGTGGCCCGGTTGCGTCGTTGAAGGGTTTTGCTGCACCGGTCTGGAGACCGGGGCCACGATCCCACTCGCTCGGATCGTGGCCCCGGTCTCCAGACCGGTGCCGGCACCAAGATCCGAGGACGGAAACCTCCCGAAAACAGCCGAGTCGCTCGCGAGCCCGACCGGGTACGCCCGAATGAATTGCCGCCGCCGTGCCGGGTGTCTGTGATAGTAGCCGCGATACTCCACGGCGGTGGCTGGGAAGACCGTCGCGGAGTGGCGGGTGGCTATCACGGCCGGCAGAGCTCTGAAACACCGTGCTCCGGCCATTGCCAACCGGTCGACAGGTGTAAACAATGACAGTACGGTTTGGGGCGACCGCCCCCTGGCTCACACCCGCCCCGCTTTCCTCTCCCCGCTTTAGGAGTTTTGCTCCCATGCAACGTGCCTGGTTGCTCGCGTGCTTTGCCGCCATTGCGGCCGTCGCGGCCATGATCGCCCCCGCCCCCGTGTCGGCCGAAGACGCGGCCGGCCAGTGGGCGACGATCAAGGGCCAGGTCGTGTTCCCGGCCGGCAAGGACATCCCCGAACGGAAAAAACTCGAAGTCTCTCAGGACAAGGCTCACTGCCTCTCCAAGGGCGATATTCTCGATGAGTCGGTGGTCGTGAACCCGAAGAACCGGGGGGTCAAGAACGTGGTCGTGTGGCTCCGGCCGGACGACGCCAAGGACGCGAAGGCCAAGCTGCCGGCGGCCAAGATCCACCCGTCCGACGCCCAGCGGAAGCCGAAGGACGTGGTGATCGACCAGCCGGTGTGCATGTTCGCCCCGCGGGTGACCGTCGCCCGGGTCGGGGACACCATTGTGGTCAAGAACTCGGCCCCGGTCGCCCACAACTTCTTCTGGACCAGCAGCAACAACGGAGACGCCAACCCGACCGTCACGAAGGAGACCGAGTGGCGGATGGAACAGCCGCTCAAGCCCGAAACCACGCCGATCCAGTACAAGTGTTCGATCCACCCCTGGATGGCCGGGTATGTCCGGGTGTTCGACCACCCGTACTTCGCGGTCACCGACGAGAACGGGAACTTCGAGATCAAGAACGCTCCGGTCGGGAAATTCCGTCTCGTCTACTGGCACGAGAACGGGTTCAAGGGCGGGGCCCCGGGTCGGTTCGGCGACCCGGTCGAGGTGAAAGGGCCGACCACCGAACTCAAACCGACTGAGTACGACGTGAGCCCGAAGAAGTGAGTGGTGGGCGGACGGCAGTCGGAGCGTAAAGTTGCGTTGTTGAACCCCGCGGTCCCGCGCAGTGTTTTCAGCCTGAAGGGCTGGGACAACATAGCCCAGGGCAACGCCCTGGGTTTGCTACACGGACCCGACCGCATACCCCCCGCGACCCAGCGCTGCCTTCCCACCCCGGTGCGGCGCCCTTCCGGGGCACGCCTTCCCCGCCGACCCAGGGCGATGCCCTGGGCTCAGGGCTCGCACCCCTTCAGGGTGCAAAACGGTCATCAGCCCGAAGGGCCGAGCGCGCAGCTCTGGGCCGAAGCGGAACGGCCGGCGGGGACTCGTACCCGCCGGCCGTTCCGCTTCGGCTTTCTGCCCACCGGCCACAGCCCAACACATCACCCCGTCGTCACGACCACCCGGCTGCGGCTGCCCTCGTCATCCTTTTTTTTGCCGAGCCGGTGCCGGAGGCTCGCCCCGATAAAATCCCGGAACAGCGGGTGCGCCTCGGTCGGCTTCGACCGGAACTCGGGATGGCACTGGACGGCCACGAACCACGGGTGCGACGGCAGTTCGATCGCCTCCACCAGCGTTCCGTCCGGGCTGGTCCCGGAGAACCGCAGCCCGGCGGCGGCGAGCTGGTCGCGGTAGACGTTGTTCACCTCGTACCGGTGCCGGTGCCGCTCGCGGACCACGTCCTGCCCGTACGCCTCGCGGGCCCGGGTGCCCGGGACCAGGTGGCACGCGTACGCCCCGAGCCGCTGCGTCCCGCCGACGTACTCCACGTTCTCCTGTTCGGTCAGCAGGCAGACGACCGGGTGCGGGGCCGTCTTGTTGAACTCGGTGCTGTTCGCGTCGGCCAGGCCGACCACGTTCCGGGCGAACTCGATCGTCGCGCACTGGAGCCCGAGGCAGATGCCGAAGAACGGCAGCCCGGTCTCGCGGGCGAACCGGATCGCCTCGATCTTCCCCTCGATTCCCCGCTTGTCGAACCCGCCCGGGACGAGCAGCCCGTCGACCCCGCCGAGGGCCTTCGCCGCCCCCTCGACCAGGAGCTTCTCCGAGTCGATCCGCTGGACCCGGACCTTACTGTGGTGGACGATCCCGGCGTGGTCGAGGGCCTCGTACACGCTCTTGTACGCGTCCCGGTGCTTCACGTACTTGCCGACGAACCCGATCGTCACCTCGTGGGCCGGGTTCCGCATCCGGTCCAGCATCGCCCGCCAGTCGTCGATCCGCAGCGGCTTCGCCTGCGCGAGCCCGAGCTTCTCCACGATCAGCTCGTCGAGCTTGTTCTCGACCAGGCTGAGCGGGACCTCGTAGATGCTGAACTCCTTGTCCCGCTCCTCGATCACCGCCCGCCGTTCGACGTTGCTGTACAGCGCGATCTTCTCGCAGTCCGGCTCGGGGATCTCCCGCTCGCTCCGGCAGATCAGGACGTCCGGCTGGATGCCGATCGCCCGGAGCTCCTTCACGCTCGTCTGGGTCGGCTTGGTCTTGATCTCGCCGGCGGCCTTCAGGTACGGGACCAGGGTGAGGTGGACGAACAGGCAGTTGTGCTTGCCGGCGTCCAGGGCGAACTGGCGGATCGCCTCGAAGTACGGCATCCCCTCGATGTCCCCGACCGTCCCGCCGATCTCGGTGATCACCACGTCCACGTCCGGGGCCACCACCTTGCGGATGCACGCCTTGATCTCGTCGGTGACGTGCGGGATCACCTGGACCGTTTTCCCCTTGTACTCGCCCTTCCGCTCCTTCTGGATGATCGACTGGTAGATCTTCCCGGTGGTGTAGTTGCAGTCGCGGTTGAGCGGGGCGTGGGTGAACCGCTCGTAGTGCCCGAGGTCGAGGTCGGTGTCGGCCCCGACGTCGAGGACGTACACCTCGCCGTGCTGGTACGGCGACATCGTCCCCGGGTCGACGTTCAGGTACGGGTCGAGCTTCTGCATCCGGACTTTCAACCCCCGGCGTTCCAGCAACATGCCGATGGACGCGGAGGTCAGCCCCTTGCCGAGCGAACTGACCACGCCGCCGGTCACGAAAATGTGCTTCGCCATGAGCGCCCGTGAGTACGTGCTGCGGGGGAAAAAAGGCCACGGCCCGGAGGCCGTGTGGGGGCGAACCTTGTTGGGGCGACGCGGGCTGGTGGGTCGGCCGCGGCCGCGGGACGTCGCCCGGGGTTAATATATCGCCCCCGGCCCCGCGCTCCAATCGCCGCCGGCGATCCGGGCGCGTGAAAGCGTCGTCACGCGGCCCGGCGCGGCCCGCCGGCCCGGTAGGCCCGGACGAACTCGTCGTAATCGGCCGGGGTGTCCACCCCGCGGTGGGCGTGGGCCGCGAGCCCGAGCCGGATGGTCCCGCCGGTCCCGAGGACCCGGAGCTGTTCCAGCTTTTCGGATTCTTCCAGCGGGTGCGGCGGGGTCGCGGCGAGCCCGAGCAGGAACCCCCGCCGGTAGGCGTACAGCCCGAGGTGCTGGAGGAACCGGGCGGGCCGGGCCGAGAAATCGGGCTCCCCGTCCCGGACCATCGGGACGGGCGACCGGGAGAAGTACAGCGCCCGGCCGCGGTCGTCGCAGACGACCTTCACCACATTCGGGCTGAGATACGTTGATTTGTCCGTGATCGGGACGGCGAGGGTGGCCATGTCCGACCCGGGGTCGCGGGCGAGCAGGCCGGCGAGCAGGTCGAGCGAGTCCGGGTCGATCAACGGCTCGTCGCCCTGGAGGTTGATGACCACGTCCGCGGCGAGCCCGGCGGCGACCTCGGCGACGCGGTCGGTGCCGGACGGGTGGTCCGGCCGGGTCATCGCCACCCGCCCGCCGAACTCCGCGACCGCGGCCCGGATCCGCTCGTCGTCCGTCGCGACCACCACGTCCGCCGCACACCTGGCCGCGCAGGCCCGCTCGTAGACGTGGTGGATCAGGTACTTACCGGTGGCCCGGAGCAGCGGTTTGCCGGGTAGCCGCGAGGACGCATACCGGGCGGGGATGACGATCGCGACGCGCACGGGCGGACCTCCGTGTCCGGACCTGGGAATGATGGGGCTCCAGAGCGGATTACACCCTGGGAGCGGGAGCCCGGGCATGCCCATTTCCGGGGTTTTCCCTGGGAGCGCGGCCGACTCGGCCGCCGGCACACCCCGGAGCGGCCGAGTCGGCCGCGCTCCCAGGGAAAACTCTCGGAAGCGAGCTGCCCGGTCGGGTGTCCCTCATCGCGACTTGTTCGGGCCGGGGGGGGCGTGGAGGAAGGTGTTGACGCGGTGGCGGAGCTTCCGGTGGGCGGCGGTCGGGCCGGTACTGAGCTGGAGGGCCTCACGGACGCTCAGGCCGGGGTCGGGGAAGGGGAGCCGGCCGAGCGCGTCGTCGAGGCCGTCCGGGAGAGAATACTTGGTGTCTGGGCCGGCGACGATTTCGATCCCGAACCCGCGGAGGGCTTCCAGGTCCCGGTAGAACCCGCGGACGTCGAGCTTGAGCCGGGAGAGCAGGAGGCGGCGGGTTTGCGGGCCGGTGTCGAGCAGGGAGAGCAGCTTGTGCAGGCGGGCGGCCCGCGGGGCGGTCAGGGTGACGGGGGCGGGCTCGGGTTTCTTCCTCCCCATCTCACCTCCGGACGACAGGACGTGAACCCGGACCCTCTCCTCCGTGCGGGTCGCCGGGTCGTGGCGGGCTGCGGATGGACGTGATCCTAGAGCGCCGCACGGGGAAATCAAGCCTCCGGGCGAACGCGGCGACACGGGGGCCTGTCACCGGGCCGCCCGCCCGCGGCGGCGGAAGAACTCGTCGATCAGCGTCCCGAACAGGAGGGTCAGGCCGATCACGATCGGCATGTACGTGTCCCGGACCTTGAGGAAGATGAGCAGGTTATTCAGCACCGGGAGGACCATCGCCCCGAGCACGATCCCGACCGCCGTCCCCTCCCCCCCCCGGAGGCTACACCCGCCGAGGACCGCCCCGGTGATCGCGTACAGCTCGTACGACTGCCCGGCCGAATCCGGGTTCGCGTCGCTGTACGACAGCAGCCACAGGGCCCCCCCGAGGGCCGCCAGCGACGAGCAGACGACGAACGTGACCACCCGGTGCCGGTTCACGTCGATCCCGGAATAGGCGGCCGCCCGGTCGTTGTACCCGATCGCGTACCAGTACCGGCCGTACACCGTCTTGTGCAGGAACAGCCCGGCGATCACGGCTAGCCCGAGCAGGAGGACGAACTCCCCGGGAAACACAAGCCCTTTGGTCGGGTCTTCCCCGGTCAGCCAGTACCGCATGCCGTCGAGCGTGGCGGCGAAGTCCGGCTGGGTCTTCTTGATCCGGTCGAGGCCGATCGAATTGCTCGTGAGACTCCGGGCCAGCCCGCGGTAGACGAACAGCCCGCACAGGGTGACCAGGAACGCCTGGAGCTTGAGCCGGGTGACGAGCAACCCGTGGGCCAGGCCGATCCCCGCCCCGCCCCCGACGGTCAGGAGCATCGCCACAGGCGGCGGCACCCCTTCGAGCATCAAGATCCCGAACAGGACCGACCCGAGGCCGATCACCGACCCGATCGACAGGTCGATCCCGCCGGTCACGATGAGCAGGGCCGCCCCGAGGGTGATGATCCCGTAGAACCCCTGGGTGTTGGCCACCTCGAACAGGTTCGACCGGCCGGCGGCGTTCGGGTTCGAGCTGATCAGGGCGGCGTACAGCCCGACGAGAAGGAAGAACACGCCCGCGATGCGTATCATGCCCCACCGCCCCCCGTCGCGAGTTTCATGACCGCCTCCTCCCCCAGCTGCCCGCGGGCCAGCTCGCCCGCAATCCGCCCCTCGTGCATCACCACCACCCGGTCGGACACCCCGAGCAGTTCTTCCATGTCGCTCGTGATCATCCAGACCCCGACCCCGCGGCCGGCGAGCTCGTCGATGAGGGCGTAAATCTCGGCCTTCGCCCCCACGTCCACCCCCCGGGTTGGTTCGTCCAGGATGAGGACCTGTGGCCCGCGGGCGAGCCACTTCCCGAACACCACCTTCTGCTGGTTCCCGCCGGACAGGAGCCCGACCGGTTGGGCCGCGTCCGGCGTCTTCACCCGTAACCGCCCGATCGTGACGGCGACCAGTTCGGTCTCGGCCCGCGTATTCACCCACCCCGCGGTGTTGAGCCGGTCGAGGTTCGGGAGACTCAGGTTGAACCCGACCCCGGCTTCGAGCACCAGCCCGTTCAGCCGCCGGTCTTCGGGGACGAGGAAGACCCCGGCCGCGATCGCATCCGCCGGTCTGCGGACCGTCACCGGCCGGCCGCGGACCGCGACCACCCCGGCGGTGATCCGCCGGAGCCCGAACACGGCTTCGGACAGTTCCGTCCGCCCGGCCCCCACCAGCCCGGCCATACCGACCACCTCCCCGGCGCGAACGGTGAGCGAGGCCGGGTGGGGCGGGCCGCCGGCGTACCGGACGTCGGTCAGGGTCAGCACCGGGTCGCCGGCGGGCTTCCCGTGCGAGTGGCGGAAGAACTGTTTCAGGTCGCGGCCGACCATCATCCTGACGAGGTTGTCGTGGGTCACGTCCGCCCGGGCGAGCTCGCCGGCGTTCCGCCCGTCGCGGAGGACGACGGCCCGGTCCGCGATCCGCCTCACCTCCGCGAGGCGGTGGGAGATGTACAGGACGGACACCCCCGCCGCCCTCAGCCCGGCGATCACCTCGTAGAGCCGGTCCGTTTCCTTCTGCGTCAGGCTGGACGTGGGTTCGTCCATGATCAAGAGCTTGGCGTCGAGCCCGAGGGCGCGGGCGATCTCGACCAGCTGCTTCTGGCCCGGGGCGAGGTCGGCCACCCGGGCGTGCAACAGATCGTCCGGCAGACCGACCCGGGCGAGCAGCGCCTTTCCCGGGGGGATCGTGGCCGCTCGGGTCAGGAGTCGCACCCACCCGCCGACCGCCGGCTCGCGCCCGAGGAACAGGTTGTCCAGGACCGACAGGTTCTCGGCGAGGTTGAGTTCCTGATGGATGAGACTGATCCCGGCCGCCATCGCGGCGGCCGGGCCGGCGAACGTGACCGGGCGGCCGTCGAAGGTGATCTCCCCGGCGTCGGGCTGGTAGACCCCGGCGACGATCTTCATCAGGGTCGATTTCCCGGCCCCGTTCTCGCCGACGATCGCCAGCACCTCGCCCCGGCCGACGCGGAGCGTCACCCCGTCCAGGGCGACGACCCCGGGGAACGTCTTCCGGACGCCGACGGCTTCGAGTAGGGGAGCGGTCATGAGCTGGCGCGCCGGACGGACCGCCCCGGGACGATGATCGTCCCGGGGCTTCGGGGCGGGGTTACTTGGCGACGGAGTCGATGTCGGCCCGGAGCTGTTTCCCGAACTCCGCCGCCTTCAGGTTCTCGACCTTGATCCCGTTCACCTCTTCGGCCGGGCCGCCGTCCCTGGTGATGACCCGGTACGGGATGACCGTCAGCCCCTTGATCTGGTCGTCGGGGACGGTCCCGCCCTTGGCGATGGTCGCCAGGATCTTGATCGAGTTGTACCCGTACAGGAACGGGTTCTGGACCACGGTGCCCTCGATCTCGCCCTTCTCGACCCCTTCCAGCGTGGTCCAGTCCTCGTCGAACCCGAAGATCTTCATCGGGTGTTGGACCTCGCTCCGCTTCGACCGGTAGGCGAGCAAGATCTGTTTCGGGTTGTAGGCGTAGAGCCCGACGAGGCCGACGTTCGGGGCGCCCTTGAGCGATTCGATCACCGCTTTGGCGTTCTGCTGGGCCTTCGCCTCGTCGGTCGAGTCCGTGTACGGCTCCCCGTTGTGCAGGGTGTAGTTCCCGTACTTCGGCCCCTTCGCGTCTTTCTGCCCGGCGAGCTCGTCGAGCACCCCGCCGACCCGGGCCTTCGCGTTGGCGGAGGCCGTGCCGCCGATGAACAGGGCGACCGTCCCGCCCTGCGGCAGCTGCGCCTTGATGAGCCGGCCGACCGCCTTCCCGGCCTCGTAATTGTCGATCCCGACGTAGTACTTCCGGTCCGAGGCCGGGGCGTCGTTGTCCACCGCGATGAGCGGCTGCCGGGTGGCGATCCGCTTGAGGTGCTCCGACTGCTCGTCGGGGTTGACGACGCTGACCGCGATCCCGGCCACCCCGGTCCGGGTGACCGCGTCGATCACCTCCCGCTGGACGGCGACGTCGAGCGTCTTCGGCTGGCGGAAGTCGAGGTCGACGTCCTGCTCGCGGGCGGCCTTCTTGGCCCCCGCCTCGCAGATCGACCAGAACTCCGCAGTGCAGTTGGTGACCATCGCGACCTTGGGCTTCGTGGAACTACTGCCGCACGCCGGAACGCACGCCAGCCCCACGGCGATCGCAATTACCAGCCCCAGACGCATGAATCGGGACACGGGATCACCCGCTTTCGGGAGAGAGGTCGGGCAATTCGTAAAGGTTCTTTACAAAATACCCGGCGCACACCCCAGGACAAGCGGCAAGAAGAGAAAACCGCGGGGAGGACACCCGCGGTGCCGTCGGTCACCGAAAGTTAGCTCCGAGTGGATCGCTAAGACGTAGCTCTTTGCATCAATGGGTTTTCCCTGGCGAGACACAGCAGGCGTTTCAAGCACACTGGCGTGATGACAGGCAAGACGCGACTTGCCTGTCATCACGCCATGGCCGATGTCTTCGAAGCACTCGGTACACCGGCAAGAAGGGCGATTGTGGACGAGTTGCACGAGCGGGATGGCCAGACGCGGTTCGAGCTATGCACCCGATGGACGATGAAGCACGGCCTGGGCCTTACCCGTCAGGCGATCTCGCAACACCTCGCCGTGTTGGAATCGGCGGGTCTCGTAACGACCAAACGGGAAGGCAGATGCAAGTTCCACTACATCAACACCGATCCATTGAAGGCCATTGTCGAACGATGGCTGAGCTCTGGGCGGGAGGGAGCTAAACAATGAAGATTGTGGTGACGAACGTCTACGTAGACGACCAGGACAAGGCTTTGCGGTTCTACACGAATGTTCTCGACTTCGTCAAGAAAAACGACATCCCGATGGGGGAAGCCCGGTGGGCTGACTGTCGTGGCGCCGGGTGATCGCAACGGCATTGAGCTGCTGCCCGAACCGGATTCCCGAAAAAAACGGGGACGGCTTGACGTGCCGTATATGCGTGATAGTGTATATGCATGGAAACGCAACTAGGCACCTTCCAAGCCCTTGCTGACCCGACACGCCGTAGCATTATCGAAGCCCTGCGGAATGGCGAACGGCAGGTCAACGACATCGTTGAGCAAGCAGGAATCCACCAATCAGGTGTTTCCCGTCACTTGCGCATCCTCTTCGAAGCAGGCTTCGTTTCGATGCGGCCGGATGGACAGCGGCGTCTTTATTGTCTCAGGCCGGAGCCTTTCCGCGAACTCGATAAGTGGCTCGCGCAGTACCGCAATTTGTGGGAAGCACGCCTTGACCGCTTGGAAGCAGCTCTCGAGGAGCAACAGTCAAGAGTAGAACCCCCAAACAAGGAGCAAGACACATGAGCGACAAGAGCAAGTCCGCAGCCGCTGGCCACGCGACCAGACCAAAGGTTGTCATCGAGCGCACGTACCGGGCAAAGGTCGGGGACCTCTGGGAATTGTGGACCACGAAGCAGGGCTTCGAGTCGTGGTGGGGACCCGACGGCTTCCGCGTCGAAGTCCATGCTCTCGAAGCACGCCTGGGCGGCACACTGCACTACGACATGATCGCCGATTCACCCGAGATGATCGCGGCGATGAAACAAATGGGCCACCCAACTTCCCATGAGGTGCGTGCGAGGTTCACCGAGATCAAGCCGCACGATCGGTTGGCGATCACGAATGTGATCGACTTCCTGCCGAGAGTGAAACCCTACGAGAGCACGATCGCGGCGGAATTTTTCCCGTCGGGCGAGACCGTGCGGATGGTGGTCACGCTGGATCCCATGCACGACGAAGAGTTCACGAAGATGCAGACGGAGGGCTTCACGAGCCAACTCTCGAAGCTCGACAAGCGGTACGGTGGAGAGAAGCGGTAAGGCGGCATCAATTGGTTGCGGCGAGCCGTTCGTGTTTCAAGTCGGGGCGACAAGACGGCTATTGAACTTTTTTATGTCCGGAGTCCGGGGCTTGGGAGGTCGGATTGCGGCGATTCTTCGTCAGGTTGCCGGATGATCAATGACCGTAACGCCTCAGCTCAGCCGCCGGGGCCGCCTGCTGAGACGACTACGCTGGAAAGCCGCAAGGGCGGCCCCCGTCGGCTGCGGCGCGTTGTTCGGCGTGGCGGAACTTTACGATCGACGACCGCCGAACTCATCCGCCCGCAGCGACACAAATTCCCGGACGCTCATCGCCGACCGGCCGGTCACCCGCTCCACGCCGTCCGCCATCCGGTCATACCGACCCGCCCGGTTCAACTCGGCCATTGTCTCCAGATGCCGGGTCCGGTGGTCCGGCAGCCCCGCCCTTCTCAGCTCCCGTTCCCAATCCTCGGGGGGATGTCCGAGTATGTGACCTCACGGTTCAGCGCGTCTGAGTACTCCCGGCCGACCCCGTGCATGTCCTACGACTGCGGACCGGTGAGTTCGTAGATCCGGCCCAGGGTCGGCGCGGACGACAGCGCCGACCCGAGCGACATCCGCCGCGACACCGGAGAGGGCTTGCCCCGCCCGAACGGCAGTTCGATACGGCCTCGGTCCCGAACGCTCGGACCGGTGAGGGGGACGAAGAAGCCCCCCAAGGAAGACCGTCGGCCGAACGGTGACGACTCGCCGAAATGGTTGCGGAACAGTTCATAGGTACCATCGATCAGGTGGATCTTCACCTTCGATTCCTCCGCAAATGCAGGATTAGTCTCGAAGGTACGCACTGGTGAGCGACTGCTTCGCTCGTAACAGTTCTTTGGGTGCGCCCTCGAACATGATTGTGCCGCCCTTGCTGCCGCCTTCGGGGCCCATGTCGATGATCCAATCGGCGTTTTTAATGACATGTAGATTATGCTCGATAACGATCACCGTGTTGCCTGCATCCACAAGACGATTCATGACACCCAACAGGTGACTAATATCGGACATGTGCAAGCCCGTGGTGGGCTCGTCCATCACGTAGACGCTGCCCTGCTTGTGCAGTTCGCTGGCCAGCTTGATGCGCTGGCATTCGCCGCCCGAGAGCGTGCTCAGCGGCTGACCTAGGCTCAAATAATCCAGCCCCACGTCACTCATGGCTTGTAGTTTGCGAAGCACTTCCTTGATCTCGAAATACTCCAGCGCTTGCTGCACATTCATGGCCAGCACGTCACTGATGGATTTGCCATTCAGCTTATAGGCCAATACTTCGTCTTTGAAACGCTTGCCGCCGCAGACTTCGCAGGGCGTTTTCACTTCGGTCAGAAAGGCCAGGTCGGTGTAGATTACGCCGAGTCCCTGGCAGTTTTCGCAGGCGCCCTTGGAATTGAAACTGAAAAGCGACGCGTTGACCTTGTTGGCCGCGGCGAATGCCTTGCGCACGTCATCCAGGATGCCCGTGTAGGTGGCCGGGTTGGAGCGGCTGGAAACGCCCACGGCCGATTGGTCGATGACGATGGCATCGGGATGTTGCTGCAAGAAGACCTGGTTGATCAATGAACTTTTTCCCGAGCCAGCTACGCCCGTCACTACCGTGAGTACACCGGTGGGGATATCTACACTGATGTTCTGCAGGTTATTGACTCTGGCATTCCTAACCGGCAGCTTGCCTTTCGGCTTGCGGAACTCATCCTTGAGCGGAATGTTCTGTTTGATGTGTTTCCCTGTTAACGTGTCGGCGCGCAACAAATCCTTATAGCTACCTTCGAAGACGATCTCGCCTCCCTGTCGCCCGGCATGTGGACCTACATCGATGATGTGGTCCGCCACTTTGATCACGTCCGGATCATGCTCTACCACGATGACCGTGTTGCCCTTGTCGCGCAGTTTTTGCAGCAGCTCATTCATACGATGCACGTCACGTGGATGCATGCCCACGCTGGGCTCATCGAAGACGTACATCACGTCCATCAGGCTGCTGCTGAGATGTTTGACAATCTTGATGCGCTGTGACTCGCCGCCGGATAGCGTGTCGGTTTCACGGTTCAGGTTGAGATATTCGAGACCGATATCCGCAAGGTGCCGCAGGCGTTCCACCAGCGTATTCACAATCGGCCGGGCAAATGAGTCATTAATGGCTTTCACAAACTCGATCAGCTCTGTGATCTCCATGTTGGCTAATTCAGCGATATTGCGGCCGTTGATCTTGCATTTCAAGACTGCCTGGCTGAGACGCGCACCCTTGCACAGGGAACACGGGCCCATTGTCATATACGGAGCGACTGCCTTTTGCGTACGCTCCGACATCGTTTTGACATCTCGCTTGATGTATTTGGACGCAAATTTTTCGATGATGCCTTGAAAAGTCAGATTGATATCCTTGGCGCCGACTTTTGTTTTGACCTTCATGGGCTCGCTGTACAGCAGTAAATCCATTTCCTGTTGAGTGTATTTGGAAAGCTTTTTATCTGGATCGAACAATCCGGTTTGAATACAGAGGCTCCAACCCCACGTATTCACTGCATATTCCGGGAACAAGATCGCTCCTTCATTGAGCGATTTGGATTTATCCAGAAATTTGTCCAGGCCCACGTCCAGTTTGCGGCCAAGCCCGTTGCAGTTCGGGCACATGCCCTGCGGATCGTTGAAGCCGAAGACGTTGACCGGACCGACGAAGGGCTGTCCGGTGCGCCAAAAGAGGCGGCGCAGAATGCTGTAAATATCGGTGACCGTCCCCACGGTCGAATGTGACCCGCCGCCCAGTCGCTTTTGATCTACGACGATTGCCATGCTCAAATTTTCGACGGCATCCGCTTCGGGTTGGGGATAGCGCGGCAGGAAGTTGCGGATGAACAGACTGAAGTTTTCGTTCAACAGTCGCTGGGCTTCGTTGGCGATGGTATCAAACACGATCGACGATTTCCCGGAACCGGAAACACCTGTAAAAATCGTGATCTTGCGTTTGGGAATGCGCAGTGAAACATTCTTCAAATTGTTCTCTCGCGCGCCGCGGATCTCAATGTATTCCTGGGGCATGAATTCGCTCCTCATAAGATCTCTCGTTCAATCTCACTAATTGCTTCAGAACCTTCTCGAACTCGGCTTTCTTGGTTTTGATATCCTGCATGTCTGTGAAATACGTCATGCGCCTGTCCACATAATCCCATTCCAGTAATGTGCTCTTGATTTTTTGGAAATCTTGGGATTGTGAAACACAAGATGGGTGCGTTTGGTTTCGTGTAGATTAAGGGTGAGCAAATATTCGCCACGATAACGATAGGAGGGAGCATTCCATTTGATATCTTCCAGAATGTCAGGATCGATTCGCTTGACGATCCTACAAATTGCTTCGACTTCAGATTTCAAAGGATGAAGGATGATTGAGACCCTGTACGAACACATCCGCGCGCGATACGCTTGCAAAAGACATTCCCTTCGCCTCGGCAGGCCGGACCACGCGAGCGCCTGCCCGCTCGCCACTTTCGTCTGCGTCTTTCTCCTTGGGCCGTCGCTACTCGGTGGCGGGCTCGCCTCCATCGGGCCGGCAGACGGCGAGGCGGCGACGCAAGAATTCTCGATCGGCGCGCGCAGTGGTAAAGCGTAGGGCTTCCCGCCAGGCGCGCGCGGCGGCGGAGTGTCCGCCGAGGCGGAAATGGAGCTCGCCGATCACCGTGTGCCAACCGGGATAACGGGCGGGAACGCTTTCCGGAAGAACGGCGGCCAAGCGCTCGAGGCCGGCTTGCGGGCCGTGCAGGCAAGCTTCGGCGACCGCGCGGTTGAGGGAGTGCAGCGGCGACGGCGCGATGCGATCGAGCGTGTCGTACAATTCGGCGATCCGTCGCCAATCGGTGTCGGCGAAGGTCGGCGCGCGGCAGTGCTCCCAGGCGATGCCGGCTTCCACGTGATAGCGCGTCAGCTCGTCGCCGGCGGCTGACCTGGCGAGCCACGCCATGCCTTCACGCACGTCGCTCCAGTTCCAGGCGGAGCGATCCTGTTCCTCGAGCAGAACGATGGCGCCGTCGAGAGCGACGCGCGCGTCGAAGCGGGCCCCGTGGAAGCACATGAGCGCGAGCAAGGCATGTACCGCCGGGACGTCGCCGACGGGGTGGGCGGCGAGCATCCGCGCCAGCCGGCGGGCCTCATCGCACAGGTCGCGGCGGATCGGCATGTCGCCATGGGTGACGTGGCAGCCCTGACTGAAAAGGAGATAGACGACCGCGAGGACCGCGTCCAGCCGAGCGCAAAGCTGGGCCGCAGCCGGCGTGTCAAAATCCACGTCCAGCTCGCGCAGCCGATCCCGCGCCCGCTCGATCCGCTTCTGGACGTTGGCGTCGGTGGTGAGCAACGCGCGGGCGATCTCCGCGGTGCTGAAACCGCACAGCGTCCGCAACGCGATGGCGACGCGGGATTCGGCCGGCACCGCTTCGTGGCAGCACACAAAGAGCAGGCGAAGCGGTTCGTCGCCGATCTCGTCGGCGAAATGCGCTTCGAGTGGCAACGATTCCCGCTCGGCGTCTTCGGCCAGGCGCGGCAATGCCTGGGCGTGGGTTCGCTCCCGCCGCAGCGCGTCGATCGCCAGGTTGCGGGCGGTGAGGTAGAGCCAGCCGGCCGGGTCTTCCGGCACGCCGCGCCGAGACCAGGTTTCCAGGGCCTGCACGAGCGCGGCTTGAACGACGTCCTCGACGAGGTCGAGCCGGCGCACGCCGAGCGACCGGGTCAG
>JAQGHQ010000305.1 GCA_028288765.1 Gemmataceae bacterium | reverse complement strand
GCCTTTCCAGCCACATATTTTGAAAAGACCCGCTGCCGACCTCGAGCAAAACCGCCTTGTTTTCGAGGCTTTCAAACCGACCAGATAGTGTGCGTGCGATCAGGTAGACCCGCTATACAAGTACCTCAAGACGTGGGCGGGGTTGAATGAAGATTCGCACTGACCTGGCCGAATATCGCCCTCTCCCACCCCTAAACGGCTCCGTCACAGCCGTCCCGGCGGTCGAAGGTCCGGGCGGCCGACCGGGTCCCGCGTGAACGCCGGTCGGTCCGCCGTCGTCAGTCCTTGTCCACGTCGACCCACTGGGTGACGTCGAGCCGGGCGTGCAGGCTACACTGGTTCGACTCGGGCAGGTTCTGGTACGCGACCGACCCGGCCGGGCCGAGATGCGGGACCGCTGCCAGCGGGACCGCCGGGTACTCGCGGTAGATCGTCACATCGTCGCGGCTCTCGGCCACGGTCAGCCCGGCCACCGGGATCGCCCGCGCGGCCAGCTCCCGGACCGGCTGCCCGGAAATCCCCGCCGGGGCCGCCATCACCACCACCTCCGTCCCGACCCACGGGCCGTTCCCCACCCAGTCCGGCTCCGCCTCCGCGAACGCCTGCCCCACCCCCTGCTCGGCCAGCTGCCGGCTCCGGAACCGCTCGGCGAACATCGCCCCGATGTCTACCTCCCCGAGCCGGGTCTCGAGGTACGACCGGGCCTCCTCCCGGAGCACCCCAATCACCCCCTCGGCCCCCGCCGCCGAGTTGAAACACGCCTGGAACAGCCCGCCGAGTTCCGGCTCCAGGGCCGCCTGGACCCGCCGGTCGATCTCCGCCAGGTCGGCGGCGTCCAGCACCCCGAGGAACCGGCTCACCGCGTCCGCCACCCCCAGGCAGCCCGGGGGCATCAACCGCCGCGGGCCGGGGATCAGGTCCGCCGGGTCCGGCTCCGGTTCCCCGGCCGCCGCCTCCATTCG
This sequence comes from Gemmataceae bacterium, assembly GCA_028288765.1. Classification (GTDB taxonomy): domain Bacteria; phylum Planctomycetota; class Planctomycetia; order Gemmatales; family Gemmataceae; genus Urbifossiella. The sequence continues at coordinate 24,188 of JAQGHQ010000305.1, read as the reverse complement.
CTGCCGGCCCTCGACCACGTCCGCCAGCTGCGAGGAGAGTGCGTCCCGCACCGCCTGGTAAACCTCGGCCAGCCGGCGGTACGTAACGGCCTGGTACCGGGCCCGGGGGAACTGCCGCAGGGCGTCGGTGAACTCCGGGACGCCCGGTTTTCGCATCCCCTTCTGGAAGTGCGTGTACTGGACGAGACATTCGTACCCGACCAGGGCCTTCATGTCCGCGTCCGCCGCCCCCTGGATGTACGTCCCGGCCAGTCGGTCGGTAGTGGCCAGGAACTGCCGGATGACCTCCTCCGCCCCGGCCAGCCGGAACTGTGGGTCTTCCACCAGGCCCTGCCCGAGCACGTCGACGTCGACGATGAACCCCGCGGCCACGGCCGCCGCCGCCCGACTGACCGCCTCCTCGCCCGTGGTCAGCTCCCGCCTCGCGGGGGATGCCGGCGGGCCGAACAGCTTCACCAGCCGATCGACCGCGACCGCGACCCGGTCCGGCTCGGGCAGCCGGGCCAGCCACCCCCGCGGGACCAGGGGCTCGGTCGTCAGGGTGATTAGTTCCTCCACCCGTCCGCCGACCGCCTGCTCCACCGTATCCTGGAACTGCCCGAGGATCGCGTCCGGGTCGAGCCCGAGCTGGGTCCACCGGGCCGCCGCCCATCCGGGGATCACCTCGCGCGCCCGCTTGACGTTCGGGATGAGCCAACCCTCGAGTACCGTCCGGGCGACCGTCGCGGCCGTCCGGGTGACTACCTCGGCCCGGGGCCAGTCGAACGCGGCCAACCCGAAGGCCCCGAACTTCACGCCCCGGGCCGGGGCGTCCGCGAGCTTCGCCAGCCGGGCCTCGTCCACGGCCCGGCCGACCGGGGTGAACAGGTCGAGCCGGAGCAGGTCGGCCGCGTCCGAGTACGGCTTCAGGGCGGACTGCACCGGGTCCGGCCGCATGATGGCGGCACCCGGCATCACGCGGGAACCGGGCTTCTGGGTCGCTCCTGATCCGGCCCCCGACCGCGGCCGGGGCGCCGGGATCGAGGGAGGGGTCTTCCGCGGCATGGAGATCACCCCGCTGCCCGGCGGTGTGGTCCGGATGAGGTTCAGCCCGGTCGCCGACCCCGGCAGCAGGAAACACCGGGCGAACGGCGGGTCTTTCTCCCGGAGGGCCCCGTTCCGGTCGTCGTAGTGGGCGGTGAACGTCGTCTCCGGCCGGCAGTAGTGGTTCAGCTCGGTCAGGGCGGCGTAGGTGTTCCCGAGCGCCTGGGGGGGGGTGAGGGACGCGTCCGCGGGCGGAACGATCAGCACCCCGATCACCTCCGGGTTCTCGTACCCCATCCGCCGCAGCCGGGCCCGGGCGTTGTACGCCACGTCCAGGAACATCCCGCTCCCGGTCCCGCCCGCGGCCCCCGCGACCACGTACACCCGGGGCCGGTTGGTCCGCCGCCGCAGCCCGGTCCGCTGCTCGGTCAGGTGCAGGGCGTCCGGGGTAAGGCAGGCGTCGAGCTCGGCGTGGATCTTCGCCATCAGCGGGCGGTAGTGGTCGCAGAACGCGAGCCGGCCGAACAGCCGCAGGCCCATCGTCTGCGGGGTCCGGGGGATGCGGTAGAGGAGCTGCTGGTCGAACCACCCCTCGGTCAGGCTCCGGCCGTTCAACCGGGGCTTGAGGTAGTGCCCGGCCCGGTTCAGCTTGGCCGCGAACACGTCGTCCGGCTGCAGACCGGCGAGTCGTTCGTCGGGGCGGGCGTGGAGCGCGTCGTCGAGGGTGTCCGGGTCGGTGTCGACGAACAGGGTGCGGACGAGTGGGGTGTACTCCGGCGGGCCGTACCGTTCGGTGAGGTCGTACCGCAGCCGCTGGAGCACCCGCAGCCCGGCCTGCCCGATCCCGATCACGAGCGCCGGCCGGAGCGGCCCGTCGCCGGACACCTCTGGCGGGGCGGGGGTGTACAGCGGCTGGTGGCTGTCCGTCTCGGCCATGGCCCGGGGGAACGGGGTTTCGAGCGAAAGGCTCGACACCCCGCCGGTCGACGGGGCGGGGCCGAGGTCCGCGGTCGAGCCCCCGGTCGGCACCGCCCGGTTGGTAAACGCGACGGCCCGCCCGGCGGCGGACGGGTCCCCGGCCTCACGCAGCGCCCGCACGAACATGGACACATTCGGCCACCGCGCGTCCGGCTTCTTCGCCAGGGCGCGGGACAGGGCCGGGCGGTCGCATGCCGGGGACGAGGACAGGTCCGGCGGGAGCTGGAGGTGCTGCATGAGCAGCTGGCTCATGCTCGACCCGTCGAACGGCCGCTGGCCGGTGAGGAGCTCCTGGTACACGCAGCCGAGGCTGTACTGGTCGCAGAACCGGGACACGACCCCGTCGAACGTCTCCGGGGCGGCGTACACCGGGGTAATCCCGCCGGTCACGCTCGCCATCACCCCTTGCAGGTCCTTCACCTGCCCGAAGTCCGCGACCTTGACGTGGTTGTGCAGGAGGAACAGGTTCTGGGGCTTGATGTCCAGGTGTTGCAACTGGAACTGGTCGTTCATCAGGTCGAGGACCTCGGCGGTCTCGGCCATGTACATGAGCAGTTCGTCCCGGGGGATGCCGGGCAGGCCCTTGTCGCGGCACTCCCGGAACCGGTCCCACAGGTTGCAGTCCGCCAGCTCCATGACGATCATCAGCTTGCCGTCGACGATGTCGTACCGGTCGAGGGCGAGGAGGTACGTGTGGCGGACCTGCTTGACCCGTTTGAGGGCCTTCAGCTCCTGTTCGGCGTACCGGACCAGGTCGGTGTCCTGGCTGCGGAGGTCGCCGAAGATGATCTTGATGGCCTTGTTGATCCCGCCCGGGGCCTCGGCCTTCCAGACCTCCCCGAACCCGCCGCTCCCGAGCCGGTCGAGGAGCTTGTACCCGGGTATGGGTTCGGCCTGGCTTTCGATGCGGACGGACATCGGGACGGCCCCTGGCAGCGGGGGGTACAAGACCGGGAATCAGTCAAAAGAGTAGCACAGGATTTCGGCCCGGGGCCGAAGAACCGGCTGAAGGTGTCAATCGGGGTTAGCGCGGAGGTTTTTACGGGTGCCGGGCGTGATTCGTCAGACCTTGGGGGGAGGGTGCCGACCGCGCTCCACCTCTTCCTCCCGAATGGCCAGGATAAGCGGCCGGTTCATGTCCAGCGCGGCGGCAGTTGCCCGACCCGTCGGGGTTAACGCGACCACCTGTACCACGTCCCACCGAAAGTGTTCGGCCCACCGGTCAATACGGGGGTTGTAGATCGGAACTTCGGTACCGATATCAGGATCGGTAGCGGTCTGTCGGGCTCCCTTACGTAGAGAACACGAAACGCAGGCGAGGGCCAGGTTTCCAATTTCGGTCGGCCCATTGGCCGCGAGTGGGAGGACATGATTAGCGTGGAACGTGGCCTCCTGTCCGACCTGGGAAAGGACACAGGACTCGCACCGATTCCCGGCTCGTTCGACCACTTGACGCACGAGAACGGCGGGAATGTGACTCATCCGGCTACCCGCTCGGCGCGAAGCCGGAGGAAAGTGAGCAACTCGGCGAGGTCCACCAGCCCTTCGGCCTCGTTCCGCTCGGGCTCGGTGAGCGGGGGTCCGGTATCTTGCCGGTTCAGCAATTCCTGGAGACGGGTGTTGAGCCCGGCCGGTAATCGAAACCGACCGAGATCACCGGGAACCTGGATTTCGATGAGGAGTGACTCGGACATAGCTTAGTCCTCTCCAGTGGGTGGACCCATCTTCCCTGTGGATGCGGCAACGTGGAATCGCATCGGAAACCGGGCTTCAGAATCCGGGCCGGGCACTCAGGCGGTCCCGAACTGTCGGTCCCCGGCGTCGCCGAGACCGGGAACGATGTACCCGATCTCGTTCAGCCGGTCGTCGAGGGCGGCCAGGTAGATCGGCACGTCCGGGTGGGCCGCGCGGAGCTCGTCTCGCCCTTCGGGCGCCGCGATGATCCCGACGAACTTCACCTTCGGGGTGCCGTGCTTCTTCAGGATGTCGATGGCCGCGATCGCGCTCCCACCCGTGGCCAGCATCGGGTCGAGGACGAGGGCGGTGTCCATGTCCGGCTGGGGGGGGAGCTTGTTGTAGTACGTCACCGGTTTGAGGGTGGCGTGGTCGCGGTACAGCCCGAGGTGCCAGACGGCGGCCTCCGGCAGGGCCTGGAGCATCGCCTCCGCCATCCCGAGCCCGGCCCGGAGCACCGGGACCAGCCCGATCTTTTCCGCGATCTCCCGGCAGGTCACTTTTGCAAGTGGGGTGGTGACGGCGACCGGCCGCAGGGCCACGTCCCGGGTGGCCTCGAAGAACAGCACCCGGGAGATCGCGGCGATGAGGTCGCGGAACTCCGGCGGCTTCGTATCGACGGCCCGGAGCCGGGCCAGCTTGTGCTGGATCAGCGGGTGGCCGGAGATGTAGACATCGGCAGCCATCACACACCAGTACGGAGGGCGGTATTCGGAACGTGGAATCCAAGACAATGATACGATCGCCTCGCCGGCCGGGTCACCCGAGGTACCGGGCGTCGAACGCGGCCGGGAGGAGTTCCCGGACCGTGTACCGGACCACTTTCCCCTGCAAGTTGGCGAGGACCACCACGGCGTCCGGGGCGAACTCCCAGAGGAGCTGGCGGCACGCCCCGCACGGCGGGGTCGGCACCTCTGTGTCGGTCACGACCGCGACCCGCTTGAATCGGCGAAGCCCCTCGGACACCCCTTTCACGATCGCGGTCCGCTCCGCACAGGTGGTCAGCCCGTAGCTCGCGCTCTCGACGTTGCACCCGAGGACGATGGTGCCGTTCTCGGCCTCCAGAGCGGCCCCGACGAGGAAGTGCGAGAATGGGGCGAATGCGTGGTCGCGGGCGATCGCCGCGGCGGCAACGAGCGGGTCGGCGCTCATCCGATCTCCTCCAGCACCAGCGGTTGCTCGGCCGGCGGGGCGTCCGCGATGGTGAACGATTCTTCCAGGAGCGGCAGCGCGGCGAGCATCCGGGAGGTCGTCCGGTAGTACACCTCGTACACCGTTTCTCCAGCCGCGACCCGCTCGCCGGGCTTCGCCCGGCACACGACCCCGACCGCGTGGTCGACCGCGTCTTCGGCCCGTTCCCGCCCGCCGCCGAGGACCATGCCCGCCACCCCGACGGCCCCGGCCGTCATCTCCGCGACGAACCCGGCCCGGGGGGCGACCACGGCCGTCGTCCGCGGGGCGGTCGGCAGCCGGGAATAATCGTCCACCACCCGGGGGTCGCCGCCCTGCTGCTCGACGCACCGGCGGAACACATCGAGCCCGGCCCCGGAGTCGAGAGCGGCCCGCACCTTCCGGACCGCCTCGTGGGCTTCGACGGCGAGCCCGGCGAGTACGACCATCTTCGCCGCGAGCAGGACGGACAGGTCGGTCAGGTCCCTCGGCCCGCGGCCCTTGAGCGTTTCGATCGCCTCGACCACTTCGAGCGCGTTCCCGACGCGCCGGCCGAGCGGGGCATCCATCGCCGTGATCAAGGCCGTGGTCGTCAGCCCGTTCGCGGTCCCGACGTCGACCAGCGACCGGGAGAGCATGCGGGCGGCGGCGCGGGTCTTCATGAACGCCCCGCGGCCGCACTTCACGTCCAGCACCAGCCCGGAAATCCCCTCCGCCAGCTTCTTGCTCAGGATCGACGAAGTAAGGAGCGGGATGCTCTCGACGGTCCCGGTCACGTCCCGGAGGGCGTACAGTTTCTTGTCCGCCGGGGCGACGTCGGCGGTCTGGCCGATCATCCCGAGCCCGACGGTCCGGAGGGCGTCGCGGAACTCGCCTTCGGTCAGGTTCACCCGGAACCCGGGGACGGATTCGAGCTTGTCCAGCGTCCCGCCGGTGTGCCCGAGCCCGCGGCCGGACATCATCGGGACGACCACCCCGCACGCCGCCGCCAGCGGGCCGAGGACGAGCGAGGTCTTGTCCCCGACGCCGCCGGTGCTGTGCTTGTCGACCTTCGGACCGGGGACGTCCGACAGGTCGAGCCGCTTGCCGGAGTCGGCCATCGCCCGGGTGAGGTGGGCGGTTTCGGCTGCCGTCATGCCGCGGCACACGATCGCCATGAGCAGGGCCGAGAGCTGGTAGTCGGTCCAGCCGGAGCCGGTGGTCGCCCCGGCCACGAACGTATCGATCTCGGCCGGTGTCAGATCGCCCCCGTCCCGCTTCGCCCGGATGACATCAACCGCCCGCATGGGACTTCCGGGTTATGGGGCTCTGGTTCGGATGTTGGGGCGAGCTGTCCACTCTCCCTGCGGTGGTTCTACCACCCGACTTTGTACCGAACCACCGGAAACAACTACAATCTAAACCCGTTCGGGGTCCTCGTTTTGGAAGGTGTGTTCACGTGGCCGACCGTGCCGCCCTGCTGATCGCGGTGGAGACGTTCTTCGAGGCCGGACCGCCGGTGACCTACGCCGCGGCCGACGCGGCCGAACTGGCCCGGGCGCTGCCGGCCGCCGGGTACAACCCCGACAAGTGCGTCCTGCTCGCCGGCCACCGGACTACCAAGGCGGCCATCGAATCGCACCTGACTCGGCTCCCGAAACTGATCGGGAAGACGGATTCGCTGCTCGTCCTCGTCGCCACCCGCGGGTTCTCGCACCGGGGCCGCGGGTACCTCGCGTGCGCCGATACCATCCTCCCGGACCTGCCGGGCACCGCGGTTTCCGTCGCCGATCTGGTCGCCGCCCTTCACAAGACGCGGTGCCAGAACATCGCCGTCCTCCTCGACGTCGACCCGCTCAGTGTCTCCGGCGAGCTCGTCCCGTCCGGGCTCGACGAGGAGGAGCTCAAGACGGTGTTCGATAACTCCCCGGCGTGCGTCGGGCTGCTGGCGGCCGAACCCGGCACGCGGTCGTTCGAATCCGCGCAGCTGCGGCACGGGATCTGGCGGCACCACCTGATCGAAGCGTTCACCGGAAAAACCCGGGCCGGCGTGAACACGGACGGCACCCTCACCGCGGCCGGGTTGCACGCCTTTCTCGCCGACGCCGTCCCCCGCACCGTCCGGCGTGCCTACGAGACGCCCCAGGACCAGACCCCGCTGCTCTTCGGCGAGGGCAACGCCGGGACCGCGGTCGCCGACCTCGGGGCGCTGCTCGGACCGGGCGGCGACGTGCTCGACCCGACCCGGATGAAGCGGGTGGTGTTCCGTGCCGAGTCGGTCGGCCGGGTGAAGGACCTGGCCGGGTTCCGCAAGACGCACTCGGTCCCGGACCGGGCGAACGACTGGGCCCGGAAGTACGTGAACCGGATCGCCGGGGGCGACATCAAGACGGACCTGGACAACACGTTCGACGCCGTCCGCGAACAGTTCGGCTACAAGCGGAAGGACCTGGACGTGTCCGCCGAGCGGGACGGGCTCGGGTTCATCCGCACCCCGGACTTCGAGTACACGGTGACGGTGACCGTGAACCCCGACGACCCGACGGAGGTGGTGTGGCGGCGGGAGGTCGGCCGGCTGACCGACCCCGGGTTCGTGCGGTCGGAGGGGTTCACCGCGGTCTTCGGATCAATGTTCGATAAGCTGGTGTTCGAGTTCGCGGTCCCGGTCGACGTCGCGGAGTTCGTGGACCGGATCGAGGACGACCCGCCCGAGGGGGTGAAGGTGAGTGTGGCGAGCGGGTCAGACGCGGCCGAGGTGAAGCTGGCCGGGTTCGCCGGCCGAGTGACGGTGACCCGCGACGCGGTGGAGATCGAGGGTCGGACCGGGGCGACCGCCGGCCTGCTCGACCAGTTCCTCACGTTCCTCCGCAAGTTCTCGGGGGTCGGCGAGCCGAAGGCGCTGCCGCCGGCAACCTGATTCTCGGAACCTAACCCCCACCACCCGCCCCGGTGCTACCGTGCCGCGGATTAGATCCCTCACACCATCCCGTGCTTTGTCGAAAAGATCGGTTTCTCCCAGCGAGCGTGAGCCCCCCCGAGTAACGTCAGACGCTACCGAGACGTTGACGTCACTCCGATCAGACTGGCGAGCGGGGGGCGTGAGCCCCCCGAGTAACGTCAAGCAACTCGGGAGAGGATTCCCGGACTCGGGGGGCTCACGCCCCCCGCTCGCCAAGATTTCGACAAAGCAACCACCCCATTGACGGCCCGCTCCCACTCGGAACAATAGGCATTCGCCGCCGCGGGGTGTCCGCCGCGGTCCCGCCTCTACCCTTTCCCACCGAGGTCTGTCATGTTCCGCCGCCTGTCTTACGGGCTGCTCGGGGTCGCCGCGCTCGCGCTCGCCGTCGTCCCGTGCGTCGCCCAGCCGAAGAAGGAACGCATCGCGATCAACGATCCCGAGAAGGTCAAGGACGACCCGGATTTCGCCATCCAGGGTGAGTACCAGGGCGAGTCTGGTTCGGACGCGAAGCAAAAGACCGGGGCCCAGGTGGTCGCCAAGGGCGGCGGGGAATTCGACGTGCGGGTACTGACGGGCGGCCTGCCCGGCGACGGATGGGACGGGAAGACCCAGCTCAAGGCCACGGCCAAACGAGACGAGTCCGGCGCGATCACGATCACCGGCCCGAATACGACCGGGACGATCGCGGCCGGGAAGCTCACCCTCAAGCAGGGGAAAAGCCCCGAGGTCACGCTCGCGAAGGTCGAGCGGAAGTCGAAGACGCTCGGGGCCAAGCCCCCGGAGGGGGCGGTGGTGCTGTTCGGCGGGCCGGGCGACGAAAAGAACTGGAACGGCGGGAAGCTGGTCGAGCTGTCCGACGGCAAGTTCCTGAACATGGGGATCAAGAGCAAGCAGGCGTTCGGGGCGTTCAAGGCCCACGTCGAGTTCCGCACCCCGTGGATGCCGAACTCCTCGGGCCAGGGGCGGGGCAACAGCGGGGTGTACCTCCAGGACCGGTACGAACTCCAGGTGCTCGACAGCTTCGGGCTGAAGGGGGAGAACAACGAGTGCGGCGGGTTCTACACCCTCCACAAGCCGAGCGTGAACATGTGCTACCCGCCGCTGTCGTGGCAGACCTACGACATCGAGTTCACCCCGGCCGCGTTCGATCCGGACGGCAAGAAGACGAAGAACGCCCGGGCGACCGTGTTCCACAACGGGGTGAAGATCCAGGACGACGTGGAGTTGAAGGGACCGACCGGCGGCGGGCAGGAGGAGAAGCCGACCCCCGGCCCGTTCCAGTTCCAGAACCACGGCGACCCGCTGGCCTACAACAACGTCTGGGTGATCGAGGTGAAATGACCCGGCCGGCGAAGCCCCCGGGGCGGCCGTCCCGGGGGCTTTCTTCCCCCCTCATTTTCTCGGTGACCCATGCTCCGCACACTTCTTGCGCTGACCGCAATACTCTTCTGTGCCGCCGGCGGTCGCGCCGCCGAGAAGATGAACGTGCTGTTTATCGTCTCGGACGACCTGACGAACAACGCCCTCGGCTGTTACGGCGGCCCGGTGAAGACTCCGAACATCGACAAGCTCGCCGCGAAGAGCGTCCGGTTCGACCGGGCGTACTGCCAGTTCCCGCTCTGCAACCCGAGCCGGGCGAGCTTCCTCACCGGCCTCCGCCCGGATACGACCCGGGTCTACGAGAACGCCACCCAGTTCCGCAAGACCATCCCGGACGTGCAGTCGCTCCCGCAGACCTTCCAGAAAGGTGGGTACTTCGTCGCCCGGGTCGGCAAGCTGTACCACTACGGGGTCCCGAACCAGATCGGGACCAACGGGCTCGACGACCCGGCCTCGTGGGAACAGGTCGTGAACCCCCGCGGCCGGGACAAGGACGACGAGGACAAGGACCTCATTTTCACCCTCACCCCGAACGCGAAGGGGGGAGCGCGGTTCGGCGGCACGTTAAGCTGGCTCGCGGCCGACGGCACCGACGCCGAGCAGACCGACGGGAAGATCGCCGCCGAGGTGGTCAAGCTGCTGGTGGCGAACAAGGACCGGCCGTTCTTCCTCGGGTGCGGGTTCTTCCGCCCGCACACGCCCTACGTCGCCCCGAAGAAGTATTTCGACATGTATCCCGCGGACAAGATCGAGCTGCCGAAGGTGCCGGCTGGGCACCGGGCCGCCGGCCCGGTCCCCGCGTTCGGCAGCGCCAAGCCCGAACAGGAGAAGATGACCGACGACCAGCGGCGGCAGGCGATCCAGGCGTACTACGCATCGACCTCGTTCATGGACGCCCAGGTCGGTGCGGTCCTCGACGCCCTGGAGAAGTTGAAGCTCGCGGACCGGACGATCGTGGTGTTCCTCAGCGACCACGGGTACCACCTCGGCGAGCACGGCCTGTGGCAGAAGATGAGCCTGTTCGAGAACAGTACCCGGGTGCCGCTGCTCATCCACGACCCGCGCGGGAAGGCAAACGGGAAGCCGTGTGCGCGCACCGTGGAGCTGGTCGATCTGCACGCCACGCTTGCCGACTTGTGCGGGCTCCCGGCCCCGAAGACCGATGGCCCGAGCCTCAAGCCCCTGCTCGACGACCCCGCCGCGGCGTGGGACCGGCCGGCGGTCACGCAGGTGAGTCGGGGCACGCCGACGACCACCGGGGAAGCGACTCCGAAAGGCAACCCGTGGTTCCTGGGGTGCAGCATCCGCACCGAACGGTATCGGTACACCGAGTGGGACGGCGGGAAGAAGGGTGTTCAGCTCTTCGAGTACGAGAAGGATGCGGGCGAGCTGACGAACCTCGCCGCCGACCCCGCCTACGCGGACGTGGTCAAGCAGATGAAAGGGCTACTGCCCCGGAAGTGACCAGACCCGCCGCCCGGCTCGATCCACTGATTGTGTCGATGCGTACTTGCGCGGGCAGGATTAAATCTTCTCATGTCCACACGACCGCGGACGGAAATCAGGAAAGCAACTCGCCTTTTCGCGACGGCCGCGCATTTTTCGACTTCGGGTGGTTCGGTCGACCCCGGACGGTGTCTCTATCGGGAGTGGAGGATGAGCAGCGAGCCGGTTCAACCTCCAGCTCGTCTTCGGACCGGCATGTCGCCCGGGTAGACTGGAGGCAGTGCGGCGCATGCGGTTCCCAGTCCTGGACTCCGGCATGGCGGTCGGCCACCCCCCGGGGTCACGGTATGTGCCCCCTCCGGTGGGAAAGTTGGACCGGAAGTCGGGGCGCCGGTTGGGGGGGTCGGTTTTTGCAGAACGAACCCGATCGACATGTTTCCTTCACGATTCGGGCCGACCCGACTCACCCGAGCAGGGTCGGTTTTGCTGAACGAACCCAACCCGCGTTGGTCCTCCCCGGTTTGGGTCGACCATCGGAGTAGTCGGGAGGTCGATTTTGCGGAACGAACCCAATCCGGGGGGCGGTTCCCACCCGGTGGGAGGTCCATGTTGCCGAACGAACCCGATTGTCATCACCCGTTCGTGCTCCCCAGCGGATTGCAGCCCGGTTCCGACCGTGTCTTGGGCCCTGGGACTGCCAAATCCTGCCATTCCCTGCCACCCGCCACCCGCTGCCACCACCCGGGCTCGCGCCGGTCCGCGGGCCGATTCTGCCGACCGAACCCAATTCCCGGGGACGTTCTGCCTCTCCCCCGGAGGCTGACCGCTGCGGCCGCAAACAAGGACCGGTGTTCGACTCACGAAACGGCTCGACGTCTGGTGGAAGCCGGAGAAGTAACGCGAGTAAAAACGTTTCACCGCAGAGACCGCGAAGATCGCAGGGAAGAATCAGTTCTTTCTCTGCGGTCTTCGCGGTCTCTGCGGTGAAATATTCAGATCAGCCCGGCCGCCGCTTCGCCCCCCGGACGGCCTCGGCGGCGAGCGGGTCGTCCGGCCAGCTGTGCTTCGGGTATCGGCCGCGGAGCTCCTTCCGAATCTGCTGGTAAGTGTTCGCCCAAAAACTCGCGAGATCATCGGTGACCTGCTGCGGGCGGTAGTTCGGTGCGAGCAGGTGGAGCAGCACCTTCACCCGCCCGCCGCCGACCCGGGGCGTTTCCGTCAGCCCGAATAGCTCCTGAATCCGGGCCGCCAGCACCGGCGGCCGGCCTTCCTCATACTCCACCCGGATGTGGCTCCCGCTCGGCACCTCCAGCCGGTCCGGGGCTTCGCGGTCGAGTGTCCGGGACTGGTCGTAGGTCAGCTGGCCTTTCAGCAGGTCGAGCCACGGGCCGTTCCGCAGCTCGGCGAGCGACCGCCGGCCGCGGGCGACGTGTTCGAGCAGATCCCGGAGGTCGGCCGCCTCGAACGCGGGCAGCCCCGCCTCCGGCAGCCACGCGCGTAAGCAACGGACCCGCGTACGGAACCGGCCGGCCTCGGAATCCGGCGGCGGGAGGACTTTCTCCAGCCGCTCCGCCGCGGCGGCCGCGAGTACCCGGGCGGCCTCGCCCTCGTCCGCGATGTGGGCGTGCGTTTCGTCCAGGACCAGGTCGTCGAACCGGGTCCGCTTCCGGACGGCTAGCCGGTCGGTTTGCTCGTCGAACGTGACCTCGATCGTCGCCGAGATCCGCTCCTGCGGGAGCCACTCCCGACTCACCCCCGAGGCGATCCGGACGAGCGAATCCGCGCCCGCCGCGTCGACGTCGACGCAGACGAACAGCTCCGGCTCGGTGACCCCGCTCGTTGAGGCGAGCTTCACCCCCCGGCCGCCGACCGTGACCGCCCGCGGGCTGTTCGGCTCCCGCCGCCGGGCCAGCCGGCCCTACAAGACGTACCAGCTGGTCCCGCACTTCCAGCACCGCGAACGCCCCGCCGCGGTGCAGCTGGCCGATCGGGCTGGCGAGCTGGCGGCCCCGCTCGAACGCCTCCAGCGCTTCCACGCGGTCGAGGACGTCCGACGGGGTCGGCGGGGCGGTGCGGACCGGTGGGCCGGACCCGAACTCGCGGGTGAAAGGGTCTCGCTCGGACAACACCGCCGCCGCCATCGCCACCCGGCCCAGGTGGCCGAGGCGGTGCCCCTCGACGAGCATTCGCCCGAGCCGGGGATGCACCGGCAGCCGGGCCGCGACCTTCCCCATGTTGGTGAGCGAGCCCCGGTCGAGCATCCCGAGCTGGTCGAGCAGCTGGAGCGACTGGCGGACCGCTTCCGGCCGCGGCGGGTCGAGCCAGGGGAAGTTCGTGACCTCGCCCTCGCCCAGCGCGAGCAGCTGGAGGATCGCCCCGCACAGGTCGACGCGGCGGATCTCGGGTTCGGTCTGCTCCGGCCGGCTCCGGTGCCCGGGCTCGTCCCAGAGCCTGACGCAGACCCCGGGCCGCGTCCGCCCTGCCCGCCCGGTCCGCTGGTCGGCCGATGCCCGGGAGACCGGTACGAGCTGGAGCCGGTCCATCCCGACCGAGGGGTCGAACTCCATCTGCCGGGCGAGTCCGGTGTCCACAACGGCCGTCACCCCTTCCACGGTGACCGAGGTTTCCGCCACGTTCGTCGCCAGCACCACCTTCCGTCGGTCGAGTTGTTGCAGGGCCCGGTCCTGCTGCTCGGGCGGCAGGTCGCCGTGGAGGGGAAGCACGACGAGGCCGCTCTCGGCGGCAAGCGGTTCCAGCTCCTCGGCCGTCTGACGGATCTCCCGGAGGCCGGGTAGGAAGACGAGGACGTCGCCGTCCGTTTGCCCCAGGGCGTCCCGCACGGCCGCCGCGGTCGCCCCGGGCAGAGGCGTTTCCGCGCGCCGGGGACGGTACCTGATCTCGACCGGGAACGTCCGCCCCGCGCTGTCCACAACCGGGCAGCCACCGAGGTACGCGGACACCGGCCCGGGGTCGATCGTCGCCGACATCACGACCGCCTTCAGGTCCGGGCGGACGTTCTCACGGACGAGTTTGACCATCCCGAGCGCCAGGTCGGCGTCCAGCCCGCGCTCGTGGAACTCGTCGAAGACCACGCACGAGATACCGTCGAGAAACGGGTTGTCGTGCAACACGCGGAGGAGCACTCCGGGCGTCACCACCAGCACCCGCGTCCGCGGCCCGGCCTTCCGGTCGAACCGGACCTGATACCCGAACACGTCCCCGAGCGGGGTGCCGTGCTCGGCCGCCATGCGGCGGGCGGCCGCCCGGGCCGCCACCCGCCGGGGTTCGAGCACGACAACCGTTCCCGTGTCGGCGAGCCCGTTCTCCACGACGGCGGGCGGGACGCGGGTCGTCTTCCCGGCCCCGGTCGGAGCGCGGAGGATCACGGCCCCGGCCGTGCGGAGGGCGGCGAGCAGATCGGGCAGCGCGGTGTCGATCGGGAGCGGGTCGCGGGGCATGCTGGTATCGTAGGGGTGTCCCGGGTAATACCGACCCGCCGAACCGACCGACCGGGGGTCGAAATGAGCTTGACCGGGATCGCGAACCGACACAAACTGGCCATTAGACGGGCGTCGAAATTCGGCGGCCGTCGTCCAGGAGAAATGGGATTGAACAGGACTCAACCAGACCGGGGACGGACGGAAGGTCGCCCGATTTCACGGCGATTAGGAACGCAGGAGCACAGTTATATTCGACATCCATCAAGCCGTTTTTGACGAGTCTGGCGACCGGGACGAAGGCCGGGTCGACGAGTACATCGACGGGCTGACCGCGGAGTTCGCCGGGTCGCCCGAGGCGAAGCCCGTGCGGGAGGCGGGCAGGCAGATCGGCTGGGCGGCGATGATGATGGAGTATGCCATCAACTACACCGGCCACACCCCCCCGGAAATGACGCTGTCGAACTTCAACGAGGTGCTTTTCGAACTCATCCCCCGGAAAGTCTCCACGGAACCGGAAACGGCGGAGGAAATCGTCACCGAGTTGCGAGCGTTCTGGAGCTTTCTGTCCCGGCAGTACGGTCTGGATAACGCACCGAAGATCCTGGCAACCCTTGATGACCGCGCGGTCGATCGCCTCGAAGCGGAGCTCGCCGACCCGGCCAACTTCGGGATGGCCAAGTCGTTCTTCATGACGGGAAAGAACGCTGGCTTCGACATGACCACTCCCGAAGGGCTGGCGGCGTTCCAGGACGTTTACAACGCCAGTTTGTAGGCTGGCGAACTCGAACCAGGGTCCGCGGAGATGAGCCTGTTCCCGGGGCTGTTACCACCTGTTTTACCTCCTATCAAACTGACCAGTGACGCGCTCAAGAAGAAGCGAAAAGCCAGGAGACGGGAGCGGGAGGCGAAGAGGCGCAACCGGTCACGATGACCCTCTGCCCGTCAGACGTCGGGGGGTCATGCTGACCCCTGTGCCCGCCGGCCCGGGTGTACTTGTACCCCCCGGCCAGACCGTGTACATTTCGTAGGATCGTATCTCCTCCCTCATACTCTTTCGTCGTAGGAAGGTCACCCGCGTTGGAACATCGCCTGTCCCTGTGGGTTGTCGCCGCGCTCGCGGTCACGTCCGGTCCCGCCGCCGCCCAGGAAAAAAAGCCGCTCCGCTGGGGCACCGACCCGACCGGCGGGGCCCCCTATGTGTACCAGGACGCGGCCGGGACGTTCATCGGGTTCGAGGTCGAGCTCGCCGACTACCTCGGGCAGAAGCTCGGCCGCACCCCGGTCATGAAGGCGGGCGACTGGGACAAGCTCCCGCAGCTGCTCGACAGGCCCGCCGACTCGCCCGACGCCATCGACGTGGTCCTGAACGGGTATGAACTGAAGGAATCCCTTCAGAGTGACTACACGGCCACGACCCCTTACTACGCCTACCGGCTGGTCCTGCTTACCCACAAAGACGCGGACAGTCTGAAGGACTGGAAAGATCTGACCCCGGCGGCCGGCCCGAAGCGGTCGGTCGGGGTCCTGAACGCGTCGGCCGCCTACCAGTACGCGAAGGACCGCTTCGCGGACCGGGTCGAACTGGCGATCAACCCGGACGTGGTCACGGTGATCGGACTGGTCCGCGACCGGCGGCTCGACGCGACGGTGCAGGATAACCCCGCGGCCACGTACTTCCTGAAAGAGACACCGGCCCTGAAGGCGGTCGGCGAGCCCCGCCAGCCGGGGTTCTACGTGATATACACCCGCAAGGCCGACACCGACCTCGCGGCGGGGCTGAGTGACGCGATCAAGGACGGGTTGAGGGACGGCACCCTCCGGCGGATCTACCAGAAGTACGGGCTGTGGAACGGCGACCAGGAGTGGCTGTGCTACCACCAGACCGGCCGGTGGCCGGCCGACGAGGACGCGGGCGAGGAGGCCGCGTCGGGGGAGAAGGTCAACCCGTGGCCGCGGATGATCCGGGAGTTGCTCGGGGCCGCGGGGATGACCGTGTTCCTGTCGGCCACCTCGTTCCCGCTGGCCATGCTGCTCGGCCTGCTGGTCGCCCTCGGCCGGGTGTACGGCCCGCGGTGGCTGGCGGTCCCGCTCGGGGTGTACGTGGAGGTGCTCCGCGGGACGCCGCTCCTGCTGCAGCTTTACTTCGTCTTTTACCTGCTCCCGGGCGTCATCCCCGTCCTCACCCTCTCGCCGCTCCAGGCCGGGATCATCGGGCTGGCGATCAATTACTCCGCATACGAGGCGGAAAACTACCGGGCCGGCCTGCTCGCCATCCCGCGGGGGCAGATGGAAGCGGCCCTCGCGCTCGGCATGACCCCGCTCACCGCGATCCGGACCGTGATCGTCCCGCAGGCGCTGCGGATCGTCATCCCGCCCGTCACGAACGACTTCATCGCTCTATTCAAGGATACCTCGGTGTGCTCGGTGATCCTCATCACCGAACTCACCCGGAAGTACAACGAGCTCTACAACTTCAACCGGGAGTACATCGCCGAGCTGGCGTTCGTCACGGCGGGCCTGTACCTCGTCATGAGCTACCCGATGGCGCTCCTCGCCCGGTGGCTGGAGGTGCGGACGAGTACGAAAGGCGAGCGGGGGGCATGAGCCCCCGAGTTCGGATATTCGCGACTGGATCCCTTACGGTTACTCGGGGGGCTCATGCCCCCCGCTCGCCGAGAGTTAGACCATGATCCGCGTTTCTAATCTCGTCAAAGATCACGGCCCGGCCCGCATCCTCGACGGCGTCAGCGTGACGTTCGGGAAGGGGCAGGTGGTCGGGATCGTCGGCCCGTCCGGGAGCGGGAAGAGCACGCTCCTGCGATGCATCAACGGGCTCGAACAGTTCCAGGCGGGCGAGGTCGCGGTCGGCGACACGATCACCCTGACCGGCAGCCCGACCCCGCCGCCGAAGACCACCCTACTCCGGCTCCGCCGGGCGGTCGGGATGGTGTTCCAGCAGTTCAACCTGTTCCCGCACATGACCGCCCTCGGGAACATCATGAGCGGGCCGGTGTACGCCCTCGGCAAGGCCCGCGCGGAGGCCGAGGCGATTGCCCGCCGGCTGCTCGACCGGGTCGGGCTCGCGGACAGGGCCGCCGCCAAGCCCGCCCAGCTCTCCGGCGGGCAGCAGCAGCGTGTTGCCATCGCCCGCGCCCTTGCGGTTAACCCGGCGGCGATCCTGTTCGATGAGCCGACCAGCGCCCTCGACCCGAAAATGTCCGCCGAGGTCATGCGGGTGATCGACGACCTGGCGAACGACGAGCAGGTCCAGACGACGATGGTGATCGTGTCGCACGACATTCGCCCCTTGCTGCGGATCGCGGACGTGATGGTCGTCCTGGAACGCGGGCAGGTGATTTACAGCGGCACGGTCAACGACGCCCCGCCCGGGTACCTGGAGTGACCGAGATAGCCCGGGGACAACTGTCCCCGGGCTTGTGAGAGGAACCTCATGACCACCGCCTCCCAGCTGATCCGCGTCGGTCACAGCCCGGACCCGGACGACGCGTTCATGTTCCACGCCCTGGCGAACGACAAGATCCCCACCGGGAACCTGCGGTTCGTCCACGAACTCCAGGACATCGAGACACTCAACCGCCGGGCGATGCGGGGGGAACTGGAGGTGTCGGCGGTCAGCATCCACGCCTACAGCCACCTGCTCGACAAGTACGCCCTGCTGCCGAGCGGGTGCAGCATGGGCGACCACTACGGGCCGATGGTCGTGGCCCGCAAGCCGATGGCCGTCGGGGACCTGCCGGGGGTGAAGATCGCCGTCCCGGGAACACTCACCACCGCGTTCCTCACACTCAAGCTGCTGTTCGAGTCGATCGGGGCGACGGACCGGCTGACGTTCGACGTGATCCCGTTCGACGAGATCATCCCCGCCCTCGCGGCCGGGAAGTACGACGCCGGGCTGATCATCCACGAGGGCCAGCTCACCTTCCAGAACCAGGGGTTGCATCTGGTGGTCGACCTCGGGGTGTGGTGGCAGGACCGGACCGGGCTGCCCCTCCCGCTCGGCGGGAACGTGGTCCGCAAGGACCTCGGCGGGCCCACCATGACGGAAATCAGCCGGCTGCTGAAGGAGAGTATTCGGTACGGGCTCGCCCACCGCCGGGAGGCGCTCGACTACGCCCTGAAGTACGCCCGCGACATGGACGTGGCGCTCGCCGACCGGTTCGTCGGGATGTACGTGAACGACTGGACGCTCGACTACGGCGACCGGGGCCGCGCCGCCGTCCGCAAGCTCCTCGCCGAGGGCCACCGGGCCGGGATCATCCCGCAGCCGACGGAGGCGGAGTTCGTGGAATAGTCCACGGGTTAGTCCACTATTCATGGCCCATCGCCGGAGTTGTCCACCGTCCACGGTTCATGGTCCGCGGCACCGATCCTGCCGGACGAACGGTCCCGCCCCCTTCCCTTCCAGCCCGAGGTGGTAAACAATCATGGTCGGTAGTGGACCGTGGACAATGGACAGTGGCCTAGATCACTGGACCGTGGACCAGGCTAAATGGAATCCCTCTTCACCTTCACCTCCCCGCCGAGCCGGTGCGGGTACCTGCCGGACCGGGAGTGGCAGCTCCGGTACGAGGTAGTCGGCCGGATCACCCCGGCCGAGTACATGGCTCGGCTGAAAGAAGGGTGGCGGCGGTTCGGGTTCTCGCTCTTCCGCCCGGCCTGTGAAACCTGCCGGATGTGCCAGTCGATCCGCGTCCCGGTCGCGGGCTTCCGCCCGGACCGGAGTCAGAAGCGGGCGTGGGCGGCGAACGCCGGGGAGGTTCAGCTCGTCGTCGGCCCGCCGGCGGTCACCCGGGCCAAGCTCGACCTGTACGACAAGTTCCACGCCTTCCAGCACGACGTCAAGGGGTGGCCGGAGCACGGCCCGAAGAACCCCGACGACTACATCGAGTCGTTCGTCGAGAACCCGTTCGTCACCCAGGAGTGGTGCTACTACCTCGGCGACCAGCTGGTCGGCGTCGGGTACGTCGACCGCCTGCCGGAAGGGCTGTCGGCGATCTACTTCTTCTACGACCCGGCCGAACGGGACCGGTCCCTCGGGACATTCAACGTCCTGTCGGTCATCCGGGCGGCGGCCGGGTGGGGCCTCCCGCACGTCTACCTCGGGTACTACGTCGAGGGCTGCCGGTCGCTGGAGTACAAGGCCCGGTTCGGGCCGAACGAGGTGCTCGGCCCCGCCGGCGAGTGGGGCCCGTTCCGCGGGCGGTGACTACCGGCCGCGGGCGGCCGGGTCACGGGGCCGACCGGCCGACCGGGTGGAGGGGGTTGACCCCGTGGCGGATACTCTTGAGCGCGACCGACTCGCTGCCGATCCCCATCTCCCTGAGCATGCCCGAGGTGAGGGAGTCGATCGCCAGGTGGTGGCGGATGCAGTTGATGGCCCGTTCGTAGGCCCGGGCCAGGTCCGGCCCGGGGTCCGGGGGCGGGTCGGCCCCGGGTGGGCCGGCCGCCCCTTCCTCGGCGGGCGCGCCAATCGCCAGCATCAGCTCATTGAAGTGGTCGACCGCCGCCTTGACCTTCGACGGCAGGACGATCAGCGACCGGTTCACCGTCCCGGTGAACCGGTCGTGCTCCTCCCGCAGGGCGGTGCGGAACGCCCGGCGGGCATCTTCCCCCTTGAGCCAGGGGTTGCTGAGGGCGAGGATGTCCTGGGCGGCGGCGAACAGGTTCGCCATCGACTCGGCGATGTCGAAGTAGGCGTCCATCTGCCGGCCGTAGACGACCTGCCGGAACTGGTTGTGCCGCCCCCGGTAGTTGAAGTAGACCGACAGCCCCGCGACCAGCGCGCCCATCAGGCCGACCGCGGCGGACATGATCGCGGCAACGACCGACGCATCGGACATGGGGCACCTCGAGTTCCGGGGATTCGAGATGAATTATGGACCACGATCGGCCCCGGTGCGAGCTCGCAGGGGCTTTCAAAGTAGACTGCTCGCTCCGCGAGCCCTTTTCTGATGGCTCCAAAGGGTAAGAAGTGTCCACCCGCGGTGCGAGTGTGAAGAAATCGGAACGACCGGAGCGTGTAGTCGGCTTGCATTGTCGAAATCCGCGGTGGCGTATGGTTCACCCCAACGGGGTGGGAGCGCATAGCCCAAGGCAACGCCCTGGGCGGGGGAATGCCACTCGATCGAGTTGGACGTTGGCTGCAGCTGCGTTCCCCCGCCCAGGGCGTTGCCCTGGCCTATGCGCTCCCAGCCTTTCAGGCTGAAAACGTCGAGGCGCCAATTCCTCGTGGATGTCGACAAAGCGAGCGGGCCACACGCGCGGACCGAAGAAGCGTCCGCTCGTGGAAAGGGTGTGAAAAAATCGGCTCGGTCTGTCGGTTGTTGTTATGTTATCGTTCACAAGTGCAATATCCCGAGCACCTTGCACGCGGTGACGATCGAAAAACCGTGAGCTTCTGCCGATTTTTTCACACCCTCGGAGCGAGTGGACTACTCTTCGGATCGAACTCTGAAAGACTGATGGTCGAGATGAAGATCTTCCCAGTCTGCTAGGCGGCGACGAGTGCGGCGGCCGCAGGGGCGGACAACCGGGCCGGGTCGAAGAGATACCAGACGATAGCGTGCGTGTCGGCGAGGATATCGTTCATGAACCCTTCGACGGCTCAGGGAAGTCACGCGGCAATCCGGCCCATGCTTCGGCCTGCGCCTCGTCGATGTGCTCCCTCGGGATGGAGAGCTTCAGGTCCGCGAACCGGCCCATGAGCGGCGGCCGGGCGGCGACGGCCGGAGAGGGCTGTTGCCCGGAGAGCTTCTCGCGAAGGGTCTGCACGAGACGGCGAATGTCCTGAACCACCGGTTCGGGGAGGCCGGTCAGGTCCACGGTTTCGGACGTCGTGTTGAGGGTTACGTCGGCAGCCATGCTTTCAAGTTACCACCCCGGCGGGGAAGGGGTCAAAGCGAACTGTCGCCCCCTTTTTTGGGTCACCCCGCTTCTCCCGCACTCATAACCCGGCGAAAGGGTGGTGAGCCCGTGCCGATCCCGTACCGCTTCCTCGACTTCGCCCCCCGTGTCAAGGAGCAGGCCCTGTCGTATCGCTTGGTGGAGACGGTGCAAGAAACCGTGCTGCGGGCAAACGAGTGGATCGTTCAGAGCGGGGTCCGGGTGATCAATCTCGAAACACTGATGTTGCCTATTGGTCGCGGAGAGGACGAGGGGACGTCGACCGGTCGGAATGACTTCTCCGGCGAAGGGCCGCTGGTGCAGGTCATCCGCGTCTGGTACGTCGAACCCCGGTAAACCCACCGGTTCACAGCCATGACGATCCGCTTTCGGGACTTCTTCCCCGAATCCCAGCCTGGCAAGAAGAAAGTCCTCGGCGTCTTCGCCACCCTCGACTACGAGCCG
The DNA here is from genome assembly GCA_028288765.1 of Gemmataceae bacterium. GTDB lineage: Bacteria > Planctomycetota > Planctomycetia > Gemmatales > Gemmataceae > Urbifossiella. The sequence goes on along the minus strand of JAQGHQ010000305.1, from coordinate 2,708 downwards.
TTGACGGCGGTCATCGACCGGGTGAACGAATGGGTCCGGGCGAGCGGCGTCCGCGTGATGACGGTCGAGACGGTCGTCCTGCCCCAGGTCAAGGACCCCGCCGAGAGCACCCGGACCCGGTTCCATACGAGTTATTCCGCCGACATCTCCTGGTTCCAGGTCGTCCGGGTCTGGTATCAGGACCCCGCCTGATCGTTCCTTCCCCCCTTCCTACCATAACTTCGGCCCTCGGGCGGCAGTTCGCCCGCCGAGCGAACCACCCGGGCGGGTGATTCGTATCCGGTATTGTCATCGTTTGTTTCCCCCCATTAGCCCGGGGCGACCCGGAGACCGCACATGGCTCAGGACGTCGTTGTCGAAACCCGCAGCCTGACCAAGATCTACCGCGACTTCTGGGGGCGGAAGAAAAAGACCGCCCTGAACGCCCTCGACCTCAAGATCCACAAGGGTGAGATCTTCGGGCTGCTCGGGCCGAACGGGTCCGGGAAGACGACCACCATCAAGCTCCTGCTCGGGCTCCTGTTCCCGACCAGCGGGGACGCGTTCGTCTTCGGCGAGCCGGCCGCCAAGGTCGAGAAGAACGAGCGGATCGGGTACCTCCCGGAAGAGTCGTACCTGTACCGGTTCCTGAACGCGGAAGAAACCCTCGACTTCTACGGCCGGCTGTTCGACATCGACGCCGAGACCCGCCGCCGCCGGTCCGCCGAGCTCATCGAGATGGTCGGCCTCGGGGCCGACAAGAAACGCATCCTCAAGGAATATTCGAAGGGGATGCGGCAGCGGATCGGGCTGGCCCAGGCGCTCATCAACAACCCGGAGCTCGTCATCCTCGACGAGCCGACCTCCGGCCTCGACCCCCTCGGCACCCGGTGGATGAAGGACCTCATCCTCGACCTCCGGAAGCAGGGCAAGACCGTCCTGATGTGCAGCCACCGGCTCGACGACGTGCAGGACGTGTGCGACCGGATCGCGATCCTCTACAACGGCGACCTCCAGACGCTCGGCAAGGTGTCGTCGCTTCTCGAGGACGCCGCCCGGCTCGAAGTCCGGGCGAAGAAGGTGCGGGAGTCGGCGGAGTTGAAGGCCGACCTGGAGGCGGTGTTCCGCAAGCACGGCGGGGAGCTGGAACTGGTCGGCCACCCGACCACGACGCTCGAGGACCTGTTCCTGCGGATCGTCGAGGAGTCGAAGGCCCGGCCCGGCCGGCGGTACCTGCCCCCGGCCGAGGAGGCCGCCGGCGCGAAGAAGGGGTAAGGACCGGTTATCGGCGGGGCGGGCGCCCGTGCCCGCCCGTTCCCTCCCGGGGTGGGCCCGCGTGCCCACCCCATCGCTCACCCAGAGAGGCTCCCACCCGTGACGTCGGCGCTGTTCGGGATTCTACAGCTGGACCGAGGCGAGCCGCTCGGGCTGGGGAACATCTGGGGGCTCGCGCAGGCGTGGCTGCAGGACGCCGGCGGGTTCGGGGCGGTCGGCCTCGTCCTGTACTTGCTGTACGCCCTGTCCGTCCCGACCGACAAGTCGCAGTCGGAGCGGCTGCGGGTGCCGGTGTCGACGTGGATGGTGGCGATGGCCGCCCTCAGCCTCGTCTGCTACGCCGGCGTCCTCGCCCTGCTCCTGCTCGGGAAGGGCGGGGCCCCCGAGCTGCCGCTCCCGCCGGCGGGAACGGACATCAAGATCGAGCCCCCGACCTGGCACGGGGAGGCGCGGCCGGTCCTCCTGATGGCCGCCGGGCTGCTCGCCCTGCTCGGGATCGGGGAGCCGTTCGTCCGCGACCTGGTGAAGGTCCGCGGCCGGCGCATCTGGGCGCTCTCCAAGCTCGGGTTCAAGGAGGCCGTCCGGTCCCGGCTCTTGTGGCTCGGCCTGCTCATCCTCCCGCTGTTCATGTTCCGGAACGTGTGGATGGCCGGGGTCCGGCCGGCGGACGAGTTCCGTACGCTGGTCACCGGGTCGGCCATCGGGATCTCGATCCTGGTCCTGTTCACCGCCGTCCTGCTCACCTCGTTCAGCATCCCGAACGACATCAAGAACCAGACCATCCACACGGTCGTGACCAAGCCGGTGGAGCGGTTCGAGGTCGTCCTCGGCCGGTTCTTCGGGTACACCGCCCTGATGACCCTGGCCCTGGTCGGGCTGACCGGGGTCAGCCTCCTGCTGATCAACACCGCGACGATCGACGCGAAGTCCGAGGAAGAGTCGGCCAAGGCCCGGGTCCCGGTCCGCGGGAAGCTGGAGTTCAAGAGCCGGAAGGCGGACTTCGACGGGACGAACGTCGGCCGCGAGTTCGACTACCGGCGGTACATCGCCGGGCACCCGGACTCGCCCCAGCGGGCCGTCTGGAACTTCCAGACCGTCCCGGCGGCGATGACCTCGCCCCCGGCCGACTGGGTCCCGGTCGAGTTCACGTTCGACGTGTTCCGGATGACCAAGGGGGACGAGAACAAGGGCGCGGCGGCGACCTTCCGGTTCGTCACCCACGCCTGCCCGCAGGTCGCCCCCCGACAGGACCAGCGGGGCGAGTGGCAGTGGGCCGACGCGGACAAGAAGGGCCTGTACGAGGCCGACCTGGCCGCCCTCCCGAAGGGGGCCACCGGGGCCGCCCCGGGCACCGAGGGGTGGGCAGCGGTGAGCAAGTTGGCCGAGAAGTACGGGTTCTACGAAGTCCGCGGAAAGGAAGTGTTCGACTACGCGGTCATGGGGATCGAAGTCCC
>JAQGHQ010000301.1 GCA_028288765.1 Gemmataceae bacterium | reverse complement strand
CCGGGTAGCGTGGTTCTGGTCGAAAATCACCTCCGAGCGGAGTGCCACTGGAAGGGGGTGATCCTCGCCGAAACGTGGGACCAGGGCCGGGGCCGGATCCCGATGTTCCCGGGTCGGATCCTCCACGACGTCTTCGCGAGTTACTGGTAATTCGTCCGGGTGTCAAACCGGGGTGTGTTATCGGCGAGTAACATGCATGCGTAGTCCCCTCGGTATGGGGAGCATGCTCGAGATCGGCCTGGCCTCCGGGGACACCTGCGATCCGGACTCCGGCCAACTCGACCCGCAACGACAACGTCCACCCGTGCATCGGGTCCATGGTCGCCACGACGGCCGCGCCGTCCGGGCTACCGCCGTACCTGTCGGGCCCGTGCCAGCTATAGAACGGGCCGGCGTTCCTTGGCCCGGCGTGCGCCACGTTCGTCCTCGAGTCGGCCCCGGCCGCCCCCGACTGGGGGCTCGGGTTCGAGACCCCCGGCCGGCCTTTCAGAGCCGGGCGGGGAGTGACGCAAACACGCCGCGTGGACCCGGCCTTCGTCCATTACGCGCAGGATCGCAATGACGACGTGTTGAGCAGACTGTCTAAGTCTACTCCGTTACACCTGAATGGGATGTAACTGCTGTGCGCGACAGTAGGCACAATCGGGTTTAGCCCACGGGCGTAACAGGTGCTGGAGCGCCCGCCGGACGCCCGGCAGCGTCAGGGCTGGCTCGGCGCCCCCTTTTTTGCCCGGGCCGGCCGGGTGGTCTTCTGCCGCTCCCGTTCCGCGGTCAGCCGGTGCCGTTCGGGCAGCAAGAACCCGTAGGCCAGCAGGGTCATGGCCACGTGGTGGTGGAACCCCCGCCACGACCGCCCCTCGAAGTGGTCCGGGCCGAGTTCTTCCTTCAACTGCTGGTACCCCTGTTCAACCGCCCACCGACTCTTCCACAACCGGACGGCGCGGACACACGAGGCGTCCGCCGGCAGGTTCGAGAAGGCGAACTTCAGCGGGCCGTCGGCCGGCTCGTCGATCAACAGCCAGATCGGGCCGGCACCCGCACACCCGCCCGTCGACCAATCCTGGCCGGGCCACACCCGCAACCACGCGAACCGGTCCGTCAGTTTCCCTTTGGTCCCCTCCCGCCAGGTCACCTCCCGCCGGCGAACCCGCTCGGCCGGATCCCCGACGGCCACCGGCCGGGGGTTGTCGGCGGCCAACCGCGGGCGGGTCCGTGGCCGGCCACGACCGGTCCGGGTCGGCTCGACCCACCGCGGCCGTTCGGTGAACACGACGACGTCCGCGGTGATCCCGACGATGTACGTCAGCCCGCGGCGTTCGGGCCCGGCCCGGAAGTCGCCCGACACCCCGTACCCGGCGTCGGCGACCACCGCCCGCCCGGGTAGCCCCTCGGCCCGGACCCGGTCGAGTAGGGCCAGGGCGATCTCGGGCTTGGTCCGCGACTGCCGGTCGGCTTTGGGAACTCCGGCCCGATCCAGCCGCGTTTTGTCACCCAGCCAGGAGTCCGGCAGGTAGAGGCGGGCGTCCCGGGGATAATGGCCGAGCGGGCTGACGTAATGGGCGGACACGGCGACCTGGCAGTTGGCCTTCTTGCCCAGGGCCCCGCCGTACTGCCGTTGAACTCCGACCGAGTGGGTTCCCTGCTTGGGAAGGGAGACGTCGTCGACCAGGAAGATCCCGTCCGGGTGGGCGAACGTCTTCGCCCGCTCGGCCCGGTATCGGCGGAGGACGGCCGGTTCGTCCCACGGGCTCTGGTTGACGAACTGCTGGAGGGCCTGCCCCGGGTCCGTGCTGGTGAGGCCATCCGGCAGGGTGACCCGCCGTGACAGGGGCTCGATGCTCGTCCGCTCGCCGTCCAGGAGGAGCCCCTGGAGGTACACCCCGGCCCACCGGGCCGGCTTGGACTGGGGGAAGTCCGGGGCGAAGCGGGCGGCGTAGTCACGGAGCCGACCGAGGACCGCCGGGTCGAGCTCCGGAGTGTAGGTTTTCATGCAAGGTTAGAGGGGCGAACCAGTTCGACCGATTCCGCCCTCTCACGGTGTAATACTAAGCTGCTCGCCGTCTGCCGCTCCGCTCCCGCTCTCCGGCGAACCACCGGGACAGCATCTTTCGTGTGTGCCGGGCCGTACGGGACATCCTATTCTGGGCACCGACGCGGGAGAACGGCCTTCTCAAGGGGATCGCCCCGGCCGAAGTGCCGGAGAACCTGAAGATCGTCCTGTCTGGGAACCTGATCGACGGGAAGGCCCCAAAGGGTTGGCCGTGGACCAGCACGGTCGTGTCGAACGTGGACTCGGCTACCTGCCCGACGTCCGTCGAGGGCGGCTCGTGCGACGAGGCGGAATGCTCGGCGTGCCGGGACCGGAACGTGAAGACGGTGGCGTACCTGAAGCACTGATCAGGCGGACCGTTGAGTTTGACCACGAGCGAGGCTACCTTGGAGGGATTCCAGAACCTCCGCGTCTCGACATCGCCAGACAATTCGAGCGCATGCGTCCCGAGATACGAAATGCGGCCTCAGACCATCCAGGAAGTCTTTCCGCGAGGAGAACTGGAACGCCGATTCGGGAAGCCTCTCTCAACTGTGCAGCAGGGGATGGAGAGCATCCCCGCACTCAACCGGGCCGATCTTTTTGTGGGTAGCCTGGCCCTGAACGTCTGGAACCGGATCGTCGAAACGGAAAAGATGAAGGTCGATCCCTACGCCATTTCTGCCCACATCAGCCAGGGCGTCTCCAAGCCGAGCCTGCTGGGGGCCATCGGGCAGATCATCGGTCAACCCGTCATCAAGGATTTGTCACTGACCGTTTGCCGTGCGGTCGACCGGAAGAAAAAGAACCCTCAGATCGCGAAGCTCGCGATCGCGCACGTTTTCCCGAACGATTTCCACATTGCGGACGTGTACTACCAGGACAAGTACCGTCCTCTACCGGAGCGACTGCAGCGTTACCAGTTTGTCGATTACTACGGCTTCGGCTTGATGGATATCACGATGGAGCGGATCCAGGCCTATGCCCGAAAGCTTGGGTGCAACAACCTAACGCTCACCTGCGCCGCACGAGATCTCGTCGGCCTGTTCAAGCGGGATGGGTTCCGCAAGGAAACCGGGAAGCTCGGGAGCCAGGCAAACGCGATGGAGAAGCCCTTGTCCAGCCAAGACTCTCCCGCCGCCACCCCTCCTCCCACAACCGGTCCAGCGTCTTGAATGACGGGGCCGCCATCTTCAGTACGGTTTTCCCCGGCCAACACAGGAACCAGAGGACACTCCGATGGCGGCATTCAACCCGGAGGTGAAGGCGAAAATCGTCAGGGATCGGAACACCGGGGAGTATTTGCCATGCGTGATGTGTGGCACGCAGTACCCGCTGCCGGACGCCGTTCACATCATCGACAAGGAGGAGTGGCGCAGACGGGTGGGGATGGACCGCCAAGTCAACGGCATGCCACTCTGCCCGAATTGCCACCGCATCTTCGATGAGGTCCTCCGCCCGCGTCTGCTGGCTGCTTTGCGTGGGTTTGGTGCGCAGGGACTTCCCGAATGCTGGTCGCGGAACAACAAGGTGATGGTTTCTGATAGGGCGGTGCTTCCCGCGGAGGAGGAAGACGCCGGATGACCAGCGACTGAGATGCCCTCAGACGATCACGATGTCCCCGATTCCGCCTGCCGCAACTTCCAGGCACCCGACAGCCACCATCGACGGCGCGTCGTCATGTGCGCCCGGCTCTTCCGGCGCGTGCGGTGACAGAAACTGCCTGTCGGTTTTGTACTTCCTGACCAGCATCGTTGTCTGCTCTTCCAGTTCGCCCGCGAGCGGGACTTGTGGAGATAAAAAGCAGCCGTACGACACCGAGGCGGTGCTCCAGGTACTGCTCGCCAAGTAGCCGAGGCCCTTCGGGCGGCCGGGTGGCACCAGCACAAGCGGGAGTGGCGGAAGCGAAGGGGGACGGCGATGGCCGCGAACATTGCGACGCTGATCGACACCTGGGTGACGGGCGACCTCCAGGCGAAGGCCGGGAAGCTCGACCCGGAGGTCCAGGCGAAAGCCGCGAAGGGGGACCGCTCGGTCCTTCCGGCGGTGAAGGAGTACCTCGACAACCCGGCCGCACAAGCACTGTGGGGAGACACCGGCCGCCAGCTCCTGGGGAGCTGGATCAAACGGTTCGTCGGGACCGACCTCGTGACCGAGCAGGCTTTATTCCGGACGGCGTCCGACCTCCGGGCCGGGCTGATCGGCCCAGACCCGGATCCGCTCGTCCGTTTGCTCGCCGAACGGGTGGTAATCGCCTGGGTGGCCCTCGGCTACTTCGAGCGGTGGTACACGCGGGCGATGGAGAAGGATCTCAGCTTCCCGATCCACCAGCACCACCAGCGGACGGTCAACTTCGCCCATCGGCAACTGTTGGCGGCGGCAGGCACACCGGCCAAGGCGCGTAAGGCGAAGCTGCCGGATGTGCTGGCGCTGGTGAATGTCAGCCCTAATTCCAGGAGTAGGTTGGCTGAACAGTCGTAATCAACCCGAACAAAACCGGACACCTAAATAGAGGCTTGCTTATCCTCCCACCCCACCGCGAAGCGCGTGAGAACTTAGGCCAGGGTTTCCAGCAGCACTTTGGCGTCCACGAGGTCCGGGGTTGTGAAACCTTCCGTATAGGTGCCGTAGACAGCCGCGAGAGCGCCGCGGGCCTCGTCATGGCGGTCCGGCCGTTGCCAGAGCCGGGCGAGACTCATCGTCGCCCGCAGTTCCCACCCCTTGCTCTGCTGGCGCCGGGCGATCTCGATGGCCCGGCGAAAGCAGTCCTCGGCGGCGGTCTCGTCGCCCGACTCGGCCAAGAGCAGTTCACCCTTGAGGCGGTACAGTTCGGCCTCGTGGCAACGGTCGTCGTTCTTCTCGGCAACCGCCAGCCCCTCGTCCAGCGACTTGTGCGCGTCCTCGAACTGCGCGGCCTGCGTGTAGGCATCGCCCAACATGCCGAGGTAAGACGGAACGCGAACTTCCGCCCCGGTGGCCCGGAAGGCGTTGAACCCTTTGAGAAGAACCGGTAGGGATTCCTCGCGTCGGCCCTGCAAGAGCAACCCCACCCCCTTGTGGAGTGTGCCCAGCCCGTGCCAGAACGGGAAGCCCTGTTCGGTCGCGATTGTCATCTCTTCCTCGGCCATCACGCTAACCTCGGGTCCGAGCCGGCAGTAGTGGTAGAGGAACGCCGCAAAGTCCACGGCATGGCTGAGGCTGAACGCGTGGCCGATCGTTCGCGCCAGCTCACACGCCTCGCCGGCGAGCTTGAGGGCCCGGTCCGGGTAGCCGAGGTGCCACAAGGCCAGCGCGAGGTAGCAACGGTGGGTTACGCCGGCGTCGTGCCCGGAATAAGCGGTCCAGAACTTCGTGCGGTCGCGGTCGTCGTAGGCACCCAACGCGTTCTCGTAACAGTCCCGGGCACCCGCGAACTGGGCCCGGTAGAACATCGTGACGCCCGGCATGAACAGCGCTTCCATCCGCATGCCGGGGTCGTTCAGACTTTCGGCGAGCGCCATCCCGTCGGCAGCCAGGTCCACGCACACCCGCAGGTCGCCGCGCACGATGCGCCACTCCCACACGCCTAACATGATGCCGAAGTGCTGCCGCGGCTCCCCGATCCGTTGGCACAGGTCGCGTGCCCGGACCAGGACCGGCCCGACTTCGGGCGCGGCGTAACCGCGGGCCGCGATGTAGGCCGGGGCCAGGGTGGTGAGGAACTGCAATTCCCAGTCGTCGCGAGTACGTGACTCCTCGAGCGTGTCCACCAACGCGAGGCCGGTCGTCAAATGGCCTATCGCCTCGCAGAACGCCGATCGCTCCCGCGACCGTTGCCCCGCCTCGAGCCAGTAGCCAGTGGCCTTCTCGGTCATGCCCGCCTCGGTGAAGTGGTGGCCCAGCAACTCCGGCTGGGTCTTGGCGGTCTGGGGAAACCGCGCTTCCAGCACGTCGCCGACCCGCCGGTGGAACTGCTGCCGCTTACCCTTGACCAGCGAGTTGTACAGCGCGTCTTCGAGCAGGGCGTGCTTGAAGACGTACGTGCAACGGGGAGGCCGACCCTTCGGGTACAGAATCTCGGCCTGCGCCAGCTGGGCCAACTCCGCCCGGAGGGTCGGCTCGTCCACGGCCGCAACGGCGGAGAGTAACTCGTGACTGAACTCCCGGCCGAGCACCGCGGCGAGTTGGGCCAATTCCCGGCCGCCCTCCATCCGGTCCAGGCGGGCCATCACCAGGTCCTGGAGCGTGCTGGGGATCTCGTGCCCGAGCCGGGCCGGGCCCCGCGCCCCGCCTACCCCCCGCGGCTCGAGGCCGGCCGATTCCTGCACCATCTTCGTGAATTCCTCGACGAACAGCGGCACGCCGCCGGCCCGGTCGTACACCTGTTCGATCACCGCTTCCGGCAGGCCGTCCGCCATCTTCTTCCGCATCAGGTCGCCGACCTGGCGCCGGGTCAGGCGGGTCAGGGCCAGGCTGGTTTGGTGGTCCACGGCGGCCCACGGCGGCTTGAACTCCGGGCGGAAGGTGAGCAGGATCAGGATTTGGTCGTGCCGGAACTCGGCGAGGAGTTGACCCAGGAACTCGACGGTGGACGCGTCCACCCAGTGCAGGTCCTCGACGATGAACAGGACCGGCCGGCGGGCGGCGCGCGTGTGCAGCCACTCCAGCATGAGCCGGAACGTCTCCTCCCTCTGTCGGGCCGGCGACATCGCGGGCGGCGGAAACCGGTCCGGGGTCGGGAGGGACAGGAGCGCCGCCCACAGCGGCACGGCCTCCGGCCGGGCCAGGTCGTGCTCCGCTAGGCGCCGGAGCATGCGGTCGAAGCGGTCCTGCGGCGGTTCCTCGGGGCGGAAGCCGAGGGCCCGCTCGAAGAAGTCGATGGCCGGGTGCAGCCCCGTGTTCCGGTAGTGCGGCGAGCAGCGCCATTCGATGACGGGCGCGTCCACTTCCCCTTCGACCGTCTGACCCAGGACGTGCTCTTTCAACGTGTGCACCAGGCGCGATTTGCCCAGACCCGGCTCGCCGACCAGCAGGACGACCTGGCCTATCCCCTCCTGAGCCTGCTCCCACCGGTCCTTGAGCAAGCTGATCTCGTGATCACGGCCCGTCAGCGGCGATAGCTCGGCAGGTGCCAACGCCCCGATCAAGCCGCCGGCCACCGCGACTCTCTCCACACGGAAGAGTTGGATTGGTTGGGCCACGCCCTTGATCTTCTGGGGGCCGAGGCTTGCGCACTCGAACCGGCCCTGGAACAGCCGGTGGGTGGCCTCGGTGCAGATGACCTGGCCGGGCGCGGCCACCGCTTCTAGTCGGACGGCGACGTTTCGGGCGTCCCCCACCAGCGAAACCGCGTCCTCCTTCGCCTCGACCACGGCCTGCCCGGTGTGGATGGTCACCCACGGGTTCAGCGCGCGCTCGTGTTCGCGGTGGAGTTCCCCGCCCAGGATTTTCATGTCCTCCAGGAGGGCGAGGCCGGTCCGGGCGGCGCGGCGGGCGGCGTCCTCGTGAGCCACCGGGTAACCGAAGCACGCCAACAGCCCCTGCTCGTTGCACTGCATCACCGTTCCGTCGAGGCGCCGAACGGCCTCCTCGCACGTCCGACGGAAAGCCCGGAGTACCCTGGCCTGCTCCTCCGGGTCGAGCTCCAGATAGGGCTCCGACTCGAACAGGTGGCAGCCACACGCCAGCACAGTCACCTGCCGGCGCTCGGCCTCGAGTACACGGCTCTGGGACGGGGGCGTCTCCGGTGGCGCCTTGGTCTCGCGGGACCGGAGAAGCGCCGGGAGGATAAGCGTGGGGGCCTCGGCGGAAGGAGGCGTCGGCTGGCTCCCGGAGCAGAGGAGATCGGACGGGGACGCGGGAGCAAGACCGACGGCCCGACTAACGGCCGTGGCCGCGAGCACGGGTAGTACGCGCTCGATGGCTTGTAACTCGGCGACCACCACCTCCGCCGAGCCGGGCCGATCGGCGGGCCGCTTGGCCAGCAAGCGCGAGAGCAGGTCGCCCAGAGGGCTCGGGAGCGCGGGGTTGTAGTGGGTGGGTGGTAGTGGCGTCCCCGTGAGCACGGCCGTCAGCACCGCCAGGGACGTCTCGCCTTCGAACGGGGGCCGACCGGTGACCATCAGGTAGAGCACGCAGCCCAGACTGAATAAGTCGGTCCGGCCGTCGAGCGTCTCGCCCCGCGCCTGCTCGGGGGCCATGTACATCGGCGTGCCGACGATCATCCCGGGGTTCGTAAGATGCGCGTCCCCGACCTGCAGGCGGGCCAGTCCGAAGTCGAGCAACTTGACGCGACGGGTCGGCGCTTCGAGCCAGACGTTGGCAGGCTTGACGTCCCGGTGGACAAGCCCCCGGGCGTGCGCCGCGGCGAGCGCCAGGGCGATTTCGCGAGCGACGCGCAATGCCTCGTCGAGTGGCGGGGTGGGCGCCCGGTCGAGCCAGCGGTCCAGCGGTTCCCCTTCGAGCAGTTCCATCGCCAGGTAGCAGACGTCGTCGGCCTGCCCGACCTGGTGAACGGTGACGACGTGGTCGCTCCTCACCAGAGCCATCGCCCGCGCCTCGCGCAGGAAACGCTCCCGAGCCAGGAGGTTCCGGCCGACCTCCGGGTTGATGACCTTCAGGGCGACCGGACGCTGGAGCTGTGTGTCCTCGGCGAGCAAGACCATGCCCATCCCGCCCTGGCCCAGTACCTTGAGGACGCGGTAGTGGGCCAGCCACCCGATCTCATCGGGGCCGACGGCCGGGTCAAGGAAGGCCAGTTGCGCGGGCCGTGGCGCGTCGGACGGAGCGTCCGCGAGACCGTGCTTCTGAAACAGGCCGGTCACCACCGGGGCGGCCTGACCCGCGGGCAGTTCTTCAGGCCGCTGCGAATCCGGTACGGCCGAGGCGTCGCCGGCAAGCAGATCCAGCGACCGGCAACAACTCGGACAGCCTTCGATGTGACGGGTCAGCTCCGCCGCAGGCCCGTCCGCCATTCGGCCGAAGAGTAACTGAACCAGTTGGCTCGTTGTCGGACACGCGGGAGGGCCCACAATCAGTCTCCCCAAGAGCACGGGCGGCCGGTGCGCGTCCCGAACCTTACTCCTGTTCCCATCTTGTCATGGGGATGCACCGACATGCCTGTCGCCGCGACCGACCCGTCAAAGTCTGGCCCGAGACACGGACGATGTGGCGACGGAGTTGGCGGTGGTTCAACCTCGACCAGACGAAGTAAACCGAGAACCGCGGTACAGGCTCTCGGTAGAGCGGGTTTAATTCAACGAACGTAGGCGTAGTGGTAACTGCCGCCGGCGGCCCCGCCGGAGTAATGGTACCCGTAGGCCCCACCGGTGGCCCCGCCATACCCCGTATGGTAGGCCCCACCGGACCCCGCATGGTACGCCCCCCCAGAGGCGCCATACGCGGCGGCATGACTCCCTCCGTACGCCCCGTTCGGCCCACGATAGGCGTTCGCGCCGTAATGCTGGACCCCGCTCGGGCCGACGTGCGTGTACCCGACATGGGCCGCGCCGTAGGCGTCCACCTGGGACGGCGTCAACAGCGCGGCGGCGATCATTATCACGATCATCCGGTTCAACATCGCAGAAGTCTCCTCAGTTACAGGGTTGTGAGCCGAGTTCGGGATCGGCCGAGATCGGCCCGCTCACGGCTGGGCCGGCTTGACGCGCTTCAGCTTCAACGGCTGGGGATCGGGTTTCGCCTCGCCGTCGACGGTCAGCTTGGTCAGTTGCCAGGTGGCCCGGTCGTCGCCCACCTTGGTCAACACGTTGACCCCCGACACCGTCCGGCCGTCCGCCGTCCGGGCCGTGGTCGAGAGCAGCCACGTGTCGCCGTCCCTCTTCCAGACCGCCTGCCCGGTGCCCCCGCCGGAGTAGAACGACCAGGACTTGATTTGCTTATCGATCGCGTCCCAGCCGATCCATTGCGTTCCGCCGAAGACCGGGATGCCGTTCAGGGTCGTGGCGAACGAGGAGACGATAAAGTTCTGGTTCTCCGCCCACGCATAGGAGGCCCTGCCCGACTCGCCCTTCTCGTTCTCGCCGGTCCAGTCCCCGATCAGCCACTCGATGTCTTCGAAGTGCTCGACGTTGGTCGGCGGGCGCGCCACCGACTCGCGGACGCTCTCGAAGTACCATTCGCCGTCCGCCTTCACCAGGACGGCCGAAAACCGGGCCACGGTGCCCGGGCCGCCGTTGAGATCGGTGACCTCGGTGGTGCCGTCTTCGAGAGCGACATCGGGCGAGAGCAGTCGGGCAGAGGTCACGTTGATGCTGAGCTTTGCCCCCTTCCGCCCGGCGAACACCTTCTCGTACAGCTTCTCGATCGCAGCCCGGCCCTTGGTCTCGCGGCCAGCCTGATCGACATAGGTCGCTTCCGGGGCCCAGAAGGAAGCCGTTGCCTTGGCGTCACCCGAGTTGAACGCGGCGATAAACGCCTGAGCTCGCTTCCCCTTGCCCGGCTGGGGCTCAGCCTTGGCCTTCTTCTCTTCCAGTTTGCCCGGCGGTTTGCCTGCCGCCACGATTTGGCCCACCGCCAGGGCGGCGGCGAGGATCACAGTCGTACCCAACAGTCTCCGATTACGCACGTTGACTCTCCCCAGTTGAGAACGGGTCATTCGTTTCCGGACGTCGGAGATACCTACTGGCCGAGTTGTCCCAGGGCATCGCGGAGCGGCTTACTCGATATCTGAATCAGGCCGTTGAACGGCCGGTCGAGTTCGACGATCAGAAACAGGGCCCCCGAGACCGACACCGCGCAAATCAAAAGAACCGAGATGACGGTCGCGTTCCCCGGTGAAAAAAGGCCGAAGGTGATGAAGAGGACGGTGAGCCAGAAGATGAGCACGACCAAGAACGGGGTCGGGATCGAGCTTTCGTCCCCCTGGCTCAACTGCCACCGCGTCCGGCCCAGGTCGGAGCTCACCTGGAGGGCCTGGGCCTGGACCGCTTTCTGGGCGTCCGTTTTCGGGGCGAGGTCCCGGACGGCGGCATAGAGAGCGGCGGCACTCTCCGAGATGTCGGGCGCGTCCAAGCCGGTACCCCGGGATCCGGTCGCCGGCCACCGGTGGTCGAGCACCAGCGCGACGGTGCGGCGGAGCTGGTCGCGGATTTCCTTCGTTTCCGGGCCGTAAAACTTCAACGACCGGTCGAGTAAGATGAGGTTCGCCGAGAGCTGTTGGAAGCCGGTCCGCTGGGCGTCGAACGAACTCTTGGCCGAAGCGATCAGGAGGCCGAGCACGAGTGCGGCCAGCGTCGCGAGGAGCCCCGTGCCCATTTTGACCACGTCTTTCGACTCGCTACTCAGGTGCGAGTCGGGAAGAATGCGGCGGAGGAAAATTCCGAACAGGGCACCCCCGAAGGTACAGGCGAACACCGTTCCGGCGATGGTCCATGAATCCACGTTCGGCCTCTCCGAATGGATCGGTCGTATTCCCTGCGTCCGGCCAAGCTTTCTTAGGCCGGCTATTTACCGTGATGGGCCTTGATGGCCTCCTCAATCTTTGTTTTCACGGCTTCGAGGTTGAAGCTCGCACCCTTCTGCATGGGCGGATACTCGATGGCCGTCATGGCCAGCTTCGCCACTTCCTCTTGAACGAACACGAACCGCCAGAACTCATACTGGAACCAAGTGAAATAATTCGTACTTGTATAGCGGGTCTACCTGATCGCACGCACACTATCTGGTCGGTTTGAAAGCCTCGAAAACAAGGCGGTTTTGCTCGAGGTCGGCAGCGGGTCTTTTCAAAATATGTGGCTGGAAAGGC
>JAQGHQ010000293.1 GCA_028288765.1 Gemmataceae bacterium | reverse complement strand
GAACGGCAGGAGGAACACCGGCCAGCCCCAGCCGGGGCCGAGCCGGGTGTCCGGTCGGGGGTCGCGATGGCCGGGCGGGAACCGGCCGAACGCGGACTCATACCCGTGCAGGGCGAGCCCGATCTGGTGCATGTTGTTCTGGCACTTGGCCCGGGCGGCGGCCTCGCGGACCTTCTGGACCGCCGGCAGGAGAAGCCCGATGAGCACGGCGATGATCGCGATCACCACCAACAATTCGATCAGCGTGAACCCGGCCCGCGGGGCGTCGGTGGATGAACGGGACATGACCGGCCTCCTGGCGGGCGATCTCTTCCTTGTACACCGCGGACGGGACAGCTCAAAACAGGGCGCACCCGGCGAGCAGTGGGGCGACGGCCGGGAAGAAGTCGCGGTTCCCCTATTGCCTATTATCAGCCCGGGGTAATCACTACACCAACCCCGCGCGAGGACCCGGTGGCTGGAGTCGAGGTGGCGGAGGCTGGCGGGATGCGGGCGTATCGGGCCTTCCGAGCGGCCGTTCCTCCCGATACCGCCGGCGGCTCAGCCGACGACCCGGAACCCGTCGGGCGTCACGTCCGCCTCCCGGTCCACGACCTCCTCGGTCTCGATGTGCCCGGCCATCCTGTCGCGGACGTCCGCCAGGAAGGCCTCGACGGCCTCCGCGGGGCCGTCCGCCAGCAGCTCGACCCGGCCGTCGGCAAGGTTTCGCACCCACCCCCGAACCGGGTGCCGGCGGGCGAGCCCCGCCGCAGTCGCCCGGAACCCGACCCCCTGGACGTCCCCGGTGTAGTACGCCACTTTCGCCACCGTTGTCCCTCCCGGTGCAGCCCCGCGACCGCACCCGCCCTTTCCGGGGGCGGGACCCCCGGGCGGCGGCACCCGGCCGCACTCGGGTAATGGGGACCGAATCGCGGGGCGGTTCGGGGTATCATATCCCGGGACGACGGTTCCCGAAGTACCCCACCGGGCGAGCACCTTGACCGAGCTCCCGTCCGCCCGCGCGGGCCTGACCGCCCTCCTGATCCGGCTGCGGCTCGGGGCCTGAAGAGCGCCGAAGAGGGGGACCGAGGTGTACCCGGTCGGTCGCCTCGGAATCGACCAGTCTCGCCGGAGGCCCGTCATGTCGGGGCACGTGTTCGTCGTCCGCGCCGATCTGCGGCGGTTCGCCTGTGACGCCTGGCTCGTCCCGTGCAGCCGCCGTGCCCGCCCGGGGTACGAGTGGTTCCTGCCCGGATGCGACGGACCCCGCCAGGGCGAGCCGTTCGCGGAAGGCGGCCCGCGGGTCCAGCCGCTCCTTGACCCGGCCCCCGACCGCCCCCGGCCGTGGCTCGGTCTGATCGGGAGCCGCGGCCGGTCGGTCTCGTGGTACGCGGACGGGGCGGCCGAGTTCCTGGATGCGGCGGCCGGGGCCATCGTCGCCACCGGAGAACCCCCGCTGTTCGGTAGGGCCCGGCCGCTGCTCGCCCTCCCGGTCGTCGGCACCGGCCGCGGGGGGGCGGCCGAGCGGGCCGGCGAGGTCGTTCAAGAACTCCTCCCGCGGCTCCAGTCATTTGTAGGCCGGACGTTCCCGGGCGGGCGGGAGTTCGACATCGCCCTGGTCTGTTTCGACACTGCCAGTCATGCCGCCGCCCAGGCCGAGCGGGTCCGCCGGGCGGACTGGCCGACCGACCTGACCGATGACCTGCGGGCCGAGGCCGACCGGCTGGCCGGGCACGCCCTGCGCGGGGAACTGGCCCTGTTCCTTGGGGCCGGGGTGAGCATGGCGGCCGGGCTCCCGGGCTGGGGCGGTCTGCTGGACGAACTCGCCGTCCGGGCCGGGATGTCAGCCGAGGAGCGGGCGGCCCTGGCCGACCTGCGGAACGCCCTGGACCAGGCGACGGTGGTCGAGCGACGGCTGCGGGACCGGGGGGAAACGCTTGGCCGGGCGGTTGCCGCAATCCTCGGCCTCCGCCGGCACTACGCCTTGGTCCACACCCTGCTCGCCGCCCTCCCGGTCCGGGAGGCGATCACCACCAACTACGACCAGCTGTTCGAGGACGCCTGGGCCCTGTCCGACCCGGACGGGCTGTCGGTCTTGCCTGGGGCGATCAAGCCGGACGCCCGGCGGTGGCTGCTGAAGATGCACGGGTGCCTGTCCGACCCGGATAAGGTAGTCCTCTCCCGGTCGAGCTACACCCGGTACGACGAGCGACTCCCAGCCCTGGGCGGGATGGTCCAGGCGTTCCTGGTCACCCGGCACGTCCTGTTCGCCGGGTTCTCCCTGACCGACGACAACTTCCACCGGCTCGTCGACGCGGTCCGCCGGCTTCGGGACGCGGCCGGCCCGCCGGGGCACTTCGGGACGGCCCTGTCGCTCGGGGCCGGGGGCCTGGCCGAGGTGCTGTGGGACGGGGACGTGCAGCGGGTGCGGATGGACGACCGGCCGGAGGCGGTCCAGGGATTCCCGGCGGCCGAGGCCGCCCGACGGCTGGAGGTGTTTCTGGACTACCTGGTATCCCGCACCCGGGACGCCGCCCACCTGCTGGTCGGAGAGCGGTTCGACCCGCTGCTGACCCCGGGCGAGCGGCAGCTCCGGGACGCCCTGGCCCGGTTCGTGGCAGACGTGACCGGGGGTGACGCGGCGGCGGTCCGGGGGACGGTCGCCTGGCCGCAGGTGGAGCGGCTGCTCCGGTGTCTGGGGTTGGAACCGCCCCCAGTCCCGGCCGACCCACCCGGCCCGGGCGGGTGACGGATACGGCCGTTGGGAGGCGGCCGCAGGCGTTGAGCCCGCTTGATCCCCCAGGACTTTCAACATGGACCGCGAACGGTTACTCAACGGTCTACAGTCGTTCAGCTCTGAGTCCGACTCTGCTGCGACCGTACTCGCCGACCCCGGGGACCGGGCGGCGCTGCCCGCGACCCTTGGTTCCATCGTCCGCGACTCCAGTTGGGGAACCATCCCCGAGCAGACGGTCGCAGCCCTCATCCGCCCCGCCGACGTGGGGGGATCCCGCTCCCCGGGGCACAACTCGAACGGCTCGATGAGGCCGAGGTGGAGAATTACACGGGGGGACATCGGGGACGACTTCTGGCGCCTCCAATCGGCCGTCCACAGGATGTTGGTGAGGATGGGTCAGCAGGTCGCCGAGCCGGTTCCAGGTCAGGGTCAGCCGGTCGAGCCGGCCGGGTGGGGCGGATTCGACTGCCACCGCCCACGCCCCGCTCAGTCCGACGACGAGGAGCCACTGTAGGTCCGGCCACCTCGGGGACCGGGCCGGGACCTGATCTTCGGCCCGCCCCACCGGCATCTGGCCGATGACCAGCCGTTCCACCGCGGCGACCGCGGGTGAGCTGAGGACCGGCTGGGGCAACCTGCGTGTGCGGACACTTGTTCCCAACGTCGTCCGGACTCGCCTCACAACCTCGGGTACAGTTTCTCGCCCCGGGTCGCTGGCGGCAGCCCGTGCCGGCGAGCGATAATGAAGCTCGGTGGGAGATTCTCAACACCGGAGTCCAACATGTCCATCCGACCGGTAAAACGGCTGGTCCGGTCCAAGCCGACCCGCGAGGGCGCGGGCGTGCATCTGCGCCGCGCGTTCGGGTTCGGCGACACCTCCGAGTTCGAC
The DNA here is from genome assembly GCA_028288765.1 of Gemmataceae bacterium. Taxonomy (GTDB): domain Bacteria; phylum Planctomycetota; class Planctomycetia; order Gemmatales; family Gemmataceae; genus Urbifossiella. The sequence continues at coordinate 15,051 of JAQGHQ010000293.1, read as the reverse complement.
CCGTTCCTCCTCCTGGACGACTTCCGCAACGACGTCCCGGAGGATTACCTGGCCGGCTTTCCGTGGCACCCTCACCGCGGCATCGAGACGATCACCTACGTGCTCGCCGGGACCGTGGAGCACGGGGACAGTCTGGGCAACCGCGGCGCCATCGCCGCCGGCGACATCCAGTGGATGACGGCGGGGCGGGGCATCGTCCACCAGGAGATGCCCAAGGGGGACCCGGCGGGCCTCATGCACGGGTTCCAGCTGTGGGCAAACCTCCCGTCGGCCCTCAAGATGACGGCCCCCCGTTACCAGGAGGTGAAGGCGGTCGAGATTCCGGAGGTCACGGACGACGACGGCACCCGGGCCCGGGTCGTCTGCGGGACCTTCTGGGGGAAGACCGGCCCCGTGGAGGGGGTCGCGGCCGACCCGATCTACCTGGATGTGACGGTGCCCCCCGGCCGGCGGAAGACTCTTCCGGTCGAGACGACCCGCCACGCCTTCGCTTACGTGTTCGCGGGGGGTGGGACGTTCTGCAATGCGTCCGGGCCGCTCGCGGTGCCGACCGAGGGGGTCGGCTGGGCGGACACGACACCGCCCCGGGAGGCGGACAACCGCTCGCTCGTCGTCTTCGACCGCGGCGACGAGGTCTCGGTCCAGGCCGGGGACGAGGGGATCCGGTTCCTCCTTGTCTCGGGGAAGCCGCTGGGGGAGCCCGTGGCGTGGTACGGCCCGATCGTGATGAATACCCAGGAACAGCTCCGGCAGGCGTACGACGAACTGGAGCGGGGGACCTTCCTGAAACCGGAGACTCGGGGTTAGCGACACTTGGCGTCGGGGGCAACGCCACCAGCGCCGTACCTCACGTAGCACAGGACCGCCGTCCGTGCCGAAGGCCGTTAGCGGTCCGGTCCCGCGGCCGGCGGCCCCGTTGGACCGCTTGCCGTTCGATTGCCATCCCCCGGTTCGGAGAGAGACGAGAGTCCGAGTTCCCGACGGGCGACGACGACCATCACGAGACCGTACACCACCAGCCCGGCCGCCATCACGACGAAGAGCGGGTCGAGGCCGCGGCCGAATACCCGGACGGCCAGATGCCCTCCGGCCGCCGCGACCGTGAGCCGCGTGAACCCGGCGGCGAGCGGCTGGAGCACCCGCCCGGTCCCCTGGGCGGCGAAGAACAAGGCGAGGCCGCCCCCGAAGCCGATGTACGCCGGACCGACGGTCCGCAGATATGACCTGCCCGTCGTGAGAACCCCCGGCTCGGCGGTGAACAGCCCCATCCACCCATCCGGGAACGCCGCCGCGGCCAGCCCGACCGCCGCCCCGGCCCCGGCCCCGAGCAGGAGCCCGGCCCGGGTCGCCTGCCGGACACGGGCGTGGTTCCCGGCCCCGCTGTTGGCCCCGACCAGCGGGACCAGCGCCGACCCGACCCCGAAGACGACCGGGATGAGCAGGTACTCGAGCCGCCCGCCCATCCCGTACCCGGCGATGGCCGCCGTCCCGAACGGGGCAACGAGCGCGGTGAGCGCGAGGAACGTCAGGTTCGACTGGACTGTGTTGAGCGCGCTCGGGACGGCGACACTCAGGATCGCCGCCGTGCGGCGGCGGTCCGGGCGGAGGGCGGCGAACGCCGATCGGAAGGGTGAGCCCGGCGCTCGCAGCGCCCGGACGAGCAACACCGCGGACGCCAGGTTGTACCCGGCCATTGCCCACGCCGCCCCGGCCAGCCCGAGCCCCGGGAGCGGCCCCGCGCCAAAGATGAGCAGCGGAGAAACGGCGAGCGTAACGACACCCCCGGCCGCGCCCACGACCGCCGGGTAGGCGGTGTTACCGCTCCCCCGCAGGCAGCTCGACGCGGCCTGGAACACCCAGAACGGGACGGCCCCCAGGAACAGCACGTCGGAGTACCGGACGGCCGCCGCCAGGGCCGGGCCGGTCGCCCCGAGGGCCGCGTAGATCTCCCGCCCGAAGGCCAGCATCCCGGCCGTGAACCCGACGCCCAGGAGAGCAGCGACCGCAAGCGCCGTCCCGGCCAACCGGGCGGCCTCTTCCCGGCGGCCGGCCCCGAGCGCCCGGGCCACGGCCGCCGCCACCCCGCCGCCGTAGGCCCCGGCCGACAGGGTGGTCATGAGCATGACGAGCGGGAAGCTGAGCGAGATGCCGGCCAGGGCGTCCGACCCGAGGAAGCCGACGAAGTACCCCTCGGCCGCGTTCACCACCGCCTGGAACGTCATCAGGGCGACCGTCGGGGCGGCGAGCCTCAGCAGCGTCCGCAGGACCGGCCCCTCCAGCAGCAGCTGCGTGCGGTCGGGGTTGGCCGCATGGGGGGCCAGCTCGGTCGGGATTTCCAAGGTCTGTGCGCCCATTCTCCGGATCTCCGCGATTGTGTGGGTTCAACTCAGACGGGCCGGTGTCCCGTTCGCCAGCACGAGGGGCACCAGCCCCGCCCTCCGGCGTGCCCGGCCCGGACGTTCGTCCCCGGGCGGGGCGCCGGCGGGGGCGGGTCGGCCGGCCGCTTGACCCGGAACAGCAGGACGTACAGGGCCGGCAGGTTGCCGAGGGTGAGGAAGGTGGCGACCGACAGCCCGCCCATGATGGCCACCGCCAGCGGCCCCCAGAACACGCTCCGGGTGAGCGGGATCATGGCCAGGATGGCCGTCGCCGCCGTCAGCACCACCGGCCGGGCCCGCCGTACCGCCGACTCGACCACCGCGTCCCACGCCGACATCCCGTTCGCCATGTCGTGCTCGATCTGGTCGATCAGGATGACCGAGTTCCGCATGTCCATGCCGGCGAGTGCGATCACCCCGAGCAGGGCGTTGAACCCGAACGGGGCGTGGAACAGGAGCAGGGAGGCCACCGCCCCGATGAGCCCGAGCGGCGAGATGGCGAACACCAGGAACAGCTTCTTGAAGCTCTGCACCTGGGCCATGAGCAGCGTCAGCATGACGGCGATCATGACCGGGAAGACGGCGAACAGCGCCTCGTTCGCCTTCTGGCTCTCCTCCACCGCCCCGCCGGTGTCGATCCGGTACCCGGGCGGGAGGGCCGCCTTGACGGGTTCGAGCCGGGCCAGGATCGCGGCCGTCACGTCCGGGGCCTGCACCCCGTCGGCCACGTCCGCCCGGACGGTCAGCACCGTCTCCCGGTCCCGCCGCCACCGGATCGGCTCCTCCTGCTCGTAGGCGGCGGTCGCCACCTGGGACAGGGGGACGGCGTGCCCGGCCGGCGCGATGACGGTCAGGCCCGGCAGGGCGTCGAGTTTCAGCCGCTCCTCGGGCACCGCCCGGGCGACCACGTCGATCAGCTCGATCCCCTCCCGGTACTGGGACACCGGCACGCCGGTGAGGAGCGTCTGGAGCGTCGCCGCCACGTCCTGCGGGGTCAGCCCGAGGGCGCGGGCCCGGTCCTGGTCGACCCGGAGCCGGACGACTTTCGAGGGCTCGTCCCACTCGAGCTGGGCGTCCCGGGCGTGCGGGTTCTGGCGGACCACGTCGCGGACCCGGTGGGCGATCGCGCGGACCGTCGCCGGGTCCGGGCCGACCACCCGGAACTGGACCGGGAACCCGACCGGCGGGCCGAACTCGAGCCGCACCACCCGCACCCGCGGGAGGGCGAACTCGGCGTCCGACGCGAACCGTTCCAGGAGCCGGGTGCGGAGGCGTTCGCGGGCCTCGGGGTCCCTGGCCTGGATGACGACCTTGGCGAAGCTCGGGTCCGGCAGGTCGGGGTTGAGGGACAGGTAGAACCGGGGCGGCCCGGCCCCGGTGTAGGCGGTGAAGTGGTCGATGTCCGGGTCGCCCGTCAACACCGCCTCCAGTTTCGCCACCTCGGCCTGGGTGGCGGTGAACGACGCCCCCCCGGGCAACCGGAGTTCGACCATCAGTTCGGCCCGGGACGACTGCGGGAAGAACTGCTTCGGGACGAATTTCATTCCGAATACCGCGGCCGCGAACAGCACGGCCGTCACCGCGACGACCGCCCGCGGGCGGCGGACGCAGGCGGTGACGACCCGCCGGAGGAGCTGGTACATCCGGGTGTGGTACGGGTCGTGGTGCGGCCGGTTTGCGGAGTCGGGGAGCAGCCTCACCCCCAGATAGGGGGTGAACACGACGGCCACGAGCCACGAGGCGACCAGGGCGATGCCGACCACCCAGAAGATGCCGCCGGCGTATTCCCCGGCCCCGGATTTGGCGAACCCGACGGGGAGGAACCCGGCCACCGTGACGAGCGTTCCGGTGAGCATCGGGAAGGCGGTCGAGGTCCAGGCGAAGGTCGCGGCCTTCACCCGGTCGAATCCCTCCTCCATCTTCACCACCATCATCTCGACCGCGATGATGGCGTCGTCCACCAGCAGGCCCAGGGCGAGGATGAGAGCCCCCAGGCTGATCCGGTCGAGGGTCATCCCGGCCGCGTTCATCACCACCAGCGTGGCGGCGAGGACGAGCGGGACACTGAGCGCGACCACCACCCCGCTCCGCCAGCCGAGGGAGAGGAAGCTGACCACCAGGACGATGACCAGGGCCTCGACGAACGACCGGGTGAACTCCCCGACCGACTCCTCCACCACGTGCGGCTGGAACGCCACCCGTTCGACCGCCGCCCCGGCCGGCAGGTCGGCCTCGATCGCCCGGAGTTCCGTCTCCAGGGCGTGCCCGAGCGTGAGGACGTTCCCGCCCTTACTCATGGCGACCGCCAGCTCGACGGCGGGCTGCCCGTTGTGCCGGACGGTGAACGTCGGTGGGTCCTCGTACCCCCGCCGGACGGCCGCGATGTCGCCCACCCGGAACACCCGCCCGCCGGCGTGGACCGGGACGGCCCGCACCTTCTCGGCCGCGGCGAACGGCCCGTCCACCCGGACGTACACCCGGTCGGTCGGGGTCTCGACGCTCCCGGCCGGGGCGACCGCGTTCTGCCGGCGGAGGCTGTCGAACACCTGCTGCGGACTGACCCCAAGAGTGGCGAGTTTCGTGTGCGAGAACTCGACGAACACCTTTTCCGGGCGCTCCCCGACGAGGACCACCTTGTCCACGTCCTTCACCCGCAGGAGGCGGCGGCGGGCGTCCTCGGCGAGCCGTTTGAGCTCGGCCGGGGAGTAGTCGGCCCCGGTGAACGCGTACACGGCCACGTACACGTCCCCGTACTCGTCGTCCAGGAACGGTCCCGTCACTCCCTCCGGCAGCGTGTGCTTGATGTCCCCCACCTTCTTCCGCACCTGGTACCAGATGTCGGGCACGGCCTTCGGCGGGGTGTCGTTGCGGAGCTGGACGGTGACCACCGTCCGGCCGGGGAGGGAGTAGGTCCGCAGGTAGTCGAGGTACGGGGTCTCCTGGAGCTTCTCCTCGACCTTGTCGGCCACCTGCCGCTGCACCTCGTCGCTCGTCGCCCCCGGCCAGGCGGCCGAGACGACCATCGTCTTGATGGTGAACGACGGGTCCTCGGCCCGGCCCATCCCGAGGTAGGCGTACACCCCGGCCGCTCCGGCCGCGAGGATCAGGTACAGGACGAAGGCCGGGTGCTTGACCGCCCAGGCGGACAGGTTGGGGGCGGTCACGGGTTCCCCTCCCACGCCCGGACCGTCACCCCCGGGTCGAGCTTCTGCACCCCGGCCGTAACCACCCACTGGCCGGGCTTGACGCCGCCGGACAGGACCATCGTCTCGTGCCGGTACTCCCGCACCTCGACCGGGGCGAGGGTGAGGCCCCCGGTCGCCCGGTCGAGAACCCAGACGGCAGGCCGGTCGCCCTGGCGGAGCAGGGACGAGAGCGGCAGGACGTACCCGGGGGCGGCGTCGGCCGGGGCGAGGTGGACGGTCGCGGTCATGCCGAGGACCAGCTTCGGCCCGGGGTTTCGGACCGTGAACCGGGCCTGGTAGGTGCGGGTGACCGGGTCGGCCGTCGGGGAGAGTTCGCGGAGGACGGCCGGGTAGGACTCGCCCGGGGCGGACCAGAGGGTGACCGAGGTCCGGGCCGATTGGGCGGTGCCGGCCTGGTTCTCGGGAAGGCTCACCACCGCCTCCCGCTCCCCGTCCCGGGCGAGCCTGGCGACGACCTGGCCCTCGGCCACCACCTGCCCGGCCTCGGCCGGGAGGGTCATGATCACCCCGTCCGCGTCGGCGGCGAGGTCGCAGTAGGAGAGCCGGTTCCGGGCGAGGGTGAGGGCTTCCTTCGCGCGGTCCCGCCGGCCGCCGGCCCCGTCCAGGGCCGAGCGGGCCCGGTCGAGGTCCGAGGAGCTGCCTGCCCCGGTTCGATGGGCCCGCTGTTGCCGGTCGTACTCGGCGGTCGATTGCACGACCTCGGCCTCGGCCGCGGTCAGGTCGGCCTCGGCCGCCTTGACCGCGAGTCGGTAATCGGTCGGGTCGAGCCGGAACAGCACGGTCCCGGCCGCCACCCGCTGCCCGACCTCGACGTGGCGGGAAACGATCTTGGCCCCGACCCGGAATGCGAGGTCTGTCTCGTACCGGGCCCGGACGATTCCGGTGTAGGTCTGCTCGGCGGCCGCCGCGTCGGCCCGGACCTCCTGCGCCCGTACCGTCCGCGGTACGGGCGGGACGGGTGACGTGGGGACTGCACCACCTTGTGAGCCGCGGGCGGCGGAGACGGCGAGCGCCACCCCGCCCGCGGCGAGCCCCACGGCGACCGCTCCGAAGATGATCAATCTTCGTCTCGTCATCTCGACCTCCACGTGTTTTCCCGCGCCGGGCCGGGCGGCTGACGACCGCCCGGCCCGGTTTGCCAGTCAAAGCGAACGGCCGGGGAGTAATGTTGTATATGCAACTTGCTCCCCACAGAGTTACCTCACTCCGCCCCCGGTCTTACACCCGATCCCGGCGGCGCTGCTCGGTGACGCCACTCGTGTCGACGGTCCCGAACACCAGGCAATAGTTGTGTCCCCCGAACCCGAAGCTGTTCACCGCCACGCGACCGAACCCGTCGTTGGTTCGCCGGCTGTCGACGTCCATGTCCGCGCTCCATCCGTCCCACGGGGCGGAACTTGATGTATATACGACCCATCGTCAAAGAGATTATCCGCGGTCGAAGTCAGCCGCCTGGAATCCATCGACCACGTCGAAGATCCTCCTGGCCAACTCCGGTCCGAGGATCTCGTGGACCCGCTTTTGGGCCTCTTCCCAGGCGGGCATCACCTTCTTGATCAGGGCCCGCCCCGTGGGCGTCGCCTCCAGGTGCTTGACCCGGCCGTCCGCCGGGGTCGTCCGCACCCACCCGCGGTCCAGTAGGCGGTCGAGGTCCCGGCTGAGGGTGGACTTGTCGAGCCGCAGCTCACGACAGACGTCGGCCGCACGGACCGGACCCATGGCCGCGATGGCGACCAGGACGTTCATCTGGCTGACCCGCACCCTGTGGGGGCGGAGGGCGTCGTCGTAGATGCCGGTGACCACCCGGTTCAGGACCCGGACCCGGCCGGCCAGGCACTCGGCCGCGATGCGACATTCGGGGTGGGTGTCGTTTTGCATAGCTATGTTGTATATGCAACATGATGGGTTGTCAAGTCGACGAGGGCGGCAATCGGGGGCCGCTCCGGCGGCCAGGTTCTTGCCCGAACAGGCCGTGACCCGGCTCCCGACCCCGGTCCCCGCTCTCACTACCACGTCGGCCGCCGTGCCCGTCCAGGTTCTTGGCCGTCACCCGGATCCCGCCCCGGTTGGCCACGTCCGCGGCGAAGATGTTCGCCACCGGCACCGCGAGCGCGGCCACAGCCCCGGACGACAGCAGGGTCTGCCCCGAGATCACCAGCACTCGCGGGCCGCCGCCCAGCCCGCCTCGGAAGTCCGGGTCGGCGATTCCGAAGAAGGTCGCGACCGGGGCGAAGTCCCCGCCGCGGTACACCTCGACCCGCGGCCCGCCGGACGTCGACCGCGGGGACTGCGGTCGGTCCCGGCCCCCGAGGGCGACCGATGACCGAGACGGAATGGCTGGCGTGTGAGCTTGGGGCTCCCCCTTCCCGTCCACGGCTGTCCGCCTCGCGAGCCGGCGGTAAGCTACTGACGATCCCACCCTCGTATCCCGCACGACCCGGAGACGGCGATGACCCCCGAGTGCTGCCGCTCGTTGCGCTCGTTGCCCTGCTGACGCCCTCTCCCGTCGCGGCGCAGCCCGATAAAGCTCCGGCGGCGAAGGCCGCCGCCGATCCGCTCGACGGACCGCCGTTCGTCTCCGCCAGGGCGTGGGTCGTGATGGACGGGAAGACCGGGAAGGTGCTTTGGGGCGGCAACGAGGCGGAGGCCAGGCCCGTGGCCAGCACGTCCAAAATCATGACGGCGTGGATCGTCCTCCGCCTGGCGGCCGCCGACCCCAAGGTGCTCGATGAGGTCGTCGCGTACTCCGAACGCGCGGCCAAGACGACCGGGAGTTCGGCGTCACTCGGCGTCGGCGATCAGGTGCCCGTCAAGGAACTGCTCTACGGGCTCCTCCTGCCGTCCGGGAACGATGCCGCCGTGGCGCTGGCCGAGCACTGCGGGCCGCGTTTGGGAGAAGGCGCGGACGGGGACGGGTTGGGGCGGTTTGTGGCCGAGATGAACCGGCGGGCCACGACCCTGGGACTCACGGGGATGTCGTTCAAAGATCCCAACGGCCTGAGCCGCGAGAACGTGTCGAGCGCCCGTGACCTTGCCACCCTCACGTACGAGGCGATGAAGGACGAGCGCTTCCGGGCGTATGTCGCCACCCGCCGGCACGACTGTGACGTGGTCGAACCCGGCGGCGGGAAGCGGAAAGTTACCTGGACGAACACGAACCGGCTGCTGGACGTTGACGGGTACGAGGGAGTCAAGACGGGGACGACGACGCCGGCCGGGAACTGCCTGGTCGCCAGCGCCCGGCGGGGCGACGACCGCCTGATCGTGGTCGTCCTCGGGTCCACGTCGGCGGACGGGCGGTACGTGGACGCACGGAATCTGTTCCGGTGGGCGTGGCGGGAGCGGGGGCACAAGCCCGCGGTAACGGGCGGGAGGTGAGGGATCGGCTCGCCGGCACGGGATGGGACGGTGACCGGGGTCAAGGACGACCCGGAGCCGAAAAAAGACCAGAGACTGGCCGCAGTTCGATGCCGGCGGCAGAAAACGCGCAGCGGCCCGCCCGGGCCCGATCCACCTACTGGTGATGGACGTGGTGATGCCGGGGGTGGGCGGGAGGAGGCTGGCTAAGCGGATGCTCGCCCGGGACCCGGAGATGAAGGTCCTGTACATGAGCGGGTACACCGACGACGCGGTGGTCCGACATGGAGCCCTGCACGAGGCCGTTAACTTCCTGCAGAAACCGTTCTCCCCGTTCGCCCTGGCCCAGAAGGTGAGGGAAGTCCTCGACCCCTGACCGATTCTCCGCGGGAGCCTTACCGTCCGCGCCGAGTTGTTCATCTCGTGCCGCCGACTGGCCCTCTTCATCGCCCGCCGGCTCCACCCGCCGCGCTGATCGCACGGGCCCGTTCCCGGCCCGTCCTCACCCGCCGCCCACCCGTCCTTACCCGCCGATCATCCCCAGGTAGCGAGCGGCCGACCGCTCGACTGCCCCTTTCGCATCGGCCCTCACCACCTGCTCCGGGAACGCCCCGTAAAGCCGGTTGAAGACGAACGGCTTCAGGCTCTTCACGATCTGCCGGATCGCCGCCGGGCCCAGCGGGATGAGGTTCGGGTAGCTGTACATGAAGCTGACCCACCGGCGGTCCTGGCAGACGTAGGGCTGATCGCCCGACAGGAGGACGCCCTTGCCGCCGTCGCCGGCGGGCCAGTGGAGAACCTGGAAGCCGTCGAAGTGCCCGCCCGTCCTCACCAGCGTCAGTCCGCCGAAGATCGATTTCGTTTCCCCATCCCAGTATTTCACCACCTCGTCCGGCCGCATGACCCATTTCGCGTCGAGCTTGTGGACGTGGACCGGGACCTTTCCGAACGCATGGCTCCATTCCACCATCGTCGTGTAGTAGTGCGGGTGAGACACCGCCACGCCCGCGAGCCCGCCCATCATCTTCACCGCCGCGATCGTCGGTTCGTCGAGCGGCGGGACGCAGTCCCAGAGCAGGTTGCCCTCGGGCGTGCGGACCAGGAACGCCCGCTGGCCGATGCCCGCCTTCGGCTGCGGGTGGATCGTGTGCAGGCCGGGTTCTTCCTCGGCGAACACGTTCTTGTGGGTTTTCCGGTACTCGTCCAGGGTTGTCCACTTCTGTCCCCCGTGGCCGACGTACTGCCGCTCGTCCTCACAGATCGGGCAGCGGTCGGGTGCCTTTTCCGTGGCGCCGAACTGGATACCGCAGGTGACGCAGATGAAGTGGTTCATGGCGGGGTCAGCTCCCGGGGCGGCCGAAGGTCCCAGCCCGAGGGCGGCGGTCGCGGCGGCCGATTGCTGAAAGAATATCCGGCGGGTGCTCCTGGATCGCATGCGGGTACTCCGTGGGCGGGGTCGAGGGAGGCCCGGCGGGGTGATGAACCGGGGCCGTTATTTTACGACCCGTGACAGCTCCGATCCCGGGACCGGGGTCTTGTCCGCCGGGCCGTAGTATTGGCCCCGGTGACATGAGTCCCCTCGCCCGGTTTGTGCCGGCCCGAACCTCCCGGGTGCCGATGACCGCCACGCCCCGTCTTCTCCTGGCCGTCACTTTCGCTATCACCGTCTCGGCCGGTGTCTGCTCTGCGAGCTTCATTGCGAGTGCGAGCCGGCACCCATCTTCGCTGTGACTCCCGACGATTCCACCGGCTGGCCCTCGAACGGGTCGAGGCGTTCCCTCTCATGATCTCACACGCCTGGCTACCACCGAGACGCCGACTGCACTCCCCGGATTCGACCGATGACCGGGGCGGAATGGATCGGCTGCGGCGACCCGGGCCGATGCTGGACTTGCTGAACGGCAATGTCAGCGAGCGGAAGCTGAGACTGCTCGCCGTCGCCATCGCCCGGTTGCTGCCGCACCAGCTGGTCGGGGACGTGCTCGCCGCCGTGGAGATGGGGGAACGACTGGCGGACGGTCTTGCGGACCCTAAAGCGCGGTACGACTACGTAATCCGGTTAGACAAGAGGGTCGCGGACTACCACAGGCCCGGGGGAAACCGGTTCAGGGACAAGCCGCCGGAAGAACGGTCCGCTCACTACGCGGCGATAAACGAGGTCGGCAGCTGGCCTACTGGAAGATGAATCCCGGCGGACCGACCTGGAATCTCGCCCGGCAAACGACCGCCGAACGTCATCCACCGTGCTGAGAGACGTCTTCGGCAACCCGTTCCGTCCCATTACCCTCCATTCCTCCATGCTAACCCCAACCGTCACCGTCCTCGCCTGCCAGATGCACGACAGCCGCGACTTCTCCGCGATGCCGATCCTCGCCGATGCGCTGCAAGATTCCGGGTGCGGCAACCACGATATCCTCGACCACTGCCGCGGGCCGGGGCCGCATGTGCGAGGGTGTTGGGAGGTGGACTTGGTGTTGTGGAAGAGCTGACGTGAACTCCCGTGCCAAACCCACCCCGCCGCTCACAACGGGGGGCCATGGCCGGTGCGTTCGTCTTCCTCGTCCCAGTCCGCCTCGCGTCGCCGCCGCTCTTCTTCTTCTACCTCCTCCTGTTGTCGGTGCCGCTCGTCGGCTTCTTCCTGTTGTCGGCGCCGCTCCTCGGCCTCATCTTCCTGTTGTCGGCGCCGCTCGTCGTCCTGCAGTCGCCATTCCTCGTCCTGCTCGTCCTGCTGCCGGTGTCTATCGTCTTTCACTTTCTGCTGGTGTTGCCGCTGCTCTGCATCGTTTTTCTGCTCATCGTCCTCGGAGAGCAGCTCGTCGTCGTCGTCATCCTCGTCTTGGTCCCAACTGTCGTCGTCCGGAAGCATAATGTTGTTTCCCCTTTCAGAATAAAGGCATGGGTGATGGGGATGTCTCGTTCGTTTAACTCTAGAACCCGGTCGATTTCGTACCTCCATGTTTGCTTGCACTACTAGTCATACCCGATATTTGGTCGTGCAATTAGTAGATCGTGGCGAATTGTCGCAGACAGGTCCACGCCGGTCAAGCAGGATTGCGCGAGCAATCACAACTGGCTGACGGTCACCGAAAAGCTACGGGTGCTCATGCACCGGGCGAGTTTCGTGAACGGGGTGGTGGTGCCGGGGTGGACGGAAGTTCGGGTCGGGAAGACGCCAGACCACCGACCCGGTGAGGGACATTGCAAGAACGGGAAATGTTCGAGGGGCGGGCGAACCAGACCCGGGCCGATAACGGGATGCCCCTTCCCAACCAGAAGAAGGGGCTCGGAAACTGAATCGACGACTACCTCCGACGGGCGGTGATGGCGGTCGCCGGCATACCCCACCGGCGGTCGTCACTCACTGCACCGGGGGCGGATCCACCGGCCGGCTCCCATTCCGCGGGACCGGGTCGCCGGACGTGCCCCGGGCCAGCCGTTCCGCCTCGCCCTCGCTCGCGATCCCGGACTGAATGAGTGTCAGGACACCCGGCTGGGCCGCCTGCATCGCCTCCCACTCCCCCGCCTCGCACACCGCGTTGACCCCGGTGGGCTGTCCCTTGACCGCCGTCCGGTAGACCACCCACGACTCGACCTTGCGTACTCGCATCGCGCCCTCCCCCCGGCCCCCCGGAAGTTCCGGGGGCTTTGCCATTCTCCGGAATCGATGGGGGGAGAGCAATGGGTCTACCGGACCGGCCGGGCGGATGATGCGAACGGCGTTCTGCCGATTTAGGCGGTGGGAATGCGCATGTCCGGATCGGTCGCGCGTCCGGGATGGGCATCGGCACGGCTTATGCTGAATAACTCAGTCCTGGTCTCTGACTACGACACCCTTCCGAATGGACCCGCACCCACCATGCTCTCGTCAACCGACCGTCCAGCCGTGAACAACCTGTTCCGCCCGTCCCTACTCGCCTGGCGGGCCAAGCACCTGGCCGAGAAGGCGGCTCGGGCCAACAAACTCGGGGACACCACCCCGAAGCAACCCGAGGCGATCCGCACGCCGGCCCGGTGACTCTTCCCGTTCGGCCGTCCATCCGTTTCTCGAGGACCCGATCCCGACCCCGGCGGTCTGGCCAATCACGACGGATTCGGGTGGTTCCCCCCGCCCGGGCCCGTATAGTTTTCCGCTGGTCACCTTACCAGGAGACGGAATGGGATTGCGAATGCGAGTTCACGACCGGGAGCCGATCGGGGCGGCCCTGCGGCGGTTCAAGAAGCTGATCGAGCGGAGCGGGATGAAGGGGGAGATCCGCGCCCACGAGTACTACGAGAAGCCGTGCGAGGCCCGGAGCCGCAAGGAGGCCAGGCGGCGGAGCACGATCCGCAAGGCGGCCCTCGGCAAGCCGGTCAAGAAAGAGCGGGCGTACTGATCGACCCTGCCGCTCGTGCTCGTCGCGGCAAGCGTCCCGAGGGGACCGGCGCACCTGATCGGGTGGTAGGGACCCCCTCGCGCGGATCACTGTTCCCGGGAGGCATAACCCTGCCGCCGAGGGGGATTTGGATGAACGTGGGTCAACTCCGAACCACACTCGAAGCCGCCCCGGACGCCGGGTTGCACCGCATGCTGCCCGGTGGGGAGTTCGTCCCGGACCACTTCCATGTCACCGAGGTTGGCCGGGTGCAAAAGGATTTCATCACCTGCGGCAGGACCAGCCGGTCGAGTGCCACATGCGTCCTCCAGATCATGTTCTTGGTTGCACGCCAGGTTGCACCACCCGTGGATTCTGAGGGGAACTGTCTGGGACGATTTGAGACCGAGCAATCCAAACCCTAACGTGGATGACAAACGAAAAAACCCCATGCTACTAAGGGGTTTGAGACTGCTCGGGACAGGGAGAGACCGGCTGTAACTGAGAGGCCTCGGCCGGATTCGAACCGGCGGATAACGGTTTTGCAAACCGTCAGCAGTCAGGCATAAGATCCAATTTCATAAGGCTTTCAGGAAAATTACTCTTGTTGCTTACACCCCTGCTTACACCTGACTGGCAAGTTTGCCCTCGGAATAAGGTGGGTGAGTCAGCAAGACCGCGACCCGTATGCTACCCGCACCCGATACCGATGGGATTTCCACATCTGTGGGCCTGGCCTCCTTGAGGCTCCGGGCCTCGCAAGGCTTCTCGTAGTACTCGTAGGCGCGGATCTTCCGCTGCACCCCGACCAGGTCCATAACGCCCCGCGTCCCAAACGGACGCCGACGGCCGGGGCGGGTTCGGGGGTCACCCGCGGTTGCCTTCGGCCGGGAGCCGCAGGCCGAGCCGCACGACTGTCCGGGCCAGGATCTCGGTCTTCCGCTCCCGCGGCAGCTCGACCCGGTCGTCCCGCAGGGCGAGCGGATTGACCTCGACCGACTTCCCGGCCTCCCGCTCGCGCTCGGCGAGCCACGGAACCGTATCCGCCGGGCTGCGGCCGATCTCGTACAGAAGCATCCCGGCCAGGTCGGCGAGCAGCGCATCGGACGGGCGGTCGAAGGAGAACAACACCCCGCCGACCGCGTCCCGCCGGCGTATCGGGAACGTCCCGATTCCCGGCCCGCTTTTGTGGCAGGGGTATCGGTTCGGGCCCGGGGGGTTCTCTGCCCCGCTTCTGCTCTTCCTCGATCCGGATCACGGTCTACGCTGGCACGACCATCCCGGTCACGAAGGTCGCCCGCTGTTCGACCACCCCAGCGTCGCTGACGACCGTCAGCCGTTCGCCGTCACCAGCCTCCAGACGATTAAACAGCATGATAACTGTCGGGCTAAAATCGTCCGAGCGGACCTCGGTGGCGAGTACGAATGTGCGGGGCGGAAGCCGGCGGTGATCAGGCAGGATTGACGACTCCACTCCAACCAGAGATTGTGCCGCATCTCCGCTCAGAGTAGCGTGTGTGAAGGATGTGTTAAGACGGTCCTCTTCCGCCGCTGTGCCCGACCCGGCACGTGCATCCCACACCCCACCTATCGCCCGCGGGCCCGGCCGAGTGGATGCCCCGCTAACCGACCGACCCCCCCACCGGTCGATCGGAGGACTGTTTCATGTCCAAGTCGTTCGAGCGGGACCTCCGGCTCGCCGTTGAAGACGTCGACCGGATGGCCGGTCTGGTCGCTGACGCCGTCCGGGGCGGCGTC
>JAQGHQ010000278.1 GCA_028288765.1 Gemmataceae bacterium | reverse complement strand
CGTTTCCGAGATACCGGCGGGTACGGCCGCCGCTATTGGGCCCGAGCGACGGGCGGCGTCCTGTCCCACTTCTTTAGGGGAGAAGGCCGTGCGTAAGAGCATCATTCCCCCGGGAGGGCAGGACGAGCCCACCCCGGCGGGCGAGTGGCTAGACCTGGCCCGTCTGGCCGCAGTGGCGGTCACCTCGGAAGACGTGGGGCACCCGGTCGAGTCAGCCCTTAATCCCCGGCCTAGGCCAAGGGTGGAGGGCCGCCGGGCCGGGGTCGCAGACGGTCCCGGCTCCGGTTCGACGAGCCCCATCGAGTCCGCCGCATTTGGCTGCGTTTCGCGGAGCCCACCTGTGGTCGGACCCAGGAGTTCGTGCTCCGGTGGGCCACGGCCGACGGCCAGCCGGCCCGGGAGGTCGTGCGGCAGCAGTGGACCTTCGACCCCGGCGTCGCGACCCACGAGACCGAGGACTACCGGGTCGACCTGTGGGGGGTGACCGTCCTCGAACTCACGATCAGCCCAGACATCTCCGGCGGCGGCGCCCGGGCCTCGCTGATGGAAATGCGCCTGGCGTAACCGTTGCGGGTGGCAGGGCGTCGTCGATCCGGCCTGACGCACGAACGGTATCCGACCCCCGAAACTGGCGGGGGTCGCTGTCGAACCGGCGTCCGGGCGATCAGCGCGTCAGGGTATTCCCCGACTCGGACGATGCGACCTTACCGACACCGGACCACCCGGTCCCCGGACGAACGCTTCCCCCCCGACCAGGAAGATAGTAAGTACCCCCGGCGATGTGCACGACAGGTCGGTGAATTGGGCGCCCGAAGGTCTGGGGTCTGGGTCTGTCCGCCCGGGCAGCCAGGCCGTGGCGAACCGGCCTGGAGGGATTCGATGATGAGCGCGCGGGCAAAGCGTGAGGTGGCGGACCGAGTATCAGCCCTGGTCGAGGCCCGATTCGGGGGCAGCTACCGGGACGCATTCGGGCACTACCGCCTGGACTGCCAGGGGAGAGTCGACTGGGCGGGCCTGGCCGCCCTCTTGGTGGACGCCGGGGCCGTGAACCTGTCCACCCGGGCGGCCTGGGCCGGCGAACTCATCATCGACGCGGACCAGGGCGGGGACGTCTGGGCCCCGCTCGCGGCCGCCCTGGGCGGGTGCCTGATCCCCGCGGGCGCCCGCGGGGATCAGGCCGTCCGGACAGCTGACCGGGCACACCCGCGAAAATCCGGGGCCACGGCCCGGTCTCGTACACCGGTGGGGGAATAGCCATGGCGACGTTCGCGGTGGTCGACGGGACCCGCCGGCGTCTGGCCGGGTGCCGCCAGTCATCGGTAACCGGATGTCCTTCGTGTCAAGTCGGGTAAACGGAGGTTTGCAGCCATGAGGAAATTCCTGGTCGTTGTTTTGGTGCTGGTCGTGGCCGGCGGCGTCCTGGGCTCCTGGCGGGGATGGTTCAGCGTGTCCAAGGAGGGCACGGTTGACGTTGAAGTTAATCCAGCAAAGGTCAAGCAGGACAAAGACACGTTCAGCAAGACGGTCGGCGAGAAAGCAAAGGCGATGAAGAACCGGGTCGTCGGCCTCTGGGAAAAATCCGAGGGGCTGACGGGCGACGACAAGGCTCGTGCGCAAAAGGAACTTGGTGAGTTGAATAACCAGCACGACCGAATTGAGCAACAGATCAAGGAACTCGAGGTCGCGGACCAGGACAGGTTCGAGAGCATCAAACAGGACCTCTCGAAAACCCTCGGGGAAGTGGAGAAGAAGATTGAGGACTTGAGGAAAAAGCTGGAGAAGGGCAAGGACAGGTAGGGCCCCGGCCCCGAGCGGTCGTCGCCTTTCTCTCAACCGGAGCACGGCCATGAGCACCGAACCGCAGACCTCTACCCCACCCCCGCCAGCCCCTCCCACTTCTGTCGCGGTGTACAACGTCGTCCGGCCTGGGACGAAGGAGGAGGTCGATCACATCGTGGTGTACGGCCACTCGAGTCTCCTGTACTGGTGGCCGGTCTGGCTGGTGTCGTTCGTCCTGGCCGGGGTGACGTACGCCGAGGGCGACCGGTCCGGGGGCGTGACGGTGAGCAACACCAACGGCCCGGGCGCGGTCTTCGTGATCACCCTTCTCGCGGTCGCCGTCTCCAGCACCGTCATCTTCCGGGGGATGGTGTCGGTGGTTGCGACCGTGTCGGTGATCGCCGTGACGGTAGCTTTCGCGTGGTTCGGCTGGTGGGGCGACATCCTCGGGTTCCTCGGCGGGCTGGAGATCCGGATCAACGCGGCCGGATACCTGTGCGTCGGCGTCCCGCTGTTCCTGGCCTGGCTGGCCGTGGTCGGCCTGTACGACCGGCAGCACTACGTCATCTTCGGCCGGGGGCAGATCCGGTACGTCCTGGAGGTCGGGGACAGCGAGGTGGTGATGCCGGCGGAGGGGGCGATCGTGGAGAAGAAGCGGAGCGATGCGTTCCGCCACTGGGTCCTCGGGCTGGGGGCCGGGGACCTGGTCATCCGGTCGGGCGGTCACAACACCCCGACGATCGAGTTGAAGAACGTCCTCCACATCCGGCGGAAGATGGCGGTGATCGACAAGCTCCTCCGGGAGAAGGCGGTCACGGTCGATTGACCCGGACGGCCCGGTTAGCCTATCTGACCCCTTCCGGCTTGAGGGCGTCACCGGTGAACGATGCGGAGCCAGACCCCCGGTTCGGACCGCCGCCGGCACTCGCGCCCCTGGCGCCGGCGTTGATGATGGCGTTTTGGGCCCTCCTGGGGGCCGCCGCCGGGATCAAGGTCACACAGCGTGTGTGGCAGTTCCTCGGCTGGGGCGGACCGGTGGCCGTCGCCGTCCCGGTCGGGGGCATGGCCGGTGCGGTCGTCGGGGCGGTCCTGGGGCGAATCCGTAATCCCCGGTTGCTGGTGCTGCTGATGGCGGTGTCCGCCGGGGCGGTCGCCGGGCAGATCGCGTGGGGGGACGTCGGGCAGATCGGCGGGCAGGCCGCCGGCGGGCTGGGCGGGGCGGCCGCCTGGACGACCTGGCTGTACGTCGGCCGCGGGCGGAATCGGCCTGGCTGAGCCCGGCACGGCCCGGCCGGCAGTGGACGGGAACCGCCGCCCTCTCGTGGTCCAGTTCGACAGGAAACACTGCGGATGCCCCAGACCTCC
>JAQGHQ010000275.1 GCA_028288765.1 Gemmataceae bacterium | reverse complement strand
GGACGAGTTGCTCGACCGGACGTTCGACTGGTTCGAGGCCCACGGGCCCTTCCAGGTCCGGTCGGGGGTGTACAACGAAAAGGCCAAGAAAACAAAGCTACTTCCCCATTTGGCGGGAGCTATTTAGCTTCCACAGTCCCGTGGGGTTGCCGGTGCCCTTCTTCAGCGGGGCGATGTCGAACACACGACCTCGGTACGGTTGTTCACGCACCAGAGGCGGTCGCCCTCGACGAGCGGGGCGGAGCCGAGCGAGGCGTGCGGGAAGTCTTCGTTCCACACGACGCCCTTGCCCGACAGCCGGGGCGTGCGGTGTTCCCACAGGGGTTTGCCGTCCGACTCGGGGAAACACATCAGGAGGCCGCCGTCCCAGTCCTTGTCGGGAATGCTCTCATCGGCCGGGTGTCGGGCGCTACTACCTACCCAGATCAACCCGTCGGCCACGACGGGCGGGATCGCGGTCCGGTCGCCCAGTCGCGCCTTCCAGGCGAAGCCGCGTTCCGCCTTCGTCACCTTGCCCTTGTCGTCGGTTCCCCCGAATTGGAAGCCGAGTGCCAGCCCCTTCTCCGAACTGACCGGGTTGCGGGTAGGACCGCCACCCCACTGCGGCCAGTCGGCGGCGGTGACGTTCACAGCGATGACTGCGGCGAGGAGTGTGAACGCAGTTCGGGACGGCACAGCCATCAATGAACTCCTGCGGGAACAGAAGGATCTCGGAACCATCTGCCGTTGATAGTGGACTCGATCTTGCTCCCCGACAGGAGCACCAACGGCCCGGAACGGGAAGGCGGTCACTTCTCCCGCGGCGGCGGGGCCGGATCGACCGCGACGCCGGCGGCGATCAGCACGTCTTCGGCCTCCCGCCGTAACACGCGCTGCTGCCCGTCCGCCGGTCGCGGAATGGCGGTGCGCCCCCCCCTTATCGCCAGGTGGTAGCAACCGCGGGCCTGCGCCGGATCGCCCCGACGCGCGTGGCACATCGCGAGCACGAACAGGTTGTCGGCGTCGATCACGCCGCTCGCGACGACCCGGCTCCGCTCGGACGACCGGACCGCGTCCGCGATCAGCCCGGCGCGGTACTGGGCGAGACCCAGCGTGCTCAAGTACCCGGCGGTGTCGGGCCGCTTCTCGTTCGCCAACTCCGCCAGCTCCAGCCCCCGCTTGGTGTCGCGATTGGGCGGCGGACAAGTGATCAGGCGCGAGGCGGCGCGTTTGATCAACTGCGGGTCGCTCTGCGGTCCGACCAGCGCCCCCGCCCGCGTCCAGTCGGCGGCGGCCTCGTTCGGCTTGCCGAGGGAGTGGTACGCGTCGCCCCGGTCGAGGAACCCGACTGCATCGGTCGGGTCCAGGCGGATGAGCGCGGTCAGGTCGGGCAGCGCGTCGGCGTAGCGGTGCAACCGGATCAGGGCCTGCGAGCGGTACCCCAGCAGCTGCTGGTCGTCGGGCCGCCGCGCCCTCACCGCGTCGGCGTCGGTCACGCACCCGGACCAGTCCCCGAGGGCGTATCGGGCCCGCGCCCGCATCGCGTACCCGCCGAGCTGCTCGGGGCGGAACGCGACGGCCCCGGTGAGTTGCGCGACCGCCTCGCGCGTTCGGCTCGCGTACAGCAGTTGATCGGCCAGCGCCAGCCGGGCCTCCGGGTCGAACGGGTTCAGCCAGACAGCGGTGACGGCCCGCTCCCGCTGCCGCTCCATTGCCCTCTCGGTCCGGCCGGAGGGGTCATCGTCGATCACGTTTACCTGAAGCGGGCGCGTGCCGGGGTCAGCCGGCGGCCCCGGCGGGTACGCGGGTCCGCCCCAGTCTAACCCCAGGTCCACCAGACCGGTGCGGATGCGCCGCAGGTCCCACACGCGGACGCACACGCTCTCGTCGCTCGCCCCTATGAGCAGCGCGCCGTCGGGGCTGAACAGGAGGGGTTTGAGTCTGTCCTGATAGGGATCTTCCAGCCGAACCAGTTCGCGTCCGGTGGCCGCGTCGGCGAGCACAACGAACCCGTTGCCGTTGGAGGCCACAAGTCGGCCGTCCGGCGAGAAGAAGGAACCCGAGGTGCCGGCGGGCGCCTTCGGCCCCTCGGCCCAGTCGGCCACCCGCCACCGCTGGTCGGAGTTGACGTTCACCAGCCACCGGCCGTCCGGACTGAAGCCGGGGATAGTGCCGCCCGTTTCCGGCAGGAGGTCGCGGACCTGCCGGCCGGTCGCGGTCTCCCACACCTTGATGCCGCGACCGCTCCACGACCCGGTCGCGACCAGGGTGCCGTCCGGACTGACGGCGACGTGCCGGCAGTCGGAGTGCCGCAGCCGCCGCGCGTCATGCGGGCGATCCCTCTCCCAGACGGCCGCTCCGCTCTCTAAATCGGACACAGCCAGTGTCGCCCCGTCGGCGCTCCGCGCCACCGTCTCCCCGGCCGGCCCTACCGGCACCATCCCGGGCGGCCCAATCCGCAGCCGGGTCGGGGAGTCGGGGTCCGGGGCGACCGGCCAGCGGACCACCCCGTCGGTGTCCGTGACCAGCAGCGACCCGTCCGGCTCGAACACGACCGTCCGACAGGACGCGCAGCGGAGGAACGCCCGCTCTTCCCCGGTTATCGTGTCGAGCAGCCCGACGCCCTGCCGGGTCGCGACGGCCAGCAACCGGCCGGCCGGGTGTAGGGAGCAGACGGTCAGTCGCATGATGGCGGTCTGCCCGGCGCCGACGGGCAGGGTGCGGTACTCGCGGGCCGTTTCGACCACGGCGAGCGGACCCGTCGGGTCGGCGGCGGTGGGCGGCAGCCGCAGGCTGAGGCGTTCGTTCGGCCCGCACCCCAGGCCCCAGCCGGTGGCGGCAATCAGTTCCCGTCCGGTGTGCGGACTCCACACCCGTACGCGCCCGGCCCACCCGCCGGTGACCAGCAGGTCGCCGCCCCGGCTGAACGAGGCGTATAGCCCCTCGCCGCTGTGCTCCAGGCGCCAGTTCCGCCGGCCCCGGGCCACGTCCCAGATGTCGATGTGCTGTGTCAGAACGACGCACAATAGTTCTCCGTGGGGGTGCCAGACGAGGCTCGCGTACGACGGGGACGGCAGGGACCCGGTCTCCTCCCCGGTGGTCAGGTCGACGATCGCGATTCGGCCCGGGAGCCCGACGGCCAACACCGGCCGGTGCGGGTGGTGGGCGACGGCCTGCCCCGCCCCGACCGGGAGCCGGACGGTACGCGCCGGCTTGCCCGTGCCCAGGTCGTAGACGCGGGCCCCGACGCCGCCGGTCCCGAACGCCGCCCCGTCATCGACCGCGACCAGTTGCCGGCCGTCCGGGGTGAACACGAACCCCACGCACCCGGCTGGCACGTCGAGCGCGACCGCCGGGGTGTCGTTCTCGATCCGCCAGGCCAGTAGCCGGCGGTACCGTGCGTGCCAGTGGTGCACGGCCAGGTGCCGGCCGTCCGGTGACCAGAGCAGAGTCACCTCGCTGTTCAGCCCCGGGAGGCGGAAGACCTCACCGCAGTCGCGGGGCCCGGTACCGACGCGGCGGACGCTCACCGCTCCCGTCTGGTGCTTGACCGCGACCCGCCGGAAGTCGGGGTCGGGAACCGGCCAATCCCAGTGCTTGTCCACATCGGTCGGCTGGCCGATCCAGGCCGCGTCCGGTTTCATATCGGGTAGTGCGAGCGCCGCGACCGCGAGGTTCCGCAGTTGGTCGAACGTGGTTTCCGGCTGCCCCAGTTCGCGGGCCAGGACGACCGCCTTGCGGATCGCGTCGAGCGTGTCGAACCGCTGACCGACGCGGCGGCTGAACCGCCCGGCCTTCGCTTCCGAGATGATCGCCTGAAGGAGTTCGCCCTTTCCCGCTCGTTCGGCCCGCCGGGCGGCGTCCCGGTCGCGCTCGGCCGCGCGCTTGGCCTCCGCCTCATCGGCCGCGGCGTTCCGCGCCGTGTCGGCGTTGTCGTTCGCGCTCCGGCGGGCGTCG
>JAQGHQ010000250.1 GCA_028288765.1 Gemmataceae bacterium | reverse complement strand
CCGTGGGCCAGGCGGTTGCGTCTGGCGGCGGCCTTGCCGTCGGGGGTGCGTGGCCCGGTCGAGTGGGTGGCGTTGGCGCGGTTGGCGGCGAGCTGGCGGTCGGTGGCCATTGCGGTCGGTCCTTTCGGTGGGTGGGTTGGTCCGGGTGGGAGCGCCCGGGCGAATGCATTGCACGCCAATATGCGATATATAGGATAATGGAAAGGACGGCCGGTGTAAAGTCGGTCTGACCGGCAGTAGTGGTCGAGGAGACAGAGGGCCCGCGCAGGAACAACCGCCAGACAGCCGACGCGGTACGGGAGATCGCGGGCCCGGAACGGCCGGAGTAGAGAGGGTGGTGAGTTGCGTTTACTCGTCCGTTGCGGGATGGGGGTCCGGCGGTGGGAGGCGAGATTCCAGCTCTCGACGCGGATTGTCGAACGACGGGCCATTCCTCCGGCACTGTTCTGGTGCGGTGGCCGTGCCTCCCTCTGACTACCCCGATGCGCCTTGGCAGCGGTCAGCCTAGCTGTTTGAGCATCCCCGGCGTGTCGATGTACGCCTCGAACCGGACTGCCCGGCCGGATTTGACCGTCCAGACGTGAGCCACCCGGATGTCGAACGGGGTTCCCGTTCCTCGCACGGTTCCCCGCGTCCGCCCAATCGCCACGACCTGGTCCCCCGCCTCCACATACTCCTCGACCTCGACCCGAGAATCCACCCGCCCGACGAGTCGTTCCATGAACGTCCGCAACCCCTCGTGCCCGTGGAACGTCCCGCCCCAGGGGAGCTGGTCGGTCTGGATGACCGTCATGCCCGGGTCGGTCAGCGCCAGGATGGCGGGCAAATCCCGGCGGGCAAAGGCGGCGTAGAGGTCGGCGATCACGTCCCGGTTATTCATGCCGTGCCGTCCTTCAAATCCCGACGATTGGTCCCAGTGCACTCAGGCTATCGTCCCGCCCCGCCCCGCCGCAAGTCGATCAGCCCGGGTGCTCCCGCCGGGGCGTTTGCAAGTACCACCGCGGTTCCTCTTTCCGAGACGGCCCACCCCCGGCTATCATCCCCGGCCCGCCTTCACCTCGCCCCCGCCGGGGACGAGATCGGAAGGCCGGGGAAGGGGTCGCGTCGGAACGGAGTTCGACATGCGGGGTCGGTTTCACGCCCGGGTCGCGGACTACGCCGTGCTGCTGGCGGTCGCCGCCGTCGTCACCCTCCCGAACCTCGGGACGCCGAGCCTGTGGGACGTGGACGAGGGGGTGAACGCGGAGGCCGCCCGGGAGATGCGCGAGGCCGGGACGTGGGTGATCCCGACGTTCAACTTCGAGCTCCGGACGGCCAAGCCGGTGATGCTGTACTGGCTCCAGCGGGCGAGCTACGCGGCGTTCGGGGTGAGCGAGTGGTCGGCCCGGTTGCCGTCCGCGCTGGCCGGGTGGGCGACCATCCTGCTCACCTACGAGCTGGCCCGGCGGATGTTCGGCCGGGCGACCGGCCTCCTGGCCGGGCTGGTGCTGGCCAGCGCGATCGAGTTCTGCGTCCTCGCCCACGCCGCCACCCCGGACGCGACCCTGCTCCTGTTCACCGCCCTCACGTACTACCTGTTCTGGCGCGGGCACGAGAACGGCGGGCGGGGGTGGTGGGTGCCCACCGCCGCCGCGTGCGGGCTGGCGGCACTGACGAAGGGGCCGGTCGGCGTCGCCCTGCCGGGGCTGGTGGTGGTCCTGTATTTCGCGTGGAACCGAGAACTGGGGCGGCTATGGGACCGCCGGCTCGGGTGGGGCATCCTCGCCGGGCTCCTGGTGGCCGGACCGTGGTACGGGCTGGTAACGGCGGAGACCCGCGGGGCGTGGGCGAAGGCGTTCTTCCTGACCGAGAACGTGAACCGGGTCCTGACCCCGATGGAAGACCACCGCGGGCCGATCTTCTACCACGCCGTCGCACTGCTGGCCCTGTTCGCCCCGTGGAGCGTGTTCATCGCCGGGGTGGTGTGGTACGGGATCAAGGGTACGAGGAGATCAGATCCCTCTACACCCGGCACCCAGGACTCACCTTTCCGAGCCCACCGGTTCCTGGTCTGCTGGGTCGGCGCGTACCTCATCTTCTTCTCGTTCGTCTCGACGAAGCTGCCGAACTACATCCTCCCGCTGTACCCGGCACTCGCCATCCTCACCGCTCGGTTCCTCGTCCGGTGGCGGGACGAAGAACTGACCCTCCCCCGGTGGTACATGCCGGCCGCGGTGGTGGGGATGGTGCTGATCGGGATCGGGGTCGGGGTCGGGCTCATGGTCGCTGGAGGTGTGGGATCGGTCCTGCCGGCCAAGGCCCGGGTGTTCCCGGGGCTGGAGCGGTGGGCGGTGCTCGGGCTGATCCCACTCGGCGGCGCCGCCGTGATAGTCCGGTTCCTGCGGACGGGCGACCGCCGCGGGTTCGTGACCGCCACGGCCGGAACGGCGGTGCTATTCATCGGTCTGATCGCCGCATTCCCGCCTGGGGAGATGGACCGGTACAAGGCCCCGCGGGATCTGGTGAGGGAGTCGGGGGTCGGAGACCCGGCGCGGGACGTCCGCGTGGGGTGCTACGACTGGTTCCAGCCGAGCGTCGTGTTCTACGCCCGGCGCGAGGTGTCGAAGCTCCCGTCGCCGGAGAAGGCGGCGGAGTTTCTGGCCGTCCCGACCCCGGGTTACCTGTTCGTTCCCGAGCCGACGTGGAGACTGTGGGTGGAGAAAATGGTGACCGGTCCAAACCACATCGCCGCCCGGCACTACGATTTCTACCGCAACTGCGAGGTCCTGGTGATCACGAACGAACCCGACACTGCGGGCACAGCGAGCCGGTGACTGCTCACTTCACGCCGGCCTGGCCCTCAAGGAGCTTCTGGTCCTCGCCGGTGTGGAAGTCCCGAGGTGACGTCCAACAACTTCTCGGATCAGAACCAGCGAGGGACTGTTTTGAACGCTGAAAGCGTTCCAGACCAAAGCCCAGGGTCGCGCTTCGCGCACCCTGGGTGAATTCGCGCACCCTGGGTGAAAAGGCTTCACGCCGCGCGGCGGACCGGCGCCGGGTCGAGGTTCCGCCGGTCGCGGACCACGTAGGGCCGCTTCCCCTGGCTCTCGAAGTAGACCCGGGTGAGCACCTCGCCCATCAGTCCGAGCGACAGGAACTGCACCCCGGTCAGCCCGGCGACCGCCCCGAAGAGGAACAGCGGGTTCGCCGTCATCCCCGGGCCGGTCGTGTACTTCATCACCACCGCCGCGAGCGCGGACGCGAACCCGAGCCCCAGGCACCCCAGGCCGAGCGACCCGAACACGTGCATCGGCCGCGTCTGGTAGCTGCCGAGGAACTTCACCGTCATCAGGTCGAGCATCACCCGGACCGTCCGGGTCAGGTTGTACTTCGACTTCCCGGCCCGCCGCGGGTGGTGCCGGACCGGGATCTGGGTGACCCGCGCCCCCTGCTGCAACACGAGCGCGGTGATGAACCGGTGCATCTCGCCGTACAGCTCGAGCCCGGCGACCACGTCCCGCCGCATCGCCCGCAGGGTGCAGCCGAAGTCTTTGAACGGGATGCCCAGGACCTTCCGGATCACCCAGTTGGCGGCCAGGCTCGGCACCTTCCGCAGCAGGAGCTTGTCCTGCCGGTTCGCCCGCCGCCCGAGGACCGCATCGTACCCTTCGTCCAGTTTCGCGAGCAGGACCGGGATGTCGGCCGGGTCGTTCTGGAGGTCGCCGTCCATCGTCACGACCACGTCGCCGGCCGCGGCGTCGATCCCGGCCTGGGTGGCGGCGCTCTGGCCGAAGTTCCGCCGCAGCCGGACCACCTTCACCCGCGGGTCGGCCGCCGCGACCGCCTCGAGCTCGGCGAACGTCCCGTCCGTGCTGCCGTCGTCCACGAACACGAGCTCCCACGGGACCGAGTCCCGCAGGGCGTCGCGGACCCGGTCCGCCATCGGGCGGACGTTATCGCGCTCGTCTTTCACCGGGACGACAACGGAGACGAGGGACATAGCATCCCCTGCGGGGAAAATCCGAAATTCTAAAACCCGAAATCCGAAATAAATCCAGAGTCTCCCTCGTTCCCACGCTCTGCGTGGGAACGGGTTTTTCCCGCTCCGCGGGGTGCGGCTACCTAGCTCGGAGGCGCCCGTCGGGACCGCTGGGCGAGTAGATCCGCTTGCGGAACCGGGGCCTGGTCCGAGCCGCAACCGCCACGACGCGGAGCGTCGAAGACGGCGTTCCCACGCAGAGCGTGGGAACGAGGAAAGGCACAGCCGGCCCTACTTCACCTGGATGTCGAACACCAGCGGCTCGGACCCGTACTGGACGAAGTCGGCATCGAGAATGTCGATCGGCTGGGTGTCGAGCAGGTCGGTGTGGACGAGGTACCGGCCGGGCGTCGCGACCGGGGGGAACCCGGCGGTCAGGTCGACGTGCCCGCCCTTCGGCACCACCTTGTCGAACAGCCCCGCGTGGCCGGTGAACAGCTTCGTCCCCTCCGGGGTGTAGAGGAAGAACCGCAGCTGGACCCCGCCCGCCGCCCCGGGGCGGAACGTCCACGCCTCGGCGGACGTGTTCACCGCCCGGATCTTGATCGAAAACCCGCGGCCGGCGGGGAACGCCGGCGGGAGCGGCTCCGCGAGCAAGAGGTCCGCCCGGTACGGCCCCGGGCAGTACACCTCTTCGGCCCACTTGCGGAACCGGTCCGGGGTGTGCTCCTGGCGGGTCGATTCGAGCCACGCCTCGTAGTAGTCGAAGAACTGGTCGATCACCCCGGTCCGCCCGCCGCGGATGTGCCCGTACCGCGGCCACAGCTGCCGGCGGGCCTCCGCCAGGGTGGCGTTCGTGTGGAGAAGGACGGCGGCGGTCGCTACCAGCCCGGTTCGGTCGGCCCCGCGCTGGCAGTGGATCAGGACCGGGTATTCGGTGTGGTCGAGCACCTCGATCAGCCGGCGGACCTCGTTCGGGGCCGGCAGCCGCTTCGCCGACAGGGCCACGTCTTCCTGACACACCCCGGCGGCGTGGGTGGCCCGCGACTCGCCCATGTACCAGTCGGTGTCCGGGCACGTGCCGCGGAGGTTGATGACGGTCCGGATCTTCTTCCCGGCAATTTCGCGGGCGAGGTCCTCCGAACCGAGCTGGGCGGACCGGTAGACCTTGCCGGGGATGACGGTGTGCTTGTTGGTCAGGGCGAACACCCGGACCGATTCCGCGGTCAGGCCGAACAGCACGCCCGCCCCGGCGAGCCGGAAGAGGGTGCGGCGGGAGAACCGGCGCGGGGGCGGTGTGGGCGGTGGGGTGTCCATGCGCGGCCGAGTGTGCCAGATTCCGGCGGCCGGGGGAAGGCCGAGTTCGCGACGGAAATGCCGTGCAGTTTGACCGGGTTCAGCGGTCGTCGCCGGCCTTCAGGTCTTCGAGGATCGCATAGGACGTCTCCTTGGGCGGAGGATACCCCGGAGGCTTGCCTGTCAGACAGGTGAACGGCGGTGGGAAAAGGGCGGGGCCATCGTCCCGGGTGACGACGGGTCACAGTTCGCCCGCGAACGCCTTCGCCAGAACCGCCGGGAGCAGGGCGTCCAGTTCGGCCGCCGTTTCGGCCTGGAGGGTGCGGAGGGCGTCCACCTTCGCCTGGAGGGCGTCCAGGTGGGCGACGATCCGGCGCTGCTCGGGTAGGGGAGGAAGGGGGATTGGGAACTCTTTGATTTCCCGCAAGACGATGTGCGGGATCATGTCTCCACGGGACTTCGTGTGCATCCGGTCGCGAATCCAGCTCGATCGGAGGACGTAGCAAAGATATTCACCGTCGAGCAAGTCCCGCTTCATCTTGATCAAGGCGACACTGACAAAGATGCTGAACTCTCGATCGGTGTCCACGATGCAGGGCCACCCGCGGGTGGCCCCATCCTTCGAGTACAGGACATCGCCTCGTTCGGGATGGCATCGCTTGACGAACTCGGCGTGGTCCGTGGGTGTGATGTACTTGAGGTCATCAAAAGTCAGCTTGCCAGTAACCATATTCTTGACGGTGACGAAGGGTACTCCGTCAAGAACGTAAGTCGGGGTCACGTGAGGGCCGTCCGTGATGTACACCGACAGCTCCCCAAGCGTCCGTGTCCCAATGCGCATCGCAGCAGCTTCAAAGAACCGGCCAAGTGAAGCGGCGAGAAGTGCAGTGGCTTCCTTCTTTGCCTCCTCCCGCAGTCGCCGGGCTTCCGCCACCCGGCCCGCGACCGCCTCCACCCGGGCCACGATCCGCCGCTGCTCGGTGAGCGGCGGGAGTGGAACCGCGGCCGCAAAGAACTGATCCAGGTTGAGAGTTCGGTTGCGCCCGGCAGAACCTGGGGATGCTCTCCGGAGGACGTCCAATCCGGGTTCACTGACGAAAAACCACCGGAAAAACGCCGTTGTGCAGCGATTCTGATCAGGGGTGCTGGTCACGAAGCGGTGTGACCCGATCTTGCCAGCTTCGGCAGGCCCAGCCACTGCGACCGCACCTTCCCATGCGAAAACGTTGTTCAAAACGAGGTCGCCGGGTTCGATCGCCAGAACCCTCTTGTCACCCAAACTCTGACCTGTCACGGGGGCCTTGTGGAAGATGCCATTCCCGAACGACCGCACCCCGATCTCGAAGTAGGTTTCGGTGGGCTCCAGCTTCACCCAGCGCCGCTGAAGCTTCAGCACTTCCCCCAGCGGGACACGGGGCCAATCGGCGCTCATACTCCCTCCTTCACCACATGCGGAGGATGGTATCGAGCAACACCCTCACCCCACGTACTCCTTGAAGTCGTCGAGCGGGGCGTCGAAGTCCGGGGCCATGTACAGGACTTTCCCCTTGCCCCGGCCGGGCATTGGTACCCCTTTCGGCAACTCGGGCAACAGCTTCGCGATGGGCACTCCGGCGCGGGTAATGACCACCTCTTCCCCGGGTGCGAGATGCGCCAGGATTTCGGGCAACCGGGCCTGCACCTCTTCGACCGTCGCGGTCTGCATGGCGGTCTCCTCCTCACTCGCATGATACCCCCGCACCAAGACCGCGGTTCACGGCCCACTTCCGGCCAACAATTGCTTGATCTCGCCCACAATGGCAGCAATCTTCGCCTCCTTGGCCAAGATGCTCTCGACGAGCTGGCCCGGTGGGAGGTGTTCGGCATCGGGCTTGGCGTTCGGGTTTTTCCGGTCCAGGTTGCACCCGGCCGCGATCAGCTCCGCTGCCGGCACCTTCCAGGCCCGCTCGTTCTCGGCCCGCTTCGGCCACCACGCAAGGCAGTCGTCGAATGCCTCGAACGGTATCGGGGCCGTCTTCGTGTACTGCTTCCGTCCGTCCGGCGGAGGCAGTTCGTAGTACCACACATCGCTTGTCGACCCGCTCCGATCAAAGAACAAGATGTTCGTCGGGATCGAGGTGTACGGGGCGAACACACCGTTCGGCAGCCGGACCACGGTGTGCAGGTTGAAGTTGGTCAGTAGCTCGTGTTTGATCCGCCCGCACACCCCGTCGCCGAACAGCGTCCCGTTCGGGACGACCACCGCGGCCCGCCCGGGCTTCGGTGTCTTCCGCAGTTTCCGCATGATGAGCTGGAGGAAGAGTAGGGCAGTTTCGGACGTCTGCTTGTCGGCCGGGAAGCCGTTCTGGATGCCCTTCTCCTCCTCTCCACCGAACGGCGGGTTGGTCAGGATCACGTCGACCCGGTCGGCGTCGCCGAGTTCGACGAGCTTGACGTCGAGGCTGTTCCCCTTCGTGACCTCCGGGGCGTCCAGCCCGTGCAGGAGCAGGTTCATCTGGCAGAGCATGAACGGGAGCGGCTTCGCCTCCTGCCCGAAGATGCTCCGCTTCTGGAGCGTGTCGAAGTCGGCCGCCTTCTTCGCCTGGGCCTTCAGGTGGGTGAACGCCTCGACCAGGAACCCGCCGGTCCCAGCAGCCGGGTCGAGCACGGTTTCGCCGAGCCTGGGGTTCGTGGCCTGGACCATGAACCGGACGACAGCCCGCGGGGTGTAGAACTCGCCGGAGTCGCCGGCCGCGTCCCGCATCTCCTTCAGCATCGACTCGTAAAGGTGGCCGAGCGTGTGGATCTCGTCCGACGAGTTGAAGTGGATGCCGTTCACCTGATCGACGATCGCCCGGAGCAGGTACCCGCTCTCCATCCGGTTGACCACGCCGCCGAAAACCTCACCGACTACCCGCCGCTTCGGGTCGGCGCTGCCGGCGAACGATCGAAGGTAGGGGACGAGCCCGGGCCCGCGGGTCGCGTCCGGGCGGGTGGTTTCTTCGGCGGACACGAACTTGAGGAGTTCGTCACCGGTGAGGGCATCCTTCGATGCCCAGTCCCGCCATCGGTACGGCGGGTCGATGGTCGGGCGGTACTTCTGCCGGGAGAGCTTGGCCGCAGTCTCGGCCTCGGTCTCGTGGTCGTCGAGGAACTTGAGGAACATGAGCCAGGTGAGGAGCGGGAGCCGGTCGAGGTCGCCGTTGAGCCCCTTGTCCTTCCGCATCGTGTCCCGGGCGGACTTGAGCAGGGAGCCGAGCCGCTGGGCGGTGGTCGGCGGGGGGCCGTTGTCACGCTTCTTGGCCATCACAAACCTGAGGAGGCAGCGGAGGAGTGATTGGGCGGCGTCAGTCGAAATTTCGCCCGAAGAGCCGGGCCCACCGGTGGGCCCTGTCCTTCTTCTTGAGAGCCTTGCCTATGTTGTCCAACCCCCGGACCATGACGTACACGCCGGTCAGGGTGGGAAGCCAGACGAACGGGTAACCAAGGTCGTCCATATTGGGCCGGGCCCAAAATGCCGCCACGGCGCCGAATAAAAACTCGAACACCCCGTACCCAAGGCGGAAGTAACTCCGAAAGGCATAGAAGACGAAGCCGAGCGCCACCAGCCCGAACCCGATTGTCGCCGCATGCAGCTGGTCGACACACCACCGCCCGGCATCCAGGATTGGCGGGAGCACTAGGGGACCGAGTTCGTCGAACACCTTGATGATGCCCGCCGCGATGAGGATGAGCACAACGGGACGGGCGAAAAACTCGGAGAGCGAGTCATGCAAACCCTGCCCGATTTCGATCTGAATAAGCTGGGTTCGGACCGGCTCGACCGGTTCCCACTGTTCGAGGTCCGCAACGGAGGCTGTTGGTACCCCGACCGCGGCGTAGTACGGTAATGGGCCAGGGGGCTGGTCGCCTCCGGCGGGGTACGGGAGGAACGCAGCACGGTCGGGAACCACGGCCACCGCCTCGGCCTTCGGGGGTAGGGCTGCACGCACCCGGCGGAAGGCACGGATGTCCGCGAGTGCCTGCTTGTATCGCCCCCGCATGATCGCAGACACCTTGCGGAACGCCCGAACCTTGTTCAGTTCGGCCCGACGAAGGGTTTCCAGTTCGGCCTCTAGGGTGTCCGCGGTCAGCTGTTGGGGAACATCGATGACCCGCAATACGTCCAATGCCTTGAGCTTTTCGATCTGCTCCTCCACCTGCTCCCGCTGACGTGACTTGGCGAGTTTCGCCTCCAGCACGCTCCGCGCGATCACGAGCTTGTGCTCACTGGATCGGCGAGCGAGTGCGGCGAGATCATTGCCGAGCCCGCTCGGAGTAATCACGTAGAACAAGGCGGTGTTCCCGTTAAACGCTAGGCGGCGTACAGGTACTCTTGCAGCCGATCCACGGCATCCATCAGCTGATCGGTCCCGCCGAACCGCCAGGCGATCTCGGGAAGGGTGCCGAACGTCGAGACCGGCGGGACGAGCAGGACGCTCGGCAGGGCAAATTCCCCGACCCCGTGCTCGGCGTACTTGTCGAGGATCGCGTCCAGCACCGCCCGGGCGTCCGGGCCGTACTGATCGAAGAAACCCGGCCTGGCCTTCCGAAGCTTCTCGGCCCGCTGCTTCCGTGTGAGTAAGGGGGCGTTGTACGCGACGTGACAGAGGAGGTCAAACGGATCGGCGTCCGGGTGACCGGCCTCGGCCGCGAGGACCTGGAACCCGATGCCCCACTGCTCCAGCTCGGCGAGCACGGCCGCCCGCTGGTCGGCGTGAGCCCACTTTTTCCGGAGGTCGTCCGGGTCGGTGAATAGCTTGCGGACTTCCTCCCCGGCGTACTTGGTGATCTCGACCGTGCGGAGCTTCTTCCCGGCCGGGTCGAGGTCGTAGGTGATCTCGGTGTCGATCCCGCCCGGTCCGCCGTGGGTGTAGAACTTCTCCCGGCCGCCGGGGGGCGGTCCGATGATAACCCCGCCACCAACGGGTTCCCCTTCGTCCGGGGGAACGGGGGGCGGGGGTGGCGGTGGGGGCGCGAGTGTGTTCCCGTACTGGTCGATCTCTTCCTGGGTGGCCTGGACCGGTTCCCCGTCGAAGTCCGGGTCCGCGAACTTGATCGAGGCGCTCCCGGTGTAGTCGAGGATGTTGAAGAACAGCTTGCCGTATTCTTCCTTCGTGCGGGTGCCGCGGCCGATGATCTGCTTGAACTCGGTCATGGACCCGACCACCCGAATCAGTACGACGTTCCGGCACGTCGGGGCGTCGACCCCGGTGGTCAGCAGCTGGGAGGTCGTCAGGATGACCGGGAACCGCTGCTCTGGGTCCTGGAACCGGTCGAGAAACCCACCCCCGAGGTCGCCCTCGTCGGCGGTCACCCGGGCAACGTACTCGCTGCCTTCCTTGGCCGCCTCGGCCGCGAGGTCCTTGTTCAGGTTGTGCAGCGCCTTCCGCATCATGCTGGCGTGTTCCTGGTCGACGCAGAAGACGATGGTTTTGGCGTACCGGTCGGTCTTGTGAAGGAAGTTGGTGAGGTGCTTGGCGATCGCCTCGTTCCGGGCCTCCAGCGAGAGCACCCGTTCGAAATCTTTGGTCCCGTATTGCTGGTCGGGGATCGGCTGGTTCTTCTTGTCGACCTGTCCTCTCGTCGGCCGCCACCCGGCGGCGTCGAACGTGGTGACGATCCGGTGAACCCGGTACGGGGCGAGGAAGCCGTCCTCGATCCCCTGCTTCAGGCTGTAAATGTAGAGCGGGTTACCGAAGTACAGGTACGAATCCCGGTTGTCTTCCCGGAGCGGGGTGGCGGTCATTCCGAGCTGGTAGGCGGGCTGGAAGTAGTGCAGGATGTCCCGCCACCGGCTCTCGTCCCCGGCCGAACCGCGGTGGCACTCGTCGATGATGATGAGGTCGAAGTAGTCCGGCGGGTACTGGCGGAAGAGCCCGGTCCGGTTCTCGTCCTCGGCGAGGGCCTGGTACAGGGCGAAGTACATTTCCCGCCCCTTCGTTGCTTTCCCACCCTCGATCCGACAGCGGGCATCCCCGAACGGGGCGAAGTCCTTCCCCATCGGGTCCTCGACGAGCTTGGTCCGGTCCGCGAGGAACAGGATGCGGGGCTTGCGGGTCGGGTCCGCCGTCGCGTTCCATTTCGCGGACCACAGTTTCCAGCAGATTTGGAAGGCGACGGTGGTCTTCCCGGTGCCGGTGGCGAGGGTGAGCAGGCACCGCTTCTGCCCGCCGACGATCGCCCGGACGGCCCGCTCGATGGCAATCCGCTGGTAGTACCTCGGGATCTTGTCCGGCCGGTAGAAGTCGGGGACGAGGAGGGCATCCCCGACCGCGGACGACAGGCTCATCCCGATCTGGTAGCGCTGCCATAGCTCGGCCGGGGTGGGGAAGTCGGGCCGGGCGGTCTCGGTGTGGGTGAAAAAGTCGTACTCGATGATCTCGGTGCCGTTGGTGGCGAAGGCGAAGTACAGCCCGAGGGTGTTGGCGTAGTCCTTGGCCTGCTGGAGCCCGTCGTCCGCCGGCCGCCGGTCCGATTTGGCTTCGACCACCCCGAGGAGCACGTCCCGTGTGAAGTAGAGGAGGAAGTCGGGGATCTTTTTCTTCTGCCGCAACGGCTTTCCACCAGCAACGATGATTCGGCCGGCGGTGATCCCGATCTGTTCCTTGTAATGCCGCTCCCCGTTGGCCTCCCAGCCGGCGGTTTCCAACTTCGGACGAACAAGTGTCCGGCACGTCTCGGCTTCGTTCATGACTCGCCTGCCCGCGAGACACTAGATCAGCGGCCCGCCGGGGAATGTCAGGAGTTAACTTTACCGAGACATCCTACCACGCTGTTCGGCCGTGTCTGCGCAAGTAGTTGGGTCATTCCGATTGGTTACGATACCCCAAGTCACAGTCGCCCCGATGGGGCTCCGAAAGCATGGGTTCCCCGTTCCCGGGGTTGACACCCCGGGCTATTCTCGGTGGCCCCGTTGGGGCCAGAAACCGTGCCGTGCAACCTTCACCCGATCTGCGCCCGCAGCACCTTGTAGTCCGTCTTCCCGGTGCCGAGGACGGGGAGCGCGTCCACCCTCCGGACCTCGTCCAGCCGCATCACCCCGCGGAAACCCTCCCGCTGAAGAATCGCGTTCGCGTCCCGCAGGTTGATGTCCTCCGTCGTGAACAGCACGATCTTCCGGCCGCCCGGCGTTTCCACCCCCTCCACCGCCACCCGCGGGCCCTGGTCCGTCGGCGGGTACTCCTTCACGAACGGCTCCTCCAGCGCGGGCAGCGAGATCATCTCCCCGCCCGCCTTCAGGAACCGCTTCAGCCGGCCGTGGAACGTGATCACCCCCGTCCGCGGGTCGATCTCCCCCAGGTCGCCGGTCACGTACCACCGCTTGCCGCCGATCTCCCGGAACGGGCTCGGGCCGTCGTGCCCGATGTACCCCGGGAACACGTTCGGCCCGGATACGTTCAACATCCCCCGCCGCCCCGGCGGTAACACCTCGCCCGAGTCCAGGTCCGTCACGCACACCTCGACCCCCGGGAGCGGCCGGCCGACCGTCCCCTGCTGGCCCGCCCCCGGCAGCGTGATCGCGATCACCGGCGAACACTCCGTGATCCCGTACCCCTCGATCACCTCCGCCCGCGGCGCGATCTGCTTCACCCGGTCGAAGAAGCTCGGCGGCGGCTTCTCCGCCCCGAGCACGATCATCCGGATCGAGTCCAGGTCGCCCGGCTTCGCCCGGTCCAGGATGTACCCCATGAAGGTCGGCGTGCCGGCGATCAGCGTCGGCTTGTAGGCGGCGACCTTGCGGATAATCCCCCCGGCGTCGGTCGGGTCCGGGTGGTGGACCGTCCGCACCCCCGTGACCAGCGGGAGCAGGGTGGTGATCGTCAGCCCGAAGCTGTGGAACACCGGCAGGAACCCGATCACCGAGTTCTCGCGTTCGAGGTGCAGCGCCTCGACACACGCCCGCTGGTCGCTCAGGATGTTCCGGTGCGTCAGCGGGACCGCCTTCGGGGCCTTCTCGCTCCCGCTTGTGAACAGCACCGCGGCCACCGCGTCCGGGTCGGCGGGCACCCGGCCGAGGAGGCGCTTCCTCGTCCGCCCCGGGAACAGCCGGACGGCCATCAGCCGGCGGAAGAGCCCCAGCTTCCCGAGCCCGGCCCGCACGTCCTCCAGGAACAGGAACTGCGCCCCGGGCACGGCCACCTGGACGCGGTCGATGAACGCCTTCGAGGTGACGACGTGGGTGAGCCCCATCACCTTCGCGGCGTGGGCCAGGTTCGCCGGCCCGGTCGTCCAGTTCAAGAGGACCGGCAGCTTGCCCGCGAACTGGAGGGCGAGGAGGGCGAGGTCGCCGGCCACCGACGCCGGCAGGAGCAGGCCGACGTTCGGGGCCGCGATCTCGGCGAACCGGTCGCTCATCGCCCACGCCCCGACAACGAACTTCTCGTACGTCACCCCGCCGGCGAGGTCGTCGGCGACGATCGGGTCGCGCCGCTGCGCGACCGCCCGGTCCAGGAGGGCGGCCGGGATGGTGTCGCCGGTGATCGTCAGCCGGCTCGGGTCCGACGCCGGGGCGAACCACCCGGGCGGCGGGGGCTTGGGCGGGGCCGTCTCGAAGACGCCCTCGGCGAGCGCCCACAGCTGCCCGACCGAGGTCGGGACGGTGGCCCCGGTGAACCCGAACCGCTGCTCCACCTGGAGAGCCACCTCCATCGCGTCCAGGCTGTCCATGTCCAGCTGCATGAACGGGACGTCGGGGGCGTTCTCGGCCGGGGTGAGCGGCCGGTTGATCTTCTCCTCGATGATGTGGGCGACGGCCTGTTTCGTCTCCGACTTCACCTTCGAGAAGTCGAGCGCGGCGGCGGCCGGGCGGGGCGGGAAGGTGATGGTCCGCGGGCCGAACAGGAAATGGTGGGGGACGTACGTCGGCTTTTCGGGCCCGCCCCCGGTGTCGGCGTTGTACCACTCCTCGAGCCACCGGTTGACCTTATCCCGGGTCGGCTCCGGCCGCTGGTCGCGGGTGAACGGCTGGAGGGTGACGGTGGCCCGCCGCCGGGGGGCGAAGACGAGCAGGTTCGCCAGCCAGATCAGAAACGCCCGGACGATCACCCGGCCGACGCGCAGCCGCGGCTCGGTAGTCGCGGCGTAGCTGGTCATGCTGCCCCACAGCCCGCGGGTCCGGGCGAGCACGACCGTCACGTCCGGGACGGCGGCCAGGACGTCGGCGACGGTCCGGGCCCCGCCGAGCCGTTCCACCCCGTCCCGCTCGAGCCGGCCGCTCGGCCAGATGATCACGTTCTCCCCGGCCTTCAGCGCGTCGACCACCGCGCCGACCGCGGCCTCCGCCCGCAGCCGGACCTCCGCGCTGGCCCGGTCCGTGTCCGGCACCCGGATCCCCCGCAGGAGCCACGCGAACGGCGCGAGCACCGGGTTCTGGAAGTTCGTCTCCAGGAACATCGGCCGCATCCGGAACGCCGGCCACAGGCGGGCCAGGAGGTTCGGCGGGTCGGCGTAGGCCGGGTGGTTCGGCAGGATCAGGTACGGCCCGGGGTGCTTGAACACGTCGTCCTTGCCGGTGACCGTGAGCTGGTACCGGAGGGAGAGGATGACGCGGATAATCGCCCAGACAACCCAGCGGACCGGCCCGAGCATGCGAGCACCTCGGAAAAACAAGCTGACCGCAATCTATACGGACGACCCGTCGTGCGGAAGGGGGTCAGATGTGGGGGCAAGTTTCCAATGGACGCGACCGGTCGGGCTCGCGGGCGGGTTTTTGCCGCCCCAACGGGGCGGCAAACCCGCTCCGACCTCGGGCGGAACGAGCCACCGACTTGCGAGCCCGACCGGTCGCGTCCATTGGAAACTTGCCCCACACCACTGGAGCCTTTGTTCGGTACTACTCGCTGCCCGCTTTCGCTTCTCTTCGGCCTTGCCCCGGAACCCAGAGGACGTCGGCTTTCCCGTTGTCGTTCGCCACCCGGGCGAGGACGAACAGGAAGTCGGACAGGCGGTTCAGGTAGATCACGACCTGTGGGTTGACCGGGTCGGTCTTCGCCAGGGTGACCACCGCCCGCTCGGCCCGGCGGCAGACGGTCCGGGCGAGGTGCAGCCACGCGGCGGCCGGGGTCCCACCCGGCAGGATGAAGCTCTTGAGCGGCCGAAGGTCCTCGTTCAGCCGATCAATGGCGTGCTCCAGCCGCCCGGCCTGCGCAGCTGTCACCCGCAAGCTCCCGCCTGCCGTCTCGTCCTCGGCCGGGGGAATGCACAGGTCGCCGCCGACGTCGAATAGGTCATTCTGGATAGCCCGCAGGAGGTTGCATTCCGGGGCGTCCGGGCAGTGGGCGGCGAGCAGGCCGAGTACGGCGTTTAGCTCGTCCACCTGGCCGTAGGCCTCGACCCGGGGGTGGTCCTTCGATACCCGTGTCCCGTCGCCGAGCCCGGTCTGTCCGCCGTCGCCGGCTTTCGTGTAAATGCGGGAAAGGTAGACCATGTTTGGTGTTTGGTGTTTGGTGTTTGGTGTTTGGTGTTTGGTGTTTAAGTTCGCCCCTGGGCGAGCCCTTCGGCCCGGCCGGGGCCGACACTGCTATGGTAGCCTCCGCCCGATCCACGGTGCGGACGCTCACTTCTCCGGGTCAAAGCGGACAGCCCTCGGCCCGAAACACCAAACACCAAACACCAAACACCACCTCGAAACACTAAACTCCCTTGTCCGACCGACCGATACAGTGAGCAACCTCGGACGAAAAGGCCGATCCGACCGGACCCGGGATTTCATCCCGCCCGGTTTTACCCGCCCGTCCGGAAGTCCAGGCCCGGCCGGCGGTGTGGGTGCCGCCTTCAGCACACACGGAGGGGGAGCATGTCCTGGATCCGACGTAAACTCTGGCTGCTGGCGCTCGCCGCGCTGCCGGCGTCCGGGACTGGATGCAACCCATTGGGCATGGGCATCCTTACCCCGGTCCCGGTCCCGCCGTGGGTGACCGAGCGGATGGAACAGAAGTACGCGCACAAGAACGACGGCCGGGTGCCGATCATGCCGCCGGTCCGCGACGGGTTCCCGCCGCCGATCTGCGAAGACCCGCCGAGCGACCAGGAGGTCCTCCGGGCGATGCCCCGGGTGCCCCGCGGCGTCCCGTACACCTTCGAGACGTTCCGCGACGACGTCGTGATCGTCAAGAATCGGCTGGTGGACAAGATCGATCCGCCGCGGTTCTTCCCGCTCGTCGGGCCGGCCCAGCTGCACCACTGCCACTGGGAATGCGTGATCTATTACACCGAGACGCAGCAGTCGGATTACCCGTTCCCGGTGAAGATCAAGAAGCAGCGGACGCAGGTCATCTACATCGACAAGGACCACCTGCACCTGTATGTCGGGACGGACCCGGACATGCAGCGGCAGACCACGCTCGATCTGACGAAATACTAGGCCCCCCTCCGTCGCTGAAGGGCGACCGCCACACCCGTCCTCGAAAGGGGTCGGGTGTGTGTGTTTTCGGGCGGGCCCGGACACCGGGACGGAGACGCCGGTTGGGCTTTCCCGCCGCCGTGAGGTAAAATTGGAGGAAAGAAGACAAACCCGCCCGGCGGCCCCGCAAACCCCCGGGGCGTTGTGGCGTACCTTGCCCCCCTGGGACCCGCCCGCTTCGGGGGCTTTTCTTGCCTTTCCCAGGCCTACCGAGCCACCCCCTTTTCAACCCGTCGGGTAATCTTTAGGATGTCGATAAGAGATCTGTCGGATTGGAGCGACCGGGCGATGGTAACTCAGGCATCGGACGAGGAAATCGCGGCGGCGAACGACCGACTTTCGGCGGCCTCCCCGCAGGACGTGTTGCGGTGGGCGGCGGACCGGTTCCACCCCCGGCTGCTCATGGCGACCGCGTTCGGGGCCGAGGGCTGTTGCATCATCCACATGTTCGCCGAAATCCAGCCGGCGGTCACGTTCATCAATCTCGACACCGGGTATCAGTTTCCGGAAACACTCGAGCTCCGCGAGCGGATCAAGGCCCGGTACGGGATCGAGGTCGAGCTCGTCCGCCCGGAGCTGACGGTCGCGGAGTACGAGCGGGAGCACGGCGGGCCGCTGTACGGCCACCGCCCCGACCAGTGCTGTCACGACCGCAAAACCCTGCCCCTCCGGGGGGCGATGAAGCGGATCGACCCGCTCGCGTGGGTCAGCGCCATCCGCAAGGACCAGACCACCGACCGGGCCCGGGCGGACGTGGTCCAGTGGGACCCGAAGTTCGACGTGGTCAAGGTGAACCCCCTCCTGAACTGGACGAAGAAGGACGTGTGGGCGTTCGTGATGAAGCACGACGTGCCGTACAACCCGCTCCACGACCAGGACTACCCGAGCATCGGCTGCTGGCCGTGTACCCGGGCGGTGCGGCCGGGCGAGGACGACCGCGCCGGCCGGTGGGCCGGGAAGGTCAAGAAGGAGTGCGGGCTGCACGTGATCGAGCACAAGGACGGGAGCGGGATCTGAGTTCAAAGTGGAAAATGAAAAGTGAAAAATGTCGGGCCAGTACCCGCGGCCCTACACGCACGGCGTGACTCACTTTTCACTTTTCATTTTTAACTTTTCACTACCATGCTGTTCTCCGCCAAAGCCGAGTACGCCTGCGTCGCGATGCTGGAACTGGCCGTCCGGCACGTCGACCCGAAGCCGGCCCGGCTGGCCGACATCGCGGACCGGCACGGCATCCCGCCGCGGTTCCTGGTGCAGATCCTGCTCGACCTGAAGCGGGCCGGGCTGGTCAACAGCGTCCGCGGGGCGGCCGGCGGGTACGCCCTGGCCCGGTCGCCCGACGAGATCACCCTGTACGACGTGCTCAAGGTGATTGACCCGCCCGAGCAGCCCACCCGCCAGGACGACCCGCTCCAGCCGACCGCCTACGTCCACAGCGTCCGGGCGGTCTGGGACCGGATGGTCGAGGCCCAGCAGACGATCCTGAAGCAGACCACCCTGAGCGACCTGTCCCAGCAGAGCCAGGGGTTGCAGTACGTCATTTGACGTCGGGTGCAACCGGTGTCCCGCCGGCCGCCGCGGCCTCCCGCCCGGGGCTCGTGGGGGCAAGTTTCCAACTTGCCCATGCCGACCCGTCGGACAAGTTGGTAACGTGCCCCCCACGAGCCTTTGCCCGGGGGGCATTCGTTCGTAGCCCGGGGCGGGAGCTCCGGGCGGCCTTCCGAGCTGGGAGCGCCAATTTGAGGTGTTCCCGGTTCCCGGTTCCAGGGTCCAAGTTAATTTCTGACTTGGGTTGGAGCATGGAACCGGGAACGAGGAACTTGGAACCGGAGTTTTCATGCCAGACTTGATCCCGCCGCACGGCGGCGTGCCCGAGCCAGTTAGCCGGACCGTCCCTGTCGACATCACCGCGCCGAACACCGCGGCCGTCCCGGTGTCCGACGCCGACCTGTCCACCCTGTACCGGATCGGCGACGGCGGGCTGTCCCCGCTCACGGGGCCGATGGTCAAGGCCGAGTACGACCGGGTGCTCGACGAGGAGGTGATCGTCCGGAACGGGCAGAAGTACGCCTGGACGATCCCGCTGGCGTTCCCGGTGACCGAGGACCTGGCGAAGAAGCTGAACACCGGCTCGGCGTACCCGCTCCGGAACGAGCGGGGCGAGCTGGTCGGGGTGATCGATGTTCGCGACGTGTTCCCGTGGGACAAGAAGAAGTATAACGCGTCGGTTTACGCCACCCCGCGGGAGGACCACCCGGGGGCCCGGATCGCCAACGCCGACCCGCGGACGTATCTCGTCGGCGGGGAGGTCCAGGTGTTCCCGCAGCCGAAGCACCCGGAGTACGGCGACCTGATCCTCTCCCCCAAGGAGACCCGGGCCCTGTTCGCGAAGAAGGGCTTCCAGCGGGTGGTGGCGTTCCAGACCCGCAACGCCCTCCACCGGGCGCACGAGTACGCCCTGGTGGTCGGGCTCGAACGGCTGACCCGCGAGGGGCATTACGCCGGGGCGGTGCTGAACCCGCTGGTCGGCGAGACGAAGAGCGACGACGTGGACGCGGCGACCCGGATGAAGACGTACCGGGCGCTGATCGACAACAAGGCCCTCGGCCAGGGCGACGTGGACGAGGAGCTGTGGAAGAAGGCGGGCCGGAAGTTCGGCGACTACGTCCTCCTGCTCGGGCTGGACATCAAGATGTTCTACGCCGGGCCGAAGGAGGCGGTGATGCACGCGATCTACCGCCAGAACTTCGGGTTCACCGACATCATCATCGGCCGGAAGCACGCCGACGCCCCGTACGACGACAAGGGGGAGATCTGGGACGGGCTGGCGGCCCAGCGGAAGTTCGACGAGTTGAAGGGCGAGCTGGTGATCCAGCCGGTGAAGGTCGGGTTCGCGGCGTACTACGCGGAGCTCGGCCGGGTGGGGCTGGTGGAGGAGCACGCCCCGAACGGGTGGAAGCCGGTGAACATCAGCGGGTCGGACCTGCGGGAGAAGCTCCGCAACGGCAACCTCCCCGACCCGGGCGTGATGCGGCCCGAGACCGCCCGGGTGCTGATGGAGAAGTACCAGGGGCAGTGAGCTGCCGTCCGACTGTTGGCCCCCCTGCCGCCGGACCAGCCGGCGGCAGGGGGGCCCGATCCCATACCCCACATCTTCTCCGGGCACGATTCTGACGTGCCCGTCTGCACCGAACAATTCTGCCCGGGTCGTGCTTCCGCGGCGTCGGGCGGGTACAACTCCATCAGTTGGGTCGAATCGTTTGGGCGGAACCGGGCGGGCTCGCGAACGGCATGATTCTTCTGGTGGCACCGGTCTCCAGACCGGTGGAGGCACCCCGGTCCGGAAACCGGTCCCGCCCAAAGAACTCGCTTCCCCTCTCGGAGGTTCTTCTCTCGTGGCACCGGTCTTCTGAGCTGTGTACCCGCACCGGTCTGGAGTCCGGTGCCACGAGCAGAAACGGCCCCCGCGGGGTGTCAATACCGCCCCGTCCGAATCCGACCGGTTCCGCCTGAACGCCTCTTCCGTCAGGCTCGTGCCGGCACACGGAGACTTTCCCATGAGGTCGCTCCTCCCGACCGTCGCGTTGTTCGCCCTCGTGCCCGGCGTGTCCGCCGACGACCCGCCGGTGGTGGCCAGGCCCGACGGGTTCAAGACCCTCGTCAACCCCGCCTGCTCGCACTGCCGGGACGAGGCCAAACGCCGGGCGGCGGACCTGAAGCCCGCCGACCGGGTACTCGCGTGGACGCGGGGCTACTCGGACGGCGGCGCCATCCCGGTCCGGTTCTTCCTCGCCCCGTACCGGGTCATCTCGGACAGCTACGGCGTCTTCGTCTACGACCCCGACGCAGGGTACGCGCGCGGGTTCGCCCCGTCCTACGACTTCCGGTTCCACGGCTGGCGGAACGGGGTCATGGTCATGCGCCACAAGGACGGGACCCTCTACTCGTGCCTGACCGGGGCGGCCGTCGACGGGCCGAAGAAAGGGACCCGGCTCAAACCCGTGCCGACCGTCGTGAGCGACTGGGGGTACTGGCTGGAGAAGTACCCGAACGCCGTCGCCTACCACATGTTCGACAAGTACCAGCCGGTCGATCTCCCGACGAGGGAGGACCCGGACTCGGTGAAGTCCCGGGGGAAACCGGACCCGCAGCTCAAGCCCGATGAACTGGTGCTCGGGGTGTGGACCGGGGAGGCGGCCAGGGGGTATCCGCTCTCGCTCGTCGAGCGCCGCGGCATTCTCTCCGAGGACGTCGGTGGGAAGCCGCTCGTGGTGCTCTGGGAGCCGAAAACCCGGACCGCCTCGGCCTACCGGCCGGTGGCGTCCCAGCCCCGGAAGTTCAAGGCCCCGGCCCCGGACGAGTCCGGGGTGTCGAAGCCCGACGAGGGAGTGCCAATCCCGCCGGGGGCGGCCGTCGTTCCGCCCCGGAAGGTCACCCTCGCCCCCGAGGCGCCCGCCGGGCGGTTTCGAGACGCCGAGACGAAGTCCCTGTGGGACGTGGCCGGGCGGTGCGTCGAGGGGGAGCTCAAGGGGTGGACGCTCGACTGGGTCGATAGCGTCCAGGTGAAGTGGCTCGCATGGGCGGCCGAGTACCCGGCGGGCACCGTGTATACCGACCCGCCCCCCGACCCGACCAAGAAGGTGAAGGAAGTCGCCGGGACGGCCGAATTCCTCCGGCTCCTGCCGAAGCCGTTCGCGGCGGTCAAGGCGGTGGACCCGAAAGCCCGGACGGTCACCCTCCTCGCCGACGGCGAGACCGAGGCGAAGACCTGGCCGGTCGAACCGGACGCCGAGGTCAAGGTCGGCGGGTGGTGGGGCCGGCTCGACCAGATCCGGCCCGGGGACCGGGTGTGGGTGTGGCTCAAGCTCGACCGGAAGAAGACCCCGGTGTCGGTCGTGATGCTCGCCGACGAGGTGTCCGAGTTCGACATGCACGGGAGCCTCCGGGCGAAGCCGGGCGACAAGCAGCGGTTCACCCCGGCGGAGGTCGAGACGAGACGGGCCGACCAGAAGGCGTGGCTCCGGAAGCGGTGGGCCGAGGCCGGTCTGCCCGGCACGCTCACCTTCCACCACGTGTTCAGCGGGGAGCTGGAACTCTCGCTCGACCACGAGGCGATGCGGTGGGGCCGCGCGCTCGCCGCCGGGGACGTGGTCCACATCCAGGCCGACCCGCCCATCAAGGCGGTGGTGAAGGCGGTCGCCCCGTGGCGGGAGCGGACGGTGGTTCGGCTCGTCGTCGGGGAGCTGGAGGCTT
The DNA here is from genome assembly GCA_028288765.1 of Gemmataceae bacterium. GTDB lineage: Bacteria > Planctomycetota > Planctomycetia > Gemmatales > Gemmataceae > Urbifossiella. The sequence goes on along the minus strand of JAQGHQ010000250.1, from coordinate 3,375 downwards.
CCGAGTTGACGATCGGGCAGCGGCTGGCCCTCAAGATGACTCCGCCTCCGGCGGCGGTCGAGGACAGTCTCTACCCGCCGGACATCGGCCGTCCGCGGTCGAGGGCCGAGCGGGTGGAGTGGTTCCTGGCGAGCACCTACTGCACCTGCGGGGTGAGCAAGGACATCTGCACCGGGCACTTCTACACGCTCGCGAGCTGCAACCCGAACGGCTGCGGGATGCCGAACCACCGGCGGGACGAGATCGGCACGCTGATCGACCGGGGCCTGACCGACCGGCAGATCTTCGACGAATTGGTCAAGGAGTCCGGCCCGCTCCTTCTCAGGCCGCACTTGATGCCGTGAGCCACGGTCCGGGTGAGGCTGTCTGTTCTTGTGACACAGGTCTCCAGACCTGTGCCACAAATCTAAAACCGGACACGTTCAGCCGGATCAGGATGAGATGGGGCGGCTTTTCGTCGCTGCCACCCCCGCACCTCGACCGCCGCCACTCCCGCTTGACTCCGGCGCCCACCCCGCGCATATTCCGCCGCCCCGGCACATGGGATGGGCCGGACCACCGCCTCGCAGGGAAGTGAGCCGCCCGTGGGACCAGACGTCCTCCCGAGTTCCGACACCCCCGGCCCCCCGGACGTCGCCTACCAGACCCCCGCCGGCCGACTGTTCGTCGGCCGGGCGGAAGACGTCCTGGCGGCCCCGGCCCTCGACCCGTGGCGGGGCCGGGTCCAGCTGGTGTTCACCTCGCCGCCGTTCCCGCTCCACCGGAAGAAGAAATACGGGAACCTGTGCGGGACCGCCTACGCCGACTGGCTCGCCGGGTTCGCCGGCGAACTGAGCCGGCTCCTGACCCCGACCGGGTCGATCGTCCTGGAACTCGGGAACGGGTGGAACCCCGGCACCCCGACCGTGTCGACCGTCGGGATCAAGGCCCTGCTCGCGTTCCAGGAGGCGGCCAACCTCCACCTGTGCCAGGAGTTCATCTGCTACAACCCGGCCCGGCTCCCGACCCCGGCCGAGTGGGTGTCGGTCCGGCGGACGCGGGTCAAGGACGCGTTCACCCGGGTCTGGTGGCTGTCCCCGACCCCGACCCCGAAGGCGGACAACCGGCGGGTCCTGACCGGGTACAGCGAGAGTATGCAGAAGCTGCTCCGCCGGGGCACCTACTCGTCCGGCCGGCGGCCGTCCGAGCACCGGATCGGGGTCCAGTCGTTCCTGGCCGACAACGGCGGCGCGATCCCGCCGAACGTCCTCGTCCACCCGGCCGCCGACGAGGCCGAACCGCAGGCCGTCCTGCCGATCGCGAACACCGCCAGCAAGGGCGGGTACCACCAGATGTGCCGGGACCGGAACGTGGCCCGGCACCCGGCGGCCATGCCGGAGTCGCTGGTCGATTTCTTCGTGAAGTTCTTGACCGACCCGGGGGACGTGGTGTTCGACCCGTTCGCGGGGAGCAACACGACCGGGGCGGTGGCCGAACGGCTGGGCCGGGAGTGGGTGGGGATCGAGATGGACCCGGAGTACGCGGGCGCGTCCCGGGTCCGGTTCGACGGGGGCCACCCGGCCCCCGCCCCGCACGCGGCGGAGGTCAGTCGGAGAACCGCTTCTTGTGCTTCCCCGCCCCCTTCTTCTCCTCCGACTCCAGGTACTCGGGGAACCGGTAAGTGAGGGCCTGGAGGAAGTCGAGGATGTCGGACAGGTCGCGGACGTGGATCGGAGTGCCGCCCTGGCCGGACCCGCGGGTCAGGAACGCCGCCTCCTGGACGTTGCACCAGTCGAGCGACGCCCGGATCGCGTGCCGGACCTCCTCCAGCCGCTCGGCCGGGTCGATCTTGTCCTTCGGGCCGATCCCGAGGAACGTCGCCGCCCCGGTCCACTCCTTCGGTTCTTCCGGGTTGTCCTGCCACCGCCGGAACTCCGGCCGGCCGACGTACACGGACGCCGTCTCGTACAGCTCCTTCACCGTCACCGGCTTGCTGGTCGGCTTCGGCCCGCCCCCGCGGAGCCGGGTGGCGGCGGTCCGGCCGAGCGGGGTCATCCGGTAGTAGTTCGGCCGGATCTTCTCGAAGAACTTCTGCTGGATCGGGCTGGACGCCTTCTGGCCCATGATCTCCATCATCACCCGCTTGTGGTCCGGGTAGCTCTGGGCGTACCCGCGGAGGCCGAACCGGAACCGGTCCAGCGACCAGGCGGCGACCGTCAGGTCCCACTCGCTGAACTCCAGGTTCCCGGCCGTGGTGAGGTCGTCCGCGGCGAGGAGGACGACTTCGGAGGCGGTGTGCTTTCGCTGCGCGGTGACCATCAACGTACCCCTCGGCGGCCACGCGGGACCGGGCCGGTATGGGACAAAGGACAGTTGTTACTACAAGACTTTCAAGCGCCGGGTCGGGAAGGTAAGAAGAACTGCCCGGGCTCGCGATTTTTTTATGTCCGCCGGCGGCTACAACCCGCACAATCCGCAACCTGATATCTGACAGCTCGTGAGCTCAGATGTTTGAGCTCTGAGCTCCCGGTCGCACGGCCGCCGGGGGCCGCCCTCACGGCGTGTCCGCCCGCTCCCCCGCCGAATCCCCCCAGACCGCGGCCAGCCGGGTCAGCCGGCGGACGGTCCGTTCGGCCAGTCCCACCCCCCCCGCCCCCAGCCCGATCAGCCCGGCCGTCAGGACCCGGAACCCGAGGGTCATGACCCCGTCGGCCAGGACGATCAGAAGCACCGCCCCGGTAAGGGGGACCGCGCAGGCGAAGATCACGAGCCGGCCGAACGGGGCGGTGAGCGGGCGGACCTCGGCCCGGGCGGCGGCGGGGGTGAACGTGTCCGGGTTCCCGACCTGCGGGAGCAGCGCCCGGAACACCACGTACTGGACCCCGAGGTAGCTGAACACCACCCCGATCAGGCCGGCCAGGGTGAACGAGACGACGAAGTGGGCATAGGTCTGCCACCGGACCGGGCCGGCGGCGAGGTCGATCGCGAGTGGGAACACCAGCCCGCCCGGGAACCACCCCGCCGCCCCGATCCCGATGACCCACCAGCCCAGGTGGCGGACCCGCCGGCGGAGGTCGTCCACCGCCGGGCCGGCGGCCCCCGCCAGGCCGGGCAGCGGGCGGGCGACCCGCCGGAACAGCACCACCGCGGCCCCGACGCCGAGCGGGTAGACGATCAGGTTGTACGCCAGCACCAGGACGGCGAACGCGCGCTGCTGGGGGGGAGTAAGGGTGATCTCGACGGCGTTGTAGGCGATGTTCACCACCGACGCGGCGGCGTGCGGGAGGACCGCCGCCAGGGCCAGCGCGGCGAGCGGGCGGGCGGTGACCCACCCGCCGACCCGGCCCGGCCGGGGGAGCGCCCGGCGGGCGGCGAGCAGGTGCCACGCCCCGTCCA
>JAQGHQ010000238.1 GCA_028288765.1 Gemmataceae bacterium | reverse complement strand
GGGGTTGCCGAGGCACGGCTCATCAAGGACCATGAGAAGGAGGCTCATGCCTCGTTCGCTCTCCCGTTGGTCCCGTTTCTTTAACCGTCGTGGCACGGAGGTCGCGCAACGTCGCCCCCGAGGGTGGCAGCATGGCGACCAAGATTACCCTGGACACCATCAGGTCCTACCTGAGCTGTAAGTACAAAGGGTACCTCAAGCTCGCCGGGGAGTGCGGGACCAAATCGGACTACGAGGCGATGACCGCAGCGGCGGATCAGGCGTCGCGGGAGGAGGCTGTCGCCAAACTCGCCGCCCGGTTCGGCGAAGGAAACACCCGTCGGGGAACCGCCGTCACCGCTGCGGCTCTGAAGCAGAGGACCACACTACTTGCGGATGCCAGCCTCGACGACGATGCCATCTCGCTCTGCTTCGACGGCCTGAAGCGCGTGGATGGGGCCTCGGGGCTGGGTGACCACCACTACCTGCCCGTCCTCCACAACCACGGTGACAAGGTCGGCCGGCAGCAGAAGCTCCTGCTCGCTGTGCTCGGGCTCGCCCTCGCCGGCGTCCAGGGGCTGCGGCCGGCCCTCGGACTGGTCGCCCGCGGTCCCGATGCCAGGCTGGAACGGTGCGGCTGGACGCCAAGCTCTACCGCCAGGCGGAACAGGTGCTGGAGGACTTGAAGCGGCTCCAGCAGAAGGACGAGCCGCCGCGGCTGACGCTCAACGGCCACTGCCAGGTCTGTGAGTTCCGGCAGCGGTGCCGCACGCAAGCCGAGAAGGCCGACGACATCAGCCTGCTCGGGGGCGTGGGCGAGAAGGAGCTGCACAGGTACAACCGCAAGGGCATCTTCACGCTGACACAGCTGTCCTGCACCTTCCGCTCTCGGAAGAGGGGGAAGAGGGTGAAGCGGGCGGGCTACGCCCGCTACGCCGCCTTGCAGGCACTGGCCATCCGCGAGAAGAAGGTCCACGTCTACGGCACCCCCGACATGCCGCGCAAGCCGGTGCAGATCTTTCTCGACGCCGAGGGCAACGCGGACGGCAGCTTCGCCTACCTGCTGGGCGTCATCGTCTCCGAGGGCGGCGCTCAGCAAACGCACTCCTTCTGGGCGGACTCGCCGGCCGAGGAGGCCCGGGTGTTCGACGCCTTCCTGGACCTCCTGGACGGTCGCGAGGACTTCGCCCTGTTCCACTACGGCAGCTACGAGAAGAAGTTGCTGAAGCGGATGAGGAAGGTGGTCAAGAGGAAAGGGCTCGTGGATCGAGCCCTCCGCAACTCCGTGAACGTGCTGTCGGTGATCCACTCCTGCGTCTATTTCCCCACCTTCTCGAACGGGCTCAAGGATGTCGGCCGCTACCTGGGCTGCACCTGGACCGAGGCCAACGCATCCGGCCTCCAGAGTGTGGTGTGGAGGGCTCGCTGGGAGCAGGACCAGGACCCGCCTTGGAAGGATAAGCTCGCCACCTACAACGCCGAGGACTGTGTCGCCCTGATGAAGGTCGCCGGGTTCGTCCAGGCGGTTGGCGAGGCCGCACGAAGTCGGGGGGCAGGAGTTGACGGCGTCGCGGCGGCCCCCGCGGTCGCCTGGGCGGACGAAGTTGCGGCCCCGTCGAGCCGGCGCGAGTGGTGCCGCGTCAAGTTCGTCGTGCAGGACTTCGACCACGTCAACCGCTGTGCCTGGTTCGACTACCAACGGGAGAAGGTTTACCTCCGCACCAGCAAGGCGGTCCGGCGAGCCTGTCTGCGTCACCGAACAAAACGGAAGCGGAAGAAGTTGCCCGTGAACAGGGAGGTCGAGATCAAGAGCGGCACCTGCCCTCGCTGCAAGGGGAAGCGGATTCTCCGGCTCTCGACCGAGATGCACTCCAAGCTCGCCTACGATCTGAAGTTCACCGCCGGGGGCATCCGCCGGCAGGTGATCCGCTGCACCACCGCTCGCCACCGTTGCCAGGACTGCGACCTCGGGTTCCTGCCGAAGCGATACAAGAGGCTCGACAAGCACCTGCACGGGCTGAAGAGCTGGGCCATGTACCAGCACGTCGCCCACCGCATCAGCTTCCAGCACCTGGAGGGCTTGTTCGAGGACTGCTTCGGGTTGCGGGTCGGCTTCACGGAGTTGCACATGCTGAAGTCTCTGGTGGCCAGACGCTACCGGTCGACGTGCAAGGCGATCCTCGACAGGATCGTGGCGGGAGGGCTGGCCCACGCCGACGAAACGCACGTCAACTTCCAGAAGGGCAAGGGTTACGTCTGGGCTCTGACGAACCTGGAAGACGTGGCTTACCTGTACAAGCCCGGCCGGGAGGCGGACTTCCTGCAGAGCCTGCTCCGCGGCTTCAAGGGGGTGCTCGTCACCGACTTCTACACCGGGTACGACTCCCTGCCCTGCGGCCAGCAGAAGTGCCTCGTCCACCTCATTCGGGACTTCAACGGCGACCTACTGGGCAACCCCTACGACGAGGAGTTCAAAGCGTTGGCGGCAGAGTTCGGCAAGCTGCTCCGCCCCATCGTCGGCACGATCGACCACTACGGGCTGAAGAAACGTCATCTGCACAAGCACACGGCCGAGGTCGGCCGGTTCTTCCGTGCGGTGGAGGCCCGCGTCTACCGCTCGGAGCTGGCGGCGGGCTACCAGAAGCGGCTCCTCAAGTACGAGGGGAAGCTCTTCACGTTCCTGGACCACGACGGCGTGCCCTGGAACAACAATAACGCCGAGCACGCGGTCAAGGCGTTCGCCTACTACCGCCGGGTTTCCGACGGCCGGTTGAGGGCGGGCGGGTTGTCCGATTACCTCGTCCTGCTGAGCGTCTACCAGACGTGCAAGTACCGCGGAGTCAGCTTCCTGAAGTTCCTGCTGTCGCGGGAGGACGATGTCGCGGTGTTTTGCCAGCGGGGGCGGAAGAAGAAGGGGCGTCCACCCCTTGAGGTCTACCCCGAGGGCTTCCAGTCCGGGAAGCGGCTCCCCAAAGGCGACGGAGCCGATGGCGAGCGGCCCGGTAGAGTTCGGTGGAAACAGGCGATCCTAGCCTTCCTACGCGCCCGACCAGAGACCGGGGCCAGCCGAAACGACATCGCCGAGTATTGCGTCGGACTCATCCGCGGCGGCACACTCGTCACCGCGGCCCCTGCAGACGACCGCCCCCGGGTGAACAACGTCGTCTCGATGTACATCGGTACCATGAAGAAGGCTGGTGAGGTGGTCCGAGGATCGGGCCATGCCTACTCCGCAACCTCCCGCGGTCTGGCTTGGCTAGAGAGTCACCCCGCTCCTACCGCCGACATCTGCCGACCAGCCGAGTCGGCCCCAGTTGGCGAGCCTGGAGCAACGGGCAGGACAATCGCCATTGGGGACACCGTCACTTCCCCAGCGCAGTCAGCCAACGGCCCATGACCGCCATTCATTGGAAGACTGAGGGCGCGGCCGATGTAGCCGGACAAGGGCCGGCGCTACCTCTTTGGGCTCCGCCAGTGCCCTTGATCGAGGTGAGGACCGACTTCCGGCGTGTGTTGTAGCGTCAGATCAGTCTGGTTGACTGGGCGTCAGGCCGGAACCGCGACGAGCCCGGCGAGGGACCGTGCCCAAGCATCTGGGAGGAGGTCAGTCAGATCGGCACTCGGGGGACGGGTCGGGAGTTCCGTCAAGACATGCTTCAGGTACACCCAGGGATTGATCCCCTGTCGCTTGATCGAGGCGCAGATGCTCAGCAGCACGGCGGTGGGCTTCAACCCGCCGTCACCGCCCAGGTGCAACCAGTTCCGCCGACCTACGGCCAGGGGCCGGATGGCTTGCTCGGCCGCCGAATTGTCGATCATCAGCCGCCCGTCGGTCAGGTAGACGCCGAGGGTCGGCCACTGGACGACACCACCACAAGCCCACGGATGACACACCGTGGCAACCAGCCGCTGGTCCGCCGATAATCGAGTTGTCGGCCCTGCTGGCGTTGGCCGACTGGCTCGCCCGTCGTGACGTTCCCCCTTCGACAGGAGAAGTCGCATGCCCGTCCCCGATCCCGTCCCCGTTGTGCCCCCCCGCCTCCACCGGCCCCGGTGACCCCGCCGACCTGGGACACTTTCCCGCCGGCGATCCGCGACGAACTGACCCGCACCCTCAGCCGGCTGTTCGCCCGGCAGGTGACGCCCCCGCCGCGACCGGAGGTGCGTCATGAACCCAACTAACCCGCGACCGCTGTCGAGCAAGATCCAGACCCGGCACCGGGCCCTCCAAGCCCTCGTGTACGTCCGCCAGTCCAGCCTCCAACAGATCCACGACCACCCCGAGTCCCGGGCCCGACAGTACGCCCTGGCCGATCACGCCGTCACCCTCGGCTGGTCGGCCGACCAGGTAGTGGTGATCGACGAGGACCAGGGCCAAAGCGGCCAGCGGGCCGACTCCCGTGCCGGGTTCCAACGGCTGCTCACCGACGTCACTCTCGGCCGGGTCGGGCTGATCCTCGGGCTGGAGATGAGCCGGCTGGCCCGCTCGTGCAAGGACTGGCACCAGCTGCTGGAGGTGTGCGCACTGGTCGGCACCCTGTTGGCCGATCAGGACGGTGTGTACGACCCGCGGGACGGGAACGACCGCCTCCTCTTGGGTCTGACCGGGATCATGTCGGAAGCGGAACTGGTGACCATGCGGAACCGGCTGCTCCGCGGGCGGTGGCACAAGGCCGAGCGGGGGGAACTGTTCGCCGACCCGCCGATCGGGTACGTCAAGACCCCGGCCGGGGACGTGGCCCTCGACCCGGACGAGCAGGTGCGGGCCGTCGTCCGGCTGATCTTCGATACGTTCGACGCGAACGGGACGGCGTACGCCGTCCTCCGACATCTGCGAAGCAACAGCATCCGGGTCGGGGTGCGGGAGCGGTCCGGCCCCCGACGCGGGCAACTGGGATGGGTCCAGCCGACGTACTCGACGGTCCGGTCGATCCTACACCACCCGTTCTACGCCGGTGCGTACGCCTACGGCCGGCGCGGGCCGGCGCTCCGCTCCCAGGGTGGCCGCAAGGGCGGCCGGGTCCGGCTAGCGATGGGCGAGTGGAAGGTGCTGATCCGGGACCGGGTCCCGGCGTACATCACCTGGGACCAGTTCCTGGCGAACCGGGCGCGGCTGCACGCGAACGACGCCCGGGGAGATCGGGGCGGCCCGCCGCGGCCGGGACCGGGACTACTCACCGGGCTGGTGACGTGCGGGTCGTGCGGGTGGCGCCTGCACACGACCCAGCGGCAGACGAGTCGGCCGTACTACATCTGCGTCCGCCACCACACCACGGGGGAGCCGAAGACGTGCCACGGGCTGCCGGCCGGGTGCGTCGATCGGCTGGTCGCCGAGTTGGTTCTGAAGGCGGTCGAGCCGGCCGCCCTGGCCGCGTGCGTACACGCCTGCGAGACCGTCGATCGGGACCGGGAGCAGATCCTCCGGGTGCGGCGACAGGCGGTCGAGCGGTCCCGGTATGAGGCGGACCGGGAGGGCCGGCAGTTCCACGCGGTCGAGCCGGAGAACCGGCTGGTCGCCCGGTCCCTGGAGGAGCAGTGGGAGGTCGCACTCCGGGCGGTCCGGGACGCCGAGGCCGAGTACGCTCGGGCCGAGCAGACCCAGCCGCCCCGGCTGACCGACGCCGACCGGGAGCGGGTCCTCCGACTGGCCACCGACGTCCCGGCCCTGTGGCACGCGGCCGCCACGACGCCGGCCGACCGAAAGGCGGTCGTCCGCACCCTGATCGACGGGGTGACGGTGTTCGTCCGCCCGGACAGCGAGCGGGTCCGGGTGACGATCCGGTGGCGGGGCGGATCGACGACGGACCACGAGGTGATCCGCCCGGTCAGCGCGTACCAACACCTGGAGGGGTACGCGGCGATGAAGGAGCAGGTGATCGGGTGGCGGCGTGAGGGCCTGACGGCCGAGCAGATCGCGGCCCGGTTGAACGACGAAGGGGCTCGGCCGCCGAAGCACGGCGGGCGGTACACCCGGGACGGCGTGCGGACGCTCCTGTCCCGGTGGGGCGTGTCGACGGCCGAGGCCCTGGTCGGTCGTCTGGGAGCGCCCGAGTGGTGGCTGCCGGACCCGATCCGAGAGTTGGGCGTGGACGGCCGGAAGATGCGTTCGTGGGTCCGACAGGGTTGGGTCCACGCCCGGCGGGCGCCGGCCCAGAGGCGGTGGGTGGTGTGGGCGGACGCGGACGAGTTGGGCCGACTGCGTCGGCTGTGTGAGCGATCCCGGATGGGTGCCAAGCACTACCCGTTGGGGCTGACCTGCCCGAAGCCGCGGCCGAAGCCATAACCAGACCGAGACCCACCGCCGGGGGTGGTTCTCGACGGTGGGCTGGTCGCCATGTGTGACAAGAGAGGCGGTATGACGCAACCATCTGGTTCGTGGCATAGGTGAAGGCCTCGCCGATCGAGGACTTCGGCAGCACTCGCGGTCGCTGCTCGGCCAGCCAACTGGCGAACGCCGTCAGGACCGGACCGGCGTGCTGCTGCCGGTACATGGCGAGGGTAGACCCGGTCAGACCCTTCTGCCTCGCCGCCTGCTCGACCGCGTAGAGGGCGCGAATGCGGGCCAGCGCCTCGTGCGCCCGTTCAGGGTCGTTGAGCCGGGCGTCGAAGAAGTATCTGCGCACGTGCATCATGCACCCGACGTGCGTGGCCCCGCCCTCGTAGATCGGGTTGTACCCGGTGTACCCGTCGGCGTGGACGAACCCCTTGTAGCCCTGGAGGAACGCGGCCGGGGCGTCCCCGGATCGGCCGACCGACAGGTCGAAGACGGTGTACGGTTTTGAAGCATCCCCGACGTAGACCCAGGCGTGGGCCGTGCGCCGCGGGGCCAGGAGAACCACCGAGGTGTCATCGGCGTGCAGCGCGGCGGAGCGAAGAACCCGGTCGCACATCAGCCGGTAAAGCGGTTCGAGGACCCCGGCACACGCCATGATCTGGTCGCACAGGGTGGACCGGGTCACCACCCACCCCAGCCGACCGAGGATCGACTCCTGACGGTACAGCGGCAAGTGATCAATGTACTTCGACACGATCACGTGGGCGAGCAACCCGGCCGCCGCAGTCCCGCGGGGGATCGGCTCGGGCGGGAGCGAGGGCTGAACGACTTGAGGGTCGTCACCGGCGTGTTCACAGCATCGGCAAACATACGTGGGCCGGACGAGCTGCCGGACGAAGAGCGAGGCCGGGCGATAGTCGAGCCGTTCGGACACATCGACCCCGATCCGGATGCGAGTCGTCTGGCAGCACGGACACACCTTCTCGGCATCCGTCAGGTCGATCTCCACCCGCTCCCGGGGCAGGTCGGTCGGCCGCGGCCGACGACCATGTCCCCGTCGCTTCGCAGGTGTGGAGTCGGACGCTGGGTTGGGCGCGACGTGTGGATCAGCCGCTGGAATGTTCGGGTCGGCATCCGGGACATCGTCGAACAGGGTCGGCCCGGTAACCCGCTCGGAGCGCCGCCCGAACGTCATCCGGACGAGCCGCTCGATGTGAACCTGCTGCCTCTCGACGGTGGCCCGCAGTTCGGCCACCGTGGCGAGCAATTCCTGGTTCACCGCCCGCAGGTGCGCGGCCTCGGCCCGGAGGGCGGCGAGGCTGGCATCCGGGCTCGGTGAGGGAGGAACCATACCCGTGGTACGCGCGACCCGGTGCCGGAGTTCCCCGACCGGGCCGGAATCCCGGGGTGCTCACCCCGTAGCCGGGCGCTCGTACCGCGGACGCGGCTTCGCCGACCCGAGGTCGATCCCGCCGAGGATCATGGCCAACTCGGTCGCGGTGATGCTGACCTCGGCGGTGGCGGCGGTCGGGAACCGGAACGTCCCCTTCTCCAACCGCCGGAGGTAGAGGGCGAATCCGTCCCCTTGCCAGGCCAGGATCTTCAGTCGGTCCCCGCGCTTGTTGCGGAACACGTACAGGTCGCCGCTCAGTGGGTCGCGGGACAAATGCGAGGTCACCACCCCGGCCAGGCCGTCGAAACTCTTCCGCCCATCCTGCGGTTCGACGCAGATCCAGATGCGGCCGGTCGGCCCGAGAGTTAGCACGACCTCTCCCCGAGCGCGGCGACGAGGTGGGCGACGGCGGCCGGGTCGGCCCCGGCGGGAACGCGGACGAGCAATCCGCCGGGGATGACAACCTCGATCGTTGGGTCAGGGATCACCCGGACCGCGGCGAACGATGGGCTCGTGACCGATGAAGCGGGCGGGCGGGGGGACTGCTCGCCGTCGGCGAGGTCGCGCCGCCGTGCGAAGAAGGTGGCTTCCGCGACCCCGCGGGCGGCACAGAACGCTCGGATGGATTGGCCGGACGCCTTCCAGGCGGCGATCGTGTCCCGCCAGAACTGCTCGCGGTCGGCGTGGCGGCGGACGGTCTTCGGCTTCGGTCGGGCCTCCTCGAGGAAGAGAAAGCCCCGATCCTACACGAGCCCGCAAGGCGTCCCGGGACCGGACGCTTACGAACTCTCGGAGTCTCGGGGAGGGGGATACCGGGGAGTTAACAGCACTATACCTCCGGGCCGCCCTGCCCGGGCTGTTCGCCTTTGGGGTGCGGCCATCGGCCGCGGGGTCCACCCAGCTCCGATCGGACGCCGCC
>JAQGHQ010000198.1 GCA_028288765.1 Gemmataceae bacterium | reverse complement strand
CCGGGGCGCACGCCGTCTGCCACGTCCGCGCGCTGTACCGGAGTGAGCCCGGCCAGTGGACGGCCTTCTGGCAGCGGTCCCTGGCCACCTGAATCAAATGTCCACTAACAAAAGCTGCGCCGGCCCACCCGGGGGAGAATGGGGGGAGGGTGCCGGACCCCTGGACTTCACATGGGCCGCGTCACCGCCCCCGCGGGCCTCCGCGTCGACGTGCAGCTGGACCGGGAGAGACGACCCTCGCCGTCGGCCCCGACCCCGCCAGGACCGCATGCTTGGTTACGTCTTTCAGAATGAGCTTCGTCGGTGAGGGATCGAGCACCGGACGGGCCGCACCGGTACGTGGACGAGATCGTCCAGAAGATCAAGGACGACAAGGACCCGGTCCGCGACCTGGCCAAGCAGTTCCTGGCGCGGGCGGCCGGCAGCGGGCATCCTGTCGCTGATGCACCTGTTCAGCCTGACCCCTCCACAGCGGGAGAGCCTGTACCGCGAGGTAACGGAGCTGTTCCAGCTGTTCTGTCTCCAGGAGTTCCAGACCCAGCTGTACCCGTACCAAATGCGGGTGGCGGCGGCGATCCTCCACAGCCTCCTGGTGGACCGGAGGGCGTGTTTGTGAAGATCAGCCGCCAGGCGGGCAAGACGGAGATCGTCACGCTGGTGCTGAAGTTCCTGATGGTGTTCCTGCTGCACCTCCTCGGCCAGCCGTTGATGTCGGCGATCGCGTCTCCGAACGGGGAGCAGGCGAAGACGGACATAGACCGCCTCAAGAAGAGCATCCTGCACCTCAAGAACCGCTACGGCCTTGAGGACAGGGAGAACAACACCCAGACCATCCGGGCGTTCCGCAGGGATGCCCTCCACGCCGAGCTGTTCAAGTTCTCCCTCGCCCCCACCACCTCCAACGAATCGAAGACTCTGAACCTCCTCGTGATCGAGGAGAGCCACAAGATCAACGACTAGAAGCGGCGGGACGAACTGGACCCGATGCTCGTCTCGACCAACGGCTTCACGGTGTTCATCGGGGTCGGCTGCACCCGGCTCTGAGACTTCAAGCGCGGGTGCGACGGGCAGCTACCTGGGGTGCCGATCATCGTGCCCGCCGATGAGGTGATCGCCGACCGGCGGAAGGTGTACGAGGAGACCGGCGACCCCGTTCACCTGAACTACGAGCACAGGTTCCAGTCCGATCTGGCGAAGTACGGGCGGTACAACCCCGAGATCAGACGCAATTACTTCCTCGAAGACACGGTCGAAGAGGGCAACTTCGTCTCTCGCGAGCGCCTGCTGAGCTGCGCTCGCGGCCCGGGGGTGATCGTCCCGACCGAGAAGCTCTTTGCCGGCATCGACTGGGCACGCTCGAGCGACCACACCTGGCTGACGCTAGCGAACGACCGGGGGACGTACTCGACTGGTTCAAGTACCCCCACGTCCCGTACCAGCAGCAAGTCGAGCTGATGAAGACCGACCTGGAACGGAAGCACAAGGCTCTGCGGAAGAAGGCGGACGGGACCGAGGAGGAGTACGAGTGGTGCTACAAGGAGCGGCTTCTCGGCGTCCGGGCGGACGACACTGGGCCGGGCGGCCCTACCGAGATCCTCCAGATGAACAGCGGGCTCCCCGTGGGCGAGGACAGCTTCTTCAAGTTCACGCTACAGGGAAAGAACGAGCTGTACTTGGGCTTCGAGCAGGCGCTGTTCAAAGAAGCTGAGGCGGAGGGTCGGTTCAGCTACCCCGGCGATCACCCCCTGGCGAGCGAGTTCGAGGAGCAGACCACGGCGATGATTCGAGAATGTAAAGGCGAGGGAGAGTACCTCTGTCCACACCACCCCGACGAGGCCGGCGCGCACGACGACGCTCCGGACAGCACGGCGCTGGCGCTGCTTGCGGCTCGGAGCGGTTTCAGCGGGGAGATCCTGTTCGTCTGACCCGGAGGTGTCGCCCGTGTACAAGTGCAACAACTGCCAGACGACGTTCGCCGTGGTTCCGGTCAACTGCCCGGGCTGCAAGCTCCCCATCCTCATGACGGACGAGCAGTACAGGATCTCCCGTGCGCCTGCACCGGTGGCGAATGCTTGCGTGCGCTGTGGCAAGTCGGTCCCCAAAGGCGAACTGTCCTGCCCCAATTGCGGCAACATGCCCTGGGGACCGATCGTGGCTGGGATCATTATCGGGTGGGCTTTGATCGCAATCGGCATCCACTTGATGCTCGATGCCCCGGACGCCCAGAAGCGCTGGTTTTCCGGTTGCGCGTGCGTGGCTCCGGGCGTGGTCTTCTTGGCGGTCATGCTCCACGGGATCGTGAAGTGCGCGAGAGGACCGAAGAAGATGTGATGGCCTTGTTCCTGTAGCCGACTTAGATCGTTGTTGGTAAATCTGAACCTGACTCGCCCTTACTCAGCCTGCCCGATGGGAACCTTCATGGCCAAGTCCTCGACGCCGTCTTCCAACGGCACCCACGGCAACAAGTCCGACGCGATCAGGGAGGAGCTGGCTAAGGACCCTAAGGCGGGGTCGAAGGCGATCATCGCCGCCCTGGCCGAGCGGGGTATCAAGGTCACCTCGTCGCTGGTCTACTTCGTGAAGAGCAAGAGCCACCAGGCAAAGCGCAAGGCGCGGCGAGTCAGTGCGGAGGAAGCGGGTCGGAGTGCCGGTGTGTCCAACCCGGTCGAGTTGGTGAGTCGGGTGAAGGAGCTGGCCCGGGAGGTCGGCGGGCTGAAGCAACTGCGGCGGCTCGTGGACCTGTTGGGGGAGTAAGGGCAGGGTGGCAGAGTCCGTTTCAGCCCGACAGGGTCAGCTATGGGGGTTCCGGCGTGGCACGTATCCGTCTCGCCGAGCACCAGCCCGAGGGGGTGACGGTGGCGGAGTTCGTGGACGTGACCGACATCGTCGGCGATGGCGAGCGGTATCTCCACGAGCGGGTCGTGCCCCCGGCCAGCCAGATCCTACCCGACGACTTCAGGACAGCTACCGGCCACACGTCCCTGCCCGTCGTTCTCGATTGCCGGGGCTTCGACTCGTTCGGGGCGGCCGGCCTCGCCTTCCTCGTCTCGCTGTGGCGGTCGTGCGCGGCTGCCGACCGGCGGCTTGTCTTCTGCCTGAGCGAGAAGTCCTCCGAGTTCTTCCGGGTCGCCAGGATGGATCGACTGGTCGTGTACTCCACCGATCTCCTGAATGCGGGTGCGGCGGCAAAGGGGTCCAGCGGGTAGAGGCTATTCGTCTGAGCTACTCGCGCGAACTGTTCGTCGGATACTCTGTCTAGAGGCCGTCTAAAAAAGTGGTGTTGGTCCGATTCCCCGACGGACTTTACCACCGGGTTCCGCCACAAACCCGCCGAAAATCTTGATTTCTAGACGGCCTCTTACCTTCATGACCCGGTCGTGGAGCTTATCCATCTCGTACTTGATCCAGGACGCCCGGTTCTTCAGCGACAGCTCGCCGAACGAGTAGAACGGTCCGAGCTTCCTGCCGTTGATCTCCAGGTTGCTGCCGGTCTCGTTCTCATGCGGGTTCCGTTCCTCCCACGCCAACACCGCCTTCTCGCATTCCTCGTCGCCGGTTTCCAGCAGTGCCGCCCGTGAGTCGGCGGTCTTCTCCTGATCGTCCGACGACTCCAGCGCCCCCAGCAGTTCCCGGATGGCCCACGGCTGGCCGATCACGGCGAGGATGGCGGCGACCTCGGAGCGGTTAATCGGGATGTCCGCGAGCAGGCTTCTGCGGATGAGTCCGAGGGCGTGTTCGGGTGCGTGTTCGAGGGCCAGCAGCGTGGCCTCGCCCATCTCCGTCCCGCCCGCCTGCGGCAAGGCCGCGAGGAGTTCTTTTTTCCGGTAGCCGTGCCGGAGGAGGAACTTCAGGCACCTGATCCAGATGCGCGGCTCGGGCGGTTGTCCTGCCGGCCTGACGCGGGAGTACATGCCGTGAACGAGCGGGCACCAGCGCGGGTCGTCCTGTTGCTCGGTGATGTCGAGCGCCGCGGAGACCAGGCCTGTGGGTGGTCCGCGGAACGCTTGCTCCACGGGTTCGTCCGCAGCACCGAGTTCGGCCAGACCATGTAGGGCGTCGGCGGCCGGGTAGCCCGTCTCCTTCAGCAGGAGTTCCCGCCAGATCTGGCGGCACTTGTCTGCACGTGGCCCCGTGACCCGCAGTAGCTCGGGCTGGCCCGCTGCGGCATCGTCGGCCGCGAGCCAGTCGCCGATGAGTGCGGCAAGCCACAACCGACGCGACGGATCGGCCCATGCGACACAGAAGGCCTCGATCGCATCGGCGTTTTTCAGAACGCTGTCGGAAACCCGCGGGGGCGATTCGCGTTCGGGAAGCGGGGTCAGGGCACCGCTGGCGCCTCAGGTGCCTGATGGCGATGCCGACTGGCCGGAGCGATTGGTGGAGTTCCTTCAGCCGCTGCTCGGGGGGTTCCGGGTGCCGCTGCGATTCGAGGAACCGCATGTAGAAATACGTGTCGAAGTATTCGGCCGTGTCGCCCCAGAAGTCCACGTCGATGGCGTCGCCGTTGACCTTGTGGGTGACGCAGCATCCCTTGCCGTGGAAGAAATACTCCCACTCAGGCATCCCGGGCACCGGCCCGCTCTGCTTTACTCCCTCCGGATGACCGAGTGCGCCGCCTGCGGCCAAGTCGGACGGGGCGCCACGCAGACGAGTGCGGATGATCTCGGCGACCCGGAGTTGCCGCTCCCGGTGCCGGACGAGACCGATTAGGGTCCACGTTTCCCGCGGCGACGGCAACGTGCCGGGCTCGGGCAGGCTCTGGAGGGAAGAAACGAGGTCGGCTGGCTGGGGATCCCCGGCACGGGCGAAAGCGGCAAGCAGTGCTTCAAGTCGAGCGTCCATCGTCGTTCTCGGCTGACGGTGTTCTGCGACAGGGGTATAATAACTCGCGTCTGAAACACGGGCCACAAGTGACCGCCTTGCAAGAGGTTCGAGTCTGCCGTCGCAGCAAGAAAGGCGAACATGCCGAAGCGAGCGCTGGTCCTGATCGACATCCAGAACGACTACTTCCCCGGCGGGAGGTGGACGCTGAGCGGGATCGACGCCGCCGCCGATAACGCGGCGAAACTGCTGGCGGCGGCCCGCGCCGCCGGCGACCTGGTCGTCCACGTCCGGCACGAGTTCCCCTCCGCCGACGCCCCGTTCTTCGCGCCTGAATCGGCCGGGGCGCAGATTCACCCGAAGGCCCGGAACCTCGACGGCGAGCCCGTCATCCTGAAGCACCACGTCAACTCGTTCCGCGAGACGGACCTGAAAGCCCTCCTGGACCGCCACGGGGTCGAGGAGCTGGTGATCTGCGGGGCGATGAGCCACATGTGCGTGGACGCGGGGACGCGCGCGGCCAGCGACCTCGGCTACAAATGCATCGTCGTATACGACGCCTGCGCCACGCGCGACCAGGAGTTCGAGGGTGCGGTCATCCCGGCCGCGCAGGTTCATGCCGCCTTCATGGCCGCCCTGCGGTTCGGCTACGCCAGGCTGGTCTCCACGGAAGAATACCTTGCGGCGACGCCCAAAAAATGACGGCGGTTGGCGGGCGAGCGTGACGGGTGCAGAGGGAGCGGAAACAGCGATGATTACCGTGGACGTGTATTCCGACGTGATCTGCCCGTGGTGATTCATCGGCAAGCGGCGGCTGGAGAAGGGTATCGCTCTGCTGGACCGCCCCGCGACCGTGCGTTGGCATCCGTTCGAGCTCGACCCCGACATGCCGCGCGAGGGCGTCGACCGCCGGACGTACCGGACGCGGAAGTTCGGGAGCTGGGAGCGGTCGCAGGAGCTGGACGCGCAGGTGGCCAGCGCCGGACGGGGCGAGGGGATCGCGTTCAACTTCGAGAGGATGACCCGCACCCCGAACAACTTCGGCGCCCACCGGGTCGTGTGGCTGGCCGGCGAGCGGGGCGTTCAGGACGCGGTCGTGGAGGCGCTGTTCCGGGCGTATTTCACGGACGGGCGTGATCTCTCTGACCGGGCGACTCTGGTGGCGGTAGCGGTTGAGGCAGGACGCGATGCCGCCGCGGTGGATGCGCTCCTGGCGGGTGACGAGGGCCGCGACGCCGTTCTTGCGGGGGAGCGGAAAGCCCGCCGGCTCGGGGCGACCGGCGTCCCGTTCGTCGTCATCAACGACACGGTCGCCCTATCCGGCGCCCAGGCCCCGGAGACGTTCCGGGCGGCCATCGAGCAGGCGGCAGGGGCGGAGCCGGTCGATGCATGCGGCCTCGACGCGGGAAGTGGGAAGCGGACCTGCTAATTGAGTCGGGTTTGAGCTGTAGGAGAAGCTGTATGGGCGCGGTCGATATCGGGGCTTCTGTACATCGACTCCGGTATCGACGCCAACCGAGATGCGGTGATCTCGTCACCTAGTCCGTAGTACCGCTGGAAGCTCATGATCAGCGGGCGCCAGCGGTTCGGATCAATTCGGTTCGGGTGACCGTCCATCATGATCGACGGGTGGGCATGGACGCGCGTGATCCGCACTTCAATGCGGATAATGCCTTCTAGGGTACACTCGGCGCTTCGGTCGTGGACGGAGTAATCGTACTCGTCGGCCATGACGCGGTGGACTTTTGCGACCTTCGCCTCAAGGTGGATCGGGCATTCCATCGCACGGGGTGCCGCGACGGTCTCTGAAGGAATCGGAGTCAGACCGGCCGCCCCGAATTTGTCCTGCTTGTGCCGGTAGCTTCGCTGCGTCTTCCCGACCGGTACCGGGTTCGACCCGGTGAGTAGCGACAGCCGGTTGATCGCGTCCACCTGGTCGGCCGAGGGAAGGTTGATCACGCACTCCCCGGTCCGGATCATGTTCTGTGGCGTTTTTGAAACGGCTTCAAAACCGAGCAGACAGCGCCACCCGAGCCAGCTGGCGGACGATATGGGTGCGAGGTTGTACGAACCGTTCTCGTTGACCGTGCTGTTGAGGACGACGGGCGTACCGAGATACAGGATGGCCGGAGTGATTGAAGCGTGCATTGTGTGTTTCGTGCCTTTGACTCGTGAGGACTTTGTCGAGCGACCCGGAAGAACTGTACCGCTCGGGCATCGCTGTAGCGCTCTGGTTCTTGCTGCCGAATCCGGGTACTCAGGTAGCGTCGTGGAAGATGATCCCGAGGGTGTGTCGGCTCCCGGAACGGACGCGGCTAACCCCGTGCTTTAGGTTGACCCGGTAGCTTCCACGGCTGCCCTGGACCGGCCTGTGGCGGACGGGAAAAACGACGCCGTCGCCCTGTCGGAGCGGCACGACCTCAGCGCGCGACTGCATCCGCGGGCGCTGCTCGGTGAGGACGAACTCGCCGCCGGTGAAATCCACTCCGGGTTCGTTCAGCAGGATCGCCACCTGGAGCGGGAAGACGTGCTCGCCGTAGACGTCTTGGTGCAGACAGTTGAAGTCGCCGGGGCCGTATTGGAGGAGAAGCGGGGTCGGACGGGTCTGGCCGGCGGCGTGGCACCGCTCGATAAAGGCGGCGTGGCCGGCGGGGAACCGCACGTCGATCCCCATCGTCTCGTTCCAGCGGTTGGCGACAGGGGCCAGGTGGGGATACATCGATACCCGCAAGCCCTCGACGATCAGGGGCAATGGGTACGCGAAATACTGGTACTCCCCCCGGCCGAACCCGTGGCGGGACATGACCACCCGACTGCGGAACTGCGCGTCGTCCCGGTACATCTCCGCAATCGCCCCGCACTCCGCCGCTGACAGCAGCGAGGCGATGATGGCGCACCCGTGTGCGTCCAGTTCGGAGGTAAGGGCGGTCCAGTCGAGGGCGGCGACGCGATCGCCGATGTCTTCGCTGGGAACCGCCGTGGGTCGCGGTGCGGGTGTCGTTTTCCTCATGAATCTTCCCGTTCAATTCAGTTGTGTGTGTCCGTAAAAACGCCGGGCCTGGGCATAACCCGGACCCGGCCGGCGACGATGAGTCGCGTAGCCCTACTTGAGGCGGATGAGGTCGAGTTGCTGGAGGGCGGTCACCCCGTCGTCCAGACCAACCTCTTCCGTGATCAGGCCGTTCACGACCTTGAGCACCGTGGTCCCGGTGAACCGCATCTTGCGGCCCGTCGCCGCCGGCAACGACCCGATGAGGAAGTCGCTGAAGGCCGGGCCGGTGTGCGTGCCGCCGCCCTGCCAGCGGCCGACTACATAGTCGCCTTCCGCGATGAGGTCAGCCGCGCCCGAGAACGCGAGGTCCGGAAATGCCTGCCGGAACCCGGTCATGAACGCCTTGATGTCCTCGCGGCCGCGGCGGGGCGCGTGCAGCGAATACTGGAGCAGCATGTCGGGAGCGGCGAGCTCATCGACGATGCGGAGGTCGCAAGCCTCCCCCCAGAATCTCGTTAACCAGCGGCCCACTATGGCCTTGTTGGCTTGCTCTTTCGTCACGATCGGTCTCCGTTGGGCGTGAGTAGTTGGGTCGGTGGCGGCGGGCACGACGCCCGTCCGCCGGTGAGCAATGAGCTTTACTCAGCCGCCCACCGCTCCCGCGCTCCGGTTCTTGCTTCTCAATCCGACCTTCCGGATCGCGTCCATGACATGATCAACTCGCCGGGCGCTCCCGCCGGAGGAGTTCGGTCTTGCGCTCGACGCCCCAGCGGTAGCCGGAGAGAGACTCGTCGGATCGAACGACGCGGTGGCAGGGGATGGCGACCGCGAGGGGGTTCGCGCCGCACGCCTGGGCGACCGCCCGCGTGGCCGTGGGCCGGCCGATCCGCTTCGCGATCTCGGCATAACTGGCCGTCGAGCCGAAGGGGATCTCCCGCAACGCTTCCCACACCCGGACCTGGAACGACGTGCCGCGGATGTCAAGCGGCAGGGTGAGGCCGATGGCCGGGTCTTCGACGAGCCCGACGACCTGGGCGACCCAGCGGTCGAAGGCCTCGTCACCGCCGGCCAGATTTGCCTCCGGAAACCGGTCCTGGAGGTCGCGGGTCAGGGCGTCCGGGTCGTCGCCGAGGAGGATGGCGCACAGCCCCTTGTCCGAGGCCGCGACGAGGACCGAGTCAAGGGAGCACTCGCCGACCGCGAACCGAATGTCGGTCCCCGGCCCTCCGGCCCGGAATGCCGACGGCGTCATGCCGAGCTGCTCGGTCGAGGTGGCGTAGAACCGGCCGTTCGAGTTGAAGCCGGCGTTATACATCGCTTCCGTCACCGACGCGCCGTCCGCCAGTTCGTCCCGGACGCGCTGCGCCCGATGCCCGGCGGCGTACGCCTTCGGGGTCACGCCCGTGATCGCCTTGAACACCCGGTGGAAGTGATGCGGGCTCATTTCCACAGCCGCCGACAGGCCGGCCAGGCTCGGCGGTGTCTCGGCCTCTTCGATGAGGCGACAGGCCCGGGTGACAACGGCGCGCTGCCGGTCGAGAAGCGAAGC
The DNA here is from genome assembly GCA_028288765.1 of Gemmataceae bacterium. Lineage (GTDB taxonomy): Bacteria > Planctomycetota > Planctomycetia > Gemmatales > Gemmataceae > Urbifossiella. The sequence goes on along the minus strand of JAQGHQ010000198.1, from coordinate 3,913 downwards.
GTCGTCCGGTCGGCAGCGCTTACACGGGCGGAAGTCCGCACGCCTGGCCTGTTCGCGACTCTCGTGGAAAGCGACGTTTTCCCGATTCGCCAATCGAGCCGAACAGTGCGGGCGGCAATACACGCCGGTCGTCTTCACCGAGTAAAAGAACGTGCCGTCGGCGGTCCGGTCCCGCTGCACCACGGCTTGCCAGCGGCTCTTGTCGTCGGAGAACAGGGTCGCGGGTTGCGGGGTGGGAATCAGATCGGCTTTCGACGTTGCCACGGTCATTTCTCTCCCTCGCGGGGTACGGCTTGCGTGCATGAGGGCATCATAAGGAACCCCCAAAACCGTCTGCGCTCCGATTCTTGCGCTCAAATTCCGTTTGCCCGCTGAAGAGTCAGGAACGGGCTGGGGACGGATGAAATCACCGCCCCTTCGCCGCGTCCCTCGCGAGCTGGTGCGCCAGACGCGATCCGAGCGTCTGATCCTGCTTGCGCCATGCGATCTCGACGTCCTTGCCCGCCATCTCCGCGTAGAGTTCCTCCCAAACGGCTTTGCACGTCTCTGTCTTGCCCTGCTGCGCGGTGCGGATGAGGCCCTCGTAATCGGAGATAACGGTGCAGGGGCCGTCGGCCATCTTCACGGCTTCGACCAGCGCGCGGAGTTCCATCTCGTAGCTGGACCCTCCGGTCTGCTGGGCCGATTCGGCGCGCACGATCACTGCGGACCAACCGCCTTTGTCGGTCTGCTCGACGTAACTTCCGTCCGTGTGGATCTCGCTCCTCATGCCGGGAGTCTGCCGGAAGCGTGTTGTTCGCGCAAGGGAATGCATTTGTCCCGCCGTTCCGTCCGCGGATAATTGCCAAGAGTACGCATTCTCCTCGCGCCAAACCGCGTAGTGCGTTGACCCACGTACCGCGTCGCGGTAGCATTGGCGTACTGCCGAAGCCCACCACACCGCTCGTCTCCCTTCGGAGCCCGCATGCCTCTCACTCCCTCTTCCGGGATTTCGCGTCGGCACGTGATTCGGCCGGTCTCGCCGGACTCGCGGGTTTGTCGCTGCCCGATCTGATGCGCCTCCGTGCGAGTGCGTCGGCGCAGCGCGACACCGCCGTCATCTACGTGTTGCAGGAAGGCGGGGCGACGCAGTTCGAGACGTGGGACCCGAAGCCCGACACCGGCAGCGAGATCCGCGGTGAATTCAACCCGATCAAGACGAACGTGCCCGGGGTGCTGTTCTCGGAACTGATGACCGAGCAAGCCCGGATCATGGACAAGCTCGTCGTCCTGCGGTCGATCCACCACCCCTCGACCCAGCACTCGTCGAGCGTTCACCTCATCAAGACGGGCTACTACTGCCAGCCGGCGTCGAACGAGAACGAGATGCCGAGCGTGGGCTCGTACGCCGCGAAGGTATGCGGTCCGGTGGCGCCGAAGATGCCGCCGTACGTGCTGCTTTACCACGGCGAACGGTACGACGGCCCACACTACCTCGGGGCCGGGTACGGCCCGTTCGTGGTGCGGAACGACGAGGACCGCCCGCCTCTCCGGGTGCCGAACCTCGCGCTGCTCGGCGGCGTGACGAGCGAGCAAATGGGCGACCGCACGGCGCTGCTGAATAACTTCGAGCGCGACCGCCGCGTCCTCGATACGAAGGGGCAAGCGGCGGCGGCGGACGACTTTCAGCGCCAAGCGGTGGAACTCGTCACCGGCCCTGCCGCCCGCAAGGCGTTCGACCTCGACGCGGAACCGACCCGCCTGCGCGACCATTACGGCCGCAACTACCTCGGCGACCGCTTCCTGCTGGCGCGCCGGTTGGTGGAACACGGCGTCCGCTTCGTCACGGTCGGCACATTCGGCTGGGACCACCACGGCGGCCTGTGGAAAGACATGCGCCGTAACGCCCCGCGTTTCGACCGCGCCCTTGCCGCACTCGTGAGCGACCTCTTCGACCGCGGGCTGGCCGAGCGGGTGCTCGTGGTCGTGATGGGTGAGTTCGGCCGCACCCCGCAAATCAGCCAGATCAACAACTCGCCGCCGGGCCGCGACCACTGGGGCGATGTGATGAGCGTGCTGCTGGCCGGTGGCGGTTTTGAGGGCGGGCGCGTGGTCGGTTCGTCCGACCGGAAGGGCGGGGTGCCGACGAGTAGCCCGTACCGCCTGGAGTGCGTGCTGGGGCTGATGTACCGGCACCTCGGCATCGACCCCGCGGCGACTTTCAATGACCACAGCGGTCGGCCGCGGAGCCTGCTCGACATCCGCGACCGGATCAAGGAACTGGAAGGGTGAAGGTTTCTGCGCCGGGATCACGGCTTCACCAGCGCTGGTCGAGGGGCGGGGTCGAGCACAACGGACGCGCAGTCGCCGACTCCGGTCCGGTCGTTGAAACTGCCATCGGTGAAGACTTCGCTACGCTCGGTCATGCCGCGACAGTGCCGGAGATCGAGCGTTCGCGCAAGCGTAACTGCGGGACCACTCGATAGTGGCGAGGGGGCTTACTTCGGCTCCTCCTTGAACCGAATGTCTCCGGCGAAGCGGTCGAGCAACACCACTTCCGCCGGGTGCGCGATTCCCGCCATCGGCTTGTCCTTCGCGGCCGGATGCAGTTTCCAATAGACGGTCAGCACCTTGCCGGCCGCGTCGGTCTCGGCGCGGGTGACCTCGATCCCGGCGGCCGCCGGTTGCACCCCGCCGCTCACGCCGACCACCATCTGCTTCGTGAAGTCGATGTCGGCCACCTTCAGGGCCTTCGCGTACCGGGCCTTGGCTTCCGCCCGCATCTTCTCCAGAACCGGCTCCGGGGCGCGCAGCCGCGGGTCGATCAATTCGTCCTCGCTGCGGACCGCCCATTCCTTCTGGGGGGCCTCGGGCGGCCACCCGTCCGGCCAGGACGCCCGCCCGGCGGGCGCGACGTCCTTGCCGGCTGCGGCCGGGGCCTCCGGCTTCGCGGGCGGGTCGGGCAGGCGGTCGAACTTCACCTCGGCGTCGAACCGCCCCACCAGCACCGCTTCGAGGGGCCGGGTCAGCACCTGGTCCTTGTCCCGTGGCAGCCGCCGCCACCGGACGGTGAGCATCTTGTCGTCACGGTCGATTCGCACGATCGACACCGTGTACGGGGCGCTCGGCGGGCCGCCGCCGCTCACCCCGACCATCGGCTGGGTGCCGTCCTCGACGGCCACGATCATGTACTTGTCGAAGTCGATGGCGTCGAGCTTGAACGCCTTCGCCGCGGTGATGCGGGCCCCGCTCCCGGCGGCCTTCGCCAGTTCGGCTTCAGTGCGGATCACGCGGGTGATGGGGGCGGGATCGGTGCCGACCCCCGCGCCCGTGTGCGTCGGCAAATGAGGCCACGGGCCGCGGTTCAGGATCTTCACCGGGCGGCCCTCGTCGGCAGACGCGCTGCCAGCGACCATGAGAAACAACGCCAGCATAGTCCGGCTCATCACGATCCCTGTTCCGGGCGAGGTCACCCTCAGTTTATCCCCGATTCGACCGCGTAGCCCGAACGGTGAGCAGGCGAAGACGGACGTCGACCGCCTCAAGAAATCGATCCTGCACCTCAAGAACCGGTACGGCCTTGAGGACCGGGAGAACAACACCCAGACGATCCGGGCGTACCGCTCCGACCTCCTCCACGCCGAACTGTTCAAGTTCTCCCTCGCCCCGACCACGTCGAACGAATCGAAGACGCTGAACCTCCTCGTGATCGAAGAAGGCCACAAGATCAACGACCAGAAGCGGCGGGACGAGCTGGACCCGATGCTCGTCTCGACCAACGGCTTCACCGTCTTCATCGGCGTCGGCTGTCGACGAACAGGTGCCGCTTCCGCCCGGCCACCTTCTTCCCCCCGTCGTACCCCTTCGGCCCACCGACCTCGGTCGTCTTCACCGACTGGCTGTCGATGATCCCGGCACTCGGCGTCGGCTCCCG
>JAQGHQ010000187.1 GCA_028288765.1 Gemmataceae bacterium | reverse complement strand
GCCCGCCCCCCGGCCCCGCCCCCGCCCCCGGTCCGCCGCGAGCCCGCCCGCACCCCCCGCCGGGTGGCGTTCCTCACCCACCTCCTGGGGGACCGCCAGCTGGCCGACCTCGACCCGTCCCTGGCCCGGCTCCCGGCGGCCGCCCTGGCCGGGCTCCTGGACCGGACCGCCCGGGTGTGGGACCCGGTCGTCCTCGACCAGGTCCACGTCCACTCGCCGACCGGGGCCGACGTCCACCTGACCGTCCTCGGGCTCGGGGTCACCGCCCGCCAGATCGTCCGGGCGATGCACGCCCGGGACACGGCCTGGATCCTGGGGAAGCTGGAGGCGGCCGTCGCCGCCGCCGTCGGGCGGGGGTGCCGGGCGGTCGGGTTCGGCGGGTACACGTCCATCGTCGCCCACAACTGCAAGCGGGTCGCCGCCCCGGGGGCGGCGGTGACGACCGGGAACTCGCTGACCGTGGGGATGGGCCTGCGGGCGATCGAGCAGGCCGCCCGGGAGGCCGGGCTGGACCTCGGGCGGGCCCGGGTCGGGGTGGTCGGGGCGACCGGGAACATCGCCAGCACGTACGCCCAGCTGGTCGCCCCGCGGGTGCGGGAGGTCGTCCTGGTCGGCCGGGACCGGGCGTCCCCCCGGCTGGCGGCCGTGGCGGCCGAGGTCGGGCGGGCGGCCCCGGGCACCCGGGTCGTCCCGGCCGACGACTGCGCCGCCCTGGTCGGGTGCGACCTGGTGGTGGCCGCGTCGAACACCCCCGACCCGCTCATCTTCCCCCGCCACCTGGGGCCCGGGCCGGTGGTGATCTGCGACATCTCCCTCCCGCCGGACGTGTCCGACGACGTGGTCCGGGCCCGGCCCGACGTCCGGGTGATCCGGGGGGGGGTGGTCCGGCTGCCGCTCGACCCGGGGTTCTCGGTCGCCGGGGTCGGGGTCCCGCCCGGGCACGCCCTGGCGTGCATGGCCGAGACCCTCTTGATGGGGCTGGACGAGGCGACCGCCGGGTGGTCGGTCGGGCCGGTGACGGCGGCCGGGGTCGGGCGGGCGCTGGCGGCGGCGGACGCCCACGGGTTCGCCGTCGCGGCCACCGACCTGCTCACGGCCGAGCCGGTCGGGCGGTTCTTCGACGACCTCCGCGGCCGGCCGCGGCCGGGCGGGGAGACGACCCCGGTCCGGGGGGCGGCCGGGTGACCGGGCACCGGGAGGGGATCCGGACCGGGGCCCCGACCATCGGGATGCCCGACGCGAGCCACACCGTCCACTACCGGAAGGGCCAGTTCGGCCGCGCCCACGCGGCCGAGGCCGAGGTGCCCGCGGGGCCCAACCCGGGCGAGACGGCCACCGTCCACCCCGGGGACGGCCTGCCCGAGGGGACGGTGGTCGAGCCCGTCCCGCCGCCGGCCAGGTGAGTGCGACCTCGCCCGTTTCTTTCTCGGAGAGTCGGAGATGAACACCAGGCGGCTCGGGAACTCGGACCTGCACATCACCCCGATCGGGTTCGGGGCGTGGGCGATCGGCGGCGGCGGATGGGAGTGGGCCTGGGGCGGCCAGGCCGACGCCGACTCGGTCGCCGCGATCCACGAGGCCCTGGACTGCGGGGCGAACTGGATCGACACCGCCGCGGTGTACGGCCTCGGGCACTCGGAGGAGGTGGTGGCGAAGGCGCTGGAGGGCGTGGCCCGGCGGCCGTACGTCTTCACCAAATGCGGCATGGTCTGGGACGACGACTGGCAGGTCGGGTTCCGGCTCAAGCGGGCCAGCGTCCGCCGGGAGTGCGAGGCCAGCCTGCGGCGGCTCCGGGTGGACGTGATCGACCTGTACCAGATCCACTGGCCGAAGCCGGCCGAGGACATCCAGGAGGCGTGGGGGGAACTCGCGAAGCTCAGGGACGAGGGCAAGGTCCGGTGGGTCGGGGTGTCGAACTTCGACGTCGGGCAGCTGGAGCAGGCCCGGGCGATCGCGCCGGTCACCTCCCTCCAGCCGCCATACTCGCTCCTCCACCGGGAGGTCGAGGCGGAGACCCTGTCGTACTGCGCGGCGAACGACATCGGGGTTATCGCCTACTCCCCGATGGCGTCCGGCCTTCTGGCCGGGGCGATGACCCGGGAGCGGGTCACGAACCTTCCGGCCGACGACTGGCGGAAGCGGAGCCCCGATTACCAGGAGCCGCGCCTGTCCCGGAACCTCCGGCTCGTCGAGACGCTCCGGGGGATCGGCCGCCGCCACGGGCTGAGCCCCGGGGCGGCGGCCGTCGCCTGGGTGCTGGGCGCGCCGGAGGTGACCGGGGCGATCGTCGGGGCCCGGCGGCGGGGGCAGTTCCGGGAGATCGCCGAAGCGGCCCGGGTCCGGCTCGGCCCCGGCGAGGTCGCCGAACTGGGCGGATTTCTGACCCGGGCGGCGGGGTGACTGCGGCCGTTTACCTGTCAACACCGGCCCGCCGGTCCCGGACTGTTTTCGGAACCGGCGGGCCGGTCGCATCCCCGAGGGAGTGTCTCTTGTCCCACCCCACCAAGTCCGGCGGCGACCAGGACCGGCCGGTCCACCCCGGGGTCCGTGTCATCCGGCCGCTCGAACTGGTGTCGCACGCCATCGCCGCGGCCGGGGTCTCCAGGCTCCCGGCGATCACCCACGAGCTGGTCGGGGCGGACAAGCTGTGGATCGGGATGACGGTCCTCGAGCCCGGCACCGGGACCGGGCCTCACCACCACGGGGATCACGAGACCGGAATCTATCTGGTCGCCGGGCGGATCCGGTTGCGGTGGGGGATGCGGCTGGAGGTGGAGGCCGAGCTGGAGGTCGGCGACCTCGTGTTCGTGCCCCCGCACCTGCCGCACGAGGAGATCAACCCGGCGGCCGACGAGCCGGCCGTCTGGGTGGTCGTCTGGAACGACCGCCAGGTGTTCGTGCCGCTCGACCCGGACGCGGCCGGGGTGTACGGGCCGAATCCCGCCGACGGCTGAGCGCCCACTCGATCCGGCGGCCCAAGGGCCCGTGGTCGGCCGGCATCCCCGGCCCGCCACGGGTCGTCTCCCACGAGACGACTGTCAGAAATCGACGGTCCCCGTCGGGGTAATTACGGCCGGGGTAAACAACCCGAATGGATCGACAGTGGTAACTGTATCCGGAAGAATCGGTGGGAAAAAAATTGATCGTGTCAGCGCGGTCTGGGCCGCCGCTTGCGCGGTCTGGGCCGCCGCTTGCGCGGCCTGATACTGGGCGAACGCGCTGCTGATCACGGCAGCCGGCGTGGCCGGGACGTTGATCGGCTGCTGTGACCCGGCCACCGACACCCCGACCGTCTGGCCCGCGGCGAGGCCAAAGAAACTGGCCAGCGGCGTCGTGGACGGGAGTGAGAAGACGTTGACCTGCGGCCCGCCGCCACTCCCCGGCCCGGTGATCACGTCCGCGACCCCGGTCCCGGAGAGGTCGGCGGCGGCGACCCGGACGCCCCCGAGGAACGACGGGGCGTACGCGAAGAACGACGCGACCGGGGTCCCGCCCGGGGTGAACACCCCGACCCGCGGCCCGCCGCCGGCGCCCGGCCCGGTGACGATCTCGCCCGCCCCGCCGCCGGTGACGTCCCCGACTGCCACGAACACGCCGCCGGTGAACGACGGGTCGTACGCGAAGAAACCGCCCACCTGGGTGGGGGTGCCCAACCCGGGCGGGAGGCGGAAGGTGCGAACGTCCGGCCCGCCGCCGCTCCCGGGGGCGGTGACGATGTCGGCAGTCCCCGAGGTGTCCAGGGCCCCGGCCGCCACCCGGACCCCGCCGCGGAACGACGGGGCGTACGCCAAAAACGAGGTGAGCCGGTTCCCGGTCGAGCCGTCGAACACGTTCACCTGCGGCCCACCCCCGAGGCCGGGGCCGGTGATGATCTCGTTCTTCCCGTTCCCGGTCACGTCTCCAATTGCCACGTACACGCCGCCTTGGAACGACGGGTCGTACGCGAAGAAGGAAGCCACGACCGCCCCGGTCTGGCCGTCGTACACCTTCACCTGCGGCCCGCCGCCGCGGTCGGCGGCGACCACGAGGTCCGGGTGGCCGTCCCCGGTCACGTCACCGACGGCCACCCGGACCCCCCCGTAGAAGGTCGAGTCGAAGGCCAGGAACTGAGTTTGCACCGTCCCGGTGCTCGGGTCGATCAGCTGGACGAGCGGCGGGCCGCCGGCGCTGGCCCCGACCGCGACCTCGGCCCCGGTGAGGAAGGCCGGGACGTCCCGGCTTTCGAGCACCTCCACGCCGAGTCGAGGTTGCCGGTGTGCCGCCCGGGCCGGCGAGTATTTCCGATCCATGTGGTTGCTCCCGTTGATAAGGGCGGACGGTGGGCGACCGTCCGCCGGTCTCATCGCAGGGCGCGGGCCAATCGGCGGGCCCGCCGCCGCGATGAGACGGAGAATCATGCTGCCGAAGGACAAGCGTCCGCGGCGAAGTGTCGGCAGGATCCCGGAATCGCTCGGTCTTGCCATCGCCGATCGTCTATCGACGGGTCAACGGGCTACCATTTTGGAAATGCGATCGTCGGTGGAGTCGCGGCCGGGCGAGTGCCCGACCGGGGGAAGGACGCGGGACTGGATCGAGCCCGGGGGGATCGGCGGGACGCCCGGGGAGGCGTGAGACCTCGGACACCGCCCCCACCGGGTCGTGGGGTGACACCGGCGCCGCCAGAGTGGTCAAAATGTTTCCCCGGCCGGCCGTTCCCGGGGTCATCCCGACCCCGTCCGGGCGGGCGGGTCGGTGCCCGGTGGGGTCAGCAGCTGGGGCCCGCGACCGACCCGCGGCTCACCCCGCTGTCGGGCCCGGTCAGTCCGGGTCGTCATCGGTGCCGTCGGTGAACCGGGGGGTGATGTTCAGTTCGCGGAGCCGGCGGCGGAGGGTCTGGCGGGCGACCCCGAGGATCTTGGCCGCCTGGAACTGGTTCCCGCGGGTGTGCTCCATCACCAGGGGCAGCAGGACGCGGTCGAGTTCGCGGTGGGCCTCGTCGTTCAGCTCTTCCGATCCCTCCGCGAGCCGCTTGCGGATGAAGCCTTCCAGGGCGCCGTGGTCGGACGGGGGGGGCGGGGCAGCGACCGGTGCGGTCGTCAGGTCGGGCAGCATGGCCGGCAGCAGGACCGACCCGGTCGCCCGGAGCAAGGCCTGCTTCAGCACGCTCTGTAGCTCCCGCAGGTTGCCGGGCCACGAGTACCCGCGGAGCCGGGCCATCGCCTCCGGGCTCACCTCCTGGACGTCGCGACCGAGTTCCTTGTTGAACCGCCGGAGGAACTGTTGGACGAGGATCGGCAGGTCTTCCCCGCGCTCGCGGAGCGGGGGCAGGTGGACGGTGAACACCCCGAGCCGGTAGTACAGGTCGGGGCGGAACGTCCCGTCGGCCGCGTCCGCCGTCAGGTCGCGGTGGGTGGCCGAGATGATCCGCACGTCGGTCGTGACCGTCTCGCTCCCGCCGACCCGCTCGAACGCCTGCTCCTGGAGGACGCGGAGCATCTTCGCCTGCAGGGCCAGCGGCATGTCCCCGATCTCGTCGAGGAACAGGGTCCCGCCGTTGCACTGCTCGAACCGGCCGATCCGCTTGCGGTCGGCCCCGGTGAACGCCCCCTTCTCGTGCCCGAACAGCTCGCTCTCCAGCAGGGCCTCCGGGATCGCCGCGCAGTTCAGGGCGTGGAAGGGGGCCCGGCTCCGCCCGGAGTGCTGATAGATCGCCCGGGCGATCAGCTCCTTCCCGGTGCCGCTCTCGCCGGTGATGAGCACCGGGACGTCCTGGGCGGCGACCCGGCCCACCGCCTTGTACACCTCCCGCATCGCCGGACACGCCCCGACGATCGCCCCGGCGACGTTCTCCTCCGGGAGGGTCTCCGCAAGGACGGCCGGCTCCCGCATCCGCCGGGCCACCTCCAGGGCCTCGCCGACCACCCGGCGGAGCTGGGCCGGGTCGAGCGGCTTGAACAGGTAGTCGAACGCCCCCCGCTTCATCGCCTCGATCGCCGCGTCCGCGGTCTTCGACAGGGTGACGAAGATCACCGGGATTCGGGCGTCGGCGGCCCGAATCTCCTCGAACACGTCGAGCCCGGTGCGGTCGGGGAGCCGGAGGTCGAGCAGCACCACGTCCGGCGGGCCGGCCGCGACCCGGGCGAGCCCGTCGGCCCCGGTCCGCGCGACTTCGACCCGGTGGGCCGGGGGCGGGAAGGCGTGCCGGATCTGCTCGGTGATCAGGTCCGGGTCGTCGTCGACCAGCAAAACGTGGGCCATGGCTGTTTGCTGCTGGTTCGTCGGGCGAAAGGAAGGGATTCATATCCATTCTCGTCGCCGCCACTCGTCCCGTCCAGCCCGCCGAGTACACAGCCAGGGACGCGACCGGCCCCCACCGGCAGACCGGTTTGGCAGTCGATTCGCTTTCCCAGGGGTGACCGCCCCGCGGATCCGGTCCGGGTCGGTTCCCGGACCCCTCCCCGCGGACGGCGTCGATCGGCGTGAGGACTGCCGGTGCCCTGCGAGGTTGAGATGAACGAGCGACGGCGCAGCCGACGTGTCGCCTACGGCCTGGCCGTGCTGGCCCCGGCCGTCACCCTGCTGGTCCGGTGGCCCCTCGCGGCGGTGCTGGGGGACCGGGTCCTGTACATGACCTTCTTCCCGGCCGTCCTGATCGTCGCTTACGTCGGCGGCTTCTGGCCCGGGCTCCTGGCCACCGTCCTCAGCGCCCTGGCCGCGACCTACTTCCTCGTCGCCCCACTGTACTCCCTCGAGATCGCCAGCGTCCACGACGCGCTGGCCCTGAGCCTCCTCGTGCTGGTCGGCACGATCATCAGCGGCCTGAGCGAATCCCTGCACCGGGCCCGGCGCCGCATCGTGGCCGACGAGCGCCGGCGGGCCGAGGAGGCCCGGCGCGAGACCGAGGGCCGCTTCAGTCAACTGGCGGAGCACATCCACGAGATCTTCTGGATGTCGGACGTCCGGGGTGAGCAGCTGTTCTACGTCAGCCCGGGCTACGAAGAGGTCTGGGGGCGGACGCGCCAGGCCCTCTACGAAGACCCGCGCTCCTGGGTCGAGAGCATCCATCCCGACGACCGGGAGAGGGCGATCGAGCACATGGGCCAACACCGGCACGGGGTGTTCACGGACGGCGAGTTCCGGGTGGTCCGGCCGGACGGCTCGGTCCGCTGGGTCCGCAGTCGCGCCTTCCCCATCAAGGACCAGAATGGGGCCGTCTCTCGTATCGCCGGGCTCGCGGAAGACATCACCGGGCGAAAGCAGATTGAGGAGGACGTCCGCGTGGCCAACGCGCGGGTCGATCTGGCGGTCCGCGGGTCCAACATCGGCGTCTGGGAAATTGACTTGCCCGACGGCGACTACCGGCCCGGCCACGGGTATCACGTGAACATCTGGGAGCAACTCGGCTACACCCGCCCCGATTCCCCGACCGACCACGCGACCGGCATGGTCATGATCCACCCGGACGATCGCGCCCCCCTCGAAGCGGCCGTGCGCAGTTACCTGGCCGGAGAGACCGGCGAGTTCGAAGTCGAAAACTGGGTCCGCCACAAGGATGGGTCCTACCGCTGGATGCTCACCCGCGGCGCCGCCGTGCGCGACGCCGGGGGCAAGCCGATTCGCTTCGTGGGCATCGTCGTCGACATCACGGACCGGAAGCGGGCCGAGGACGCCCTGCGGGAGAGCGAGGAGCGGTTCCGCGGGACGTTCGAGAACGCGGCCGTCGGCATCGCCCACGCGGACGCCGCGGGCCGATTCCTGCGCGTCAACGAGAAGTTCTGCGCCATCGTCGGCTACCCCCGCGAGGAGTTGCTCCACCGGACCGTCCAGGACATCACGCACCCCGACGACCTGGCCGCCAGCATCGAGCCGTACACCGCGACCCTGAGCGGCGAGTCGCCCGGCTTTCGGCTGGAGAACCGCTACCTCCACAAGGACGGGTCGCTCGTCTGGGTGGAACTGTTCGCCTCGCTCCAGAGGGACGCGGCGGGCCGGCCGGTTTACACCATCGTGATCATCCAGGACGTCTCCGAACGCAAACGGTTGGAGGCGGAGTTGAGCCAGGCCCACGCCCGGCTGAACCTGGCGGTGTGCGGCTCGAACATAACCATTTGGGAAATCGACATGCCGGACGGCGGCCTCGAGACCGGCCGCATCGCCGTCATTGACTCCCGGGAGCCCCTCGCCCCCGGCCGCCCGGAGGCGCAAGTCGACTTCGCGACCGCGATGGCCGTGGTGCATCCCGGGGACCGGGACCCGGTCGAACGCGCCATGAAAGCCTACCTGTCGGGCGAAACCAGGGAGTACGAGATCGAGTACCGCGTCCGCCACGACGACGGCACGGACCGGTGGGTGCTCACCCGCGGAGTGGCGGTCCGCGACGCCGCCGGCACGCCGATCCGCTTCACCGGCAGTAGCGTTGACATTACCGACCTCAAGCGGGCCGAGGAGAACCTGCGGGAGAGTGAGCACCGCTGGCGCAGCCTGACCGAGGCGCTGCCGCAACTGGTTTGGACCGCCACGCCCGACGGCGCCTGTGACTACTTCAGCACGCAGTGGACGCAATACACCGGGGTCCCGGCGAGTCACTTGTTGGCCTGGAGGTGGTTGGACGTACTGCACCCGGACGACCGGGAGGCCACCCGGCAATTCTGGACGAACTCGGTCGCGGGACACGGCACCTACGACGTGGAATACCGCGTCCGCCGGGCGGACGGCGAGTACCGGTGGTTCAAGACGCGCGGGGTGCCGATCCGGGACAGCGAGGGAAGCATTTTCAAATGGTTCGGCACCTGCACGGACATTACCGACGGCAAGCTGGCCGCGGAGGAGTTGCGCCTCGCCAAGGAGGCCGCCGAGTCGGCGAACCGGGCCAAGGACGAGTTCCTGGCGAACGTCAGCCACGAGATCCGCACCCCGATGAACGCCATCCTCGGCATGACCGAACTGGCCCTCGACACGCCGCTGACTGAAGACCAGCGGCAGTGCCTAAAAACGGTCAAGTCCGCGGCCGACAACCTGCTCGGCATTATCAACGACCTGCTCGATTTTGCCAAGATCGAGGCCGGCAAGCTGGCCCTGGACCCGGCCGACTTCTCCCTCCGGGCGGCGCTGGGCGACACCCTGCGGGCGCTGGCGACCCGGGCCCACCAGAAGGGGTTGGAACTGGTCTGCCACATCGACCCGGACGTGCCCGACGCCCTCGTCGGCGACACCGGCCGGCTCCGCCAGGTGCTCCTCAACCTGGTCGGCAACGCGATCAAGTTCACCCCGGCCGGTGAGGTGGTGGTCCGGGCGGAAGCCGCGGCCGACCCCCCGGGGGGGGGGGAGGCCGGCGTGCGGATCGCGGTGACCGACACCGGGATCGGGATCCCCCTCGAGACGCAGGACCGGATCTTCCGGGCGTTCGAGCAGGAGGACACCTCGACCACCCGCAAATACGGCGGGACCGGCCTGGGGCTGTCGATCGCCGCCCGGCTGGTGGCCCTGATGGGCGGGAGGATCACCGTGGACAGCCGGCCGGGCCGCGGCAGCACCTTCGCGTTCACCGCCCGGTTCGGGCGGCAACCGCACCCGGCCGACCCGCCGCCCGCCCCGGCTCCGGTCCAGCTCCGCGGGCTGCGGGTGCTCGTGGTGGACGACAACGCCACGAACCGCCGGATCCTGGAGGGGTGGCTCCGCGGCTGGCAGATGGACCCGCGGGCGGTGGGGGACGGGGTTGCGGCCGCGGGCGCGCTCTGGCACGCCGTCACCCAGGGCCGGCCGTACCCCCTGGTGCTCCTCGACGCCCGCATGCCCGACACGGACGGGCTGGCCCTCGCCGCCCGGATCCGCGAGTGGCCGGCCCTGGCCGCCACGCGGATCATCCTGCTGACCTCCGGGGACCGCCCCGGCGATTTGCCCCGCTTCCGCGAGTTGCGGGTCGACGCCCACCTGCTCAAGCCGGTCCAGCAGGAGGAGCTGCTCGCCACGATCTACCGGGTGATGTACCGGGCTGACGAGATGCCGGCCCCGCCCGCGGTGGCGCCGGAGCCTGCCCCGGCCGCGCGCCCCATGCACGTCCTGGTGGCCGAAGACAGCGGGTTCAGCGCCCACCTCATGGAGCAACTGCTGGTCCGGCGGGGCCACCGCGTTCAGCTCGCGGGCGACGGTCGCGCGGCCCTGGCCCTGGCGGGGGAAGGCGGCTTCGACCTCCTGCTCCTGGACGTTCACATGCCGGAGATGGACGGGTTCCAGGTGATCCGGGCGATCCGCGAGCGGGAGGCGGCCGCGGGCGGACACCTGCCGGTGATCGCCCTGACCGCGCGTTCCCGGGCCGAAGACCGCGAGCGCTGCCTGGCGGCCGGGATGGACGACTTCCTGACCAAGCCGGTTCGGGTGCCGGACCTGCTCGCCGCGATGGCCCGGGTGACCCGGGTGACCCGGGGCACCCGGCCGCCGGACGCGGCCGATCGGGGGGTCCTGACCCCGACCGTGGTCCTGGCGACGTGCGAGGACGACGCCGGGTTGCTCCGGAAGCTGTGCGGGTGGTTCCGGGACCGGGTGCCGGACCACCTGGCCGCGCTGTCCGCCGCCTGTTCGGCGGGGGATCTCGGGGGGATTCGGGAAGCAGCGCACAAGCTCGCGGCGATGCTCGCGGTGTTCTCCACCCCGGCCGGGGAACTCGCGTCCGAGGTGGAAGACCGGGCGGCGGCCGGAGACCTCGGCGCGGCCGCCGACCTCGCCGCCCGGCTCCGGGCGGCAGTCACCTCGCTGCTCCCGCTCATCGACGGGCTGAGTCTGGAACGACTCCACGCCCTGGCCGGTCAGGACCCACACCGCGGGTAACACCGGATTGGGCAGGGTGACACCCCGCCGCCACGGCCGCCTTCGACGGGGCCAGTCGGCGATCAGAAGTAAAGCTGGACCCGGGTCCAGAACAGGTCGTTCGACTTCGTGAAGCCGCCCGCGTTGGAGAGGACGGGACTCCCGAACATGGCGTGCTCCCAGCCGCAGTAGACCTTGACGAACTTGTTCAGGTACCAGTTACAGCCGACGTCGATCAACTGGGCCCGATCGGTCCAGAGGGCCGGGTTGGCGAACCCGGCGGTGAAGACCCGCGGGTCGAGGTTGAGTTCGCTGTACCGGGCCGTCGGCTCGAAGGCCCCGAGGCCGAACCGGCCGGCCCGCAGGTCGAACGGCCGGAGCGGCTGGACGAGGGTGCGGTCGCGGATCGTCTCGCCGGTGATGATGTAGCCGGCCTGCAGGAACCACCCGTGGATCGGGACCCGGACCGGCCCGAGGGCCCCGAAGGCGTAGCTCTCGTACCCGCCCTGCCACGCCCCCAGCAAGGACAGCCCGCCTTTGTAATAGGCCGCGTGCAGCTCCCAGAGCGCCCGATTACCCCGCTCGATCACGCCCGGGTTGAACGCCAGGAACGCCGCACTGGCGGCGTTGCTGGCCGCGGTGCTGTCGACCGCCGCGGCCCCCGGCGACTGGTTGGTCCGCAGCACGGCCGGGACCGGCGACTGGTTCTCGCTCCCCGCGTCGACCGACCCGCCGAACTGGAGGTCCCGCAGGACGGAGTCTTCGTCGTTGTAGAACGGCTTGAAGTTGAGGAAGGCCTCGACGTCCTGGAGGTGGTTGAACGGGCGGAACGAATTCCGTTGCGTATCGAACATCCCCACGGCGTACTCGACGCGCTGGTCGAGCAGACTGCCGTGGGCCATCAGGCCGAACCGCCGGTTGGCCCCGTAGTTGTTGGTGAAGAGCGACCGTTCCGGGGAGAGCAGGTCCCAGACGTGGACGCGGTAGAACTCGTAGGTGAACGGCGTCTTGTACCGGCCGATGCGGACCTGGAACCGCGGGTCGTAGCTGAAGTCGACGTAGGCGTCGACCAGGGAGACGGTGTCGTAGAAATTCTGGAAAGAAAACTCGTACTGGATCGACTTGGTGACGTTACCCTCGAAGTAGACGCGGGTTCGGGGGTTGTAAAACCCACTGGTGGCCGCCCCCGGGGACGGGCGGCCGTAGACCAACGCGTCGAGCTGCGACATCCCGCGGATCCCGAGGCTGTACTCGTCGTCCTGGGTGGACCAGCGGAAGCCGTCGTTGTCGAAGTCGTAGACGGACTTCAGGGGGAGCTGGCCGAGGTGGGGGTTGCCGACCTCCTGGGCCCGGCCGGTGGTAGTCGGGTCGCCGCCGGAGGTTTTCGACCCGCCCCCGGCGGCCTGAGTGCGGGCGACATCAGCTGCCTCCGCGCTCGGAGTGCCGGGCGTACCTCGGCCGTCGTCCCCCGCCCCGGTCACCCCGCCCGCCCGGCCGAGGTTACGGATCTGACGGGAGAAGTCGTATACCTGCCCGGCGAGCGTCGGGTCGGGGGGCACCCCCCGCGTCGCCTCGGCGACCTGCGGCGGTGAAGGGGAGACCGGTTGCCCGCTGGCACCCGCGGGTCGGTCGGCGAGCAGCCAGCCCAGCGCCACCACGCCCGCCCACCAAAATCGATCCGCGTCCGTGATCCGCATGATTTAGCCCAGTTGCCCACGAATCGCCACAACCCGGCGTTAAGTGCGAGGACGAGTCGGTGCGTGAGTCGAAATGTGCGGACCGTCGGGCCCACAGGCCAACGTGCCGGTACGATCGTCATTATCGTCATTCCTTCCCGGGACCTTGAGCTTTCCGGGGGCATGAATGGTCTTATTTCGATGCCTCGTATTGGCCCGCGGGGTCGGACGGCGGGCGGCCGCACGCCGGCGACATGGTCGGGTGCGGCGCCCGCGGCACCCGCCCGATCAGGTCGAAGACCACCGGGGTGAGAAGGACCCCGTCGCGGTCCTCGACCAAGCACCTTGTAAGGCAGGCGGCAGTAGAAAATCTGCCCGACAAGAGGCTGGGTGCCACGGGCGGCTTGTCCGCCCGTGGCACCCGGAGAAGGGTAATTCACTTCCTACTGCCTGCCTTAGTGTCTGTGCGAAAACGCAGTGTAAGCCCGTATAATGAGTTATGAGAACCCGAAGCTATCCAACCGCCCTAACGGACGCACACTTTGCCCGGCTTAAGACCTTTCTTCCCCCGGCCAAGGGAACCGGGCGGCCCCGGACTGACTTG
>JAQGHQ010000234.1 GCA_028288765.1 Gemmataceae bacterium | reverse complement strand
GCAGTTCCGCCGGGTGGCCACCCGGTACGAGAAACTCAAACAGACCTTCCTCGGAGTGATTCACTTAGCCCTCGGTTTCATCCGACTCAAACGACTCAAACGGACTTCGATCGTCAACAGGACCTAGAACAAGCCGTGCGCGGCGTGAAGCCCGGGTTGGTCGTCTACCGACTTTTGGACTGGACGGGCACAGGTATCGTTGTCAACGTCCGGGTACCGCGTTGTGTCGATCGTGCCGCGCGGAGCGAGGGGGACTCTCGCCGACAAATAGGGTCATGCCTCGGCTGTCCGCCGTGGTGGCTGAAGGTTGCGGGTCGTGTCCACCCGTGCTGTGAGCCGCAACGGAAATCTTACGGACGTGGAAAAGGTTCAGCCGGGAGGTAAGATGTCCGATTGAAAAGTGATACTTCAGGCACGGGTTGCCGGGCAAAGGGCGAATGAGATGGACCGTCAGCAAATCCTCCTGGCCAAATCCCTCGAGGCGGCCGAGGTGCCGCTGAGCGTGAATACCTTCCATGACCGGCTGATCCTTCAGAAGGCCGTGTACCTGCTGCAAGCCGCCGGCATCCACCTGGGCTACCGCTTCCGCTGGTATATCCGTGGACCGTACTCGCCGGACATGACCTCCGGGGCATTCGGAATCGCGAATGAGGGGGAGTACGCCGAGGCGGAGCTGCGGGGCTGGAAGCTGGACGACGAGTCGGCCACCCGGGCCCGGAACCTCCATTCGCTCTTGCACCAGGAAGGGGAGTCGAAAACCGACCAAGCCCGCCGCCTCGAGCTCCTGGCCTCCGCCCTGTTCCTGTTCAAGACCGACCAGGCCAAACCGGGCGACCCGGAGGGCACGGCCACAATCCTGAAGCGGAACAACAAAGAGTTCTCCGCCGCCGAGGTGAAGTCCGCCGTCAAGGAGTTGCGGGCCCATGGCCTCCTCGCGTAGCCCGTCCGGCAGGGTCGTCAACGACAACATCCACGGCGACATCGCCCTGACCGACGCCGAGTGGAAGGTCGTGAACACCGCGACCTTCCAGCGGCTCCGCTCGCTCAAGCAGCTCGGGATGGGCCACCTCGTTTACCCGAACGCCACCCACAGCCGGTTCGCCCACAGCTTGGGCGTGTTCCGCATCATGTGCCGGGTGCTCGGGAACCTCGACCACTCCGGCCTCGACACGGAGCGGAAGGCCGAGCTGCGGCAGGCCGCCCTGTTACACGACATCGGCCACTACCCGTACTCGCACCTGATGGAGAGGGTTGGGAGCGTGACACTTACCGAGGAGGAGGTCACCAACGCAGGTAAGAAGACGATATCCGGCCAGGTCGACGAGTACCCGGACCACGAGGAACTCGGCCGCCACATCATCCAATCGCAGGCCGACATCTGCAAGGCGCTCGGCGGGAAGAAGCAGGCCCAAAAGATCGGCGCCTTGTTCTCGCGGCTCGAGGGCGCCGACCAGCAACTTAGCAAGCTAATCCACAGCAGCCTGGACATGGACCGGCTAGACTACCTGCTCCGCGACGCCCGGGCCGCCGGCGTGCCGTACGGCGAAATCGACCTCAACTACCTGTTGAACAGCATCCGCATCAGCCCGACCGGCATGCTAGGGGTCGACGAGAAGGCGCTAGCAGCGGCGGAGCACTTCCTGCTAGCGCGGGTGTTCATGCACCGCGTCGTGTACTACCACAAGACGACCTATGGATTCGAGGAGGCGTGCCGGCAGCTGCTCCGGCGCGTCCGTGACTCCGACCGGTACAACGACCTCCTCGCCCGCGACGGGAACCACATCAACGAGATCTGTGGCGGGGCGGACCTCCGCGGATTCACCGACGACTATGTCGACCGGGTGATTTACCGGGCGGCACGAGACGACCAGGATCCCGTCATCCAGACGCTCGCGGCGTGTCTGGTGGAACGCTGCCCACCCCGCCTTCTCCTGGAAGTCGGCGGGGTCGAGGAGAAGATCCACAGCTACACCCCCGCCACCGTGTTCCGGCAGAAGTGTCGGGATGGGCTTGTGGATCTCGCCAAGCGGCACCGGCTGAACGTCGGGCAGTTCCTGCTGTGCGGCCCGAAGCCGATCAAGTTCGAGGAGCGGGGCTCCCTGTTCTCGCGGGCCGACGCCGAGAAGCTCAAGCCGGAGGAACGGGAAGAGCTCATCATGGTGTTCCGCAAGGGCCGCAGCGAGCCGCAGTCGATCGTGGACATCACCGGTTCGATCATCAAGAGCCTGTCGAACCAGGTCTTCTCGATCCAGCGCCTGTACCTTGTGGACCGCGATATCAAGCCCGACAAGCTCGAACGGATCCGGGGCGAGGTCCGCCTGTGGGCTCAGCCCCCCAAGTAGAGGGCCGGCTGCGCCACGCGGGCCTTCAATCCGGGGATAATCCGGTAGCCTTAACTCCGACGACTGCTGGCGTGAGCTTCTTCGCGGTCCGATGCCGCACGGAGTTGGAGCGAGAGGCAAAAAGCCTCGTGGGCCAAGCTAGTCGAAAAACACACGCCCCGACGGGAATCCCGGCCGGACGGCGGGTGACGCCGGCGCGGAGAAATTCGCCCGCCGTCCGGCCGGCCGTCCGCTCATCCGTGGGCGATGCCGTGTGGGGGGGCCTGCCCTGCCCCCATGCTACCCCACGACGGCCGCCAGGATTGGCATCAGGCGAGTTAAGAGGCCCTCTGATGCATCCAGCAGAGATCGTCTCGTAGCATGCGCAATGGCCGACATTCGTGGGCGGGCGTCCACCAGTATAGTAGACTCTTGAGTGGGCAAGAAAGGCCTCTCGAGAGCGCTTGAGAGAGTTCTTCTTCACCGCCCCAGGCGTCCCTTCTCGACTCCCTGCGTCAGTGACGCGACGAGCGCTCGATGCCAAAAGCAGATATCGCCATCATCACGGTCATTGCGGAAGAGTATACGGCCGTGACGACGCGGCTCGAGCGGCAGGGGTGTAGACTCCGCCACGATCCCGGCTCACAACGGCAGCCGAACCAGTACGGGTGGGTCACGGGCGAACTCTCGGACGCTTGGGGACAGGCGTTCCAACTCGTCGTCGCGGCCACCATCTTGCCCGGGCACACGCGAATGGCGAACGCCGTTTCCACGACGGTGAGTCGGTTCAAGCCGCGATACGTCCTCCTCGTTGGGATCGCAGGGGGGTTCCCCCTCGACGGGCTGACCAGGGGGGACGTGGCGATCTCGAGCGTGATCTACGATTATGAGTACGGAAAGATCGCGGGCGAGTTCCAGCCGCGGCATGACTTCACTTACCAGGTGGATGAGGGTCTCCTCAGAAGCTCGGTGACACTTCATGCCCGGGACCAGACGTGGACGACGGTTGATTGCCAACTTCGCCCCTCGGGGTTCGACGGAGTGCCCAAGCTGATTACCGGTCCTATCGCTTCGGGCAACAAGGTGGTCGATAATGCGGACAACGCCTTTTTCGCGCAGGTTCGGGCGGGCTGGCCGAGGCTCCTCGCAGTCGAGATGGAGGGGGCGGGTGCCGCGTCAGCGATCGAGTCGGCCAGAGCGGGCGGCCAGCGGGTCGGCTTCTTGATGGTGCGCGGGATTTCCGACATGCCGAGGGTCGGCGCGGAAACGGGATTGGAAAGTGTACCGCTTGAGGGGAACAAGGAGGAGCGGGACACGTGGAAGCGGTACGCCGCGGCCGTGGCGGCCAGCTTCACAGTCCAGTGGATCACGCGGGCGTGGCCGGTGCCGGCCCGCCGTCCTCCCCGGGCATCCACCACTCTGCCCCAGGGAGGTGCCGGCCCGCCCCCTCCGGGGGCCGGTGGCGGGGCCGAGGGTGGTGCCAAGGCAGTTATTGTCGAGTCTCTCACTGACGCACCTGAAACCAGCATTTGGCTCGGGTACAGTCCGCCTCCTTTACTGCCGCTCCTGACGCCCGCCGTCGGGTCGGAGAGACGGGGCCGCCTCAAAATCCCTGCAACCGTCGCTCCGGGCGAACTCAAGTCCCCGTTCGCCCGTGCGTCGACCGATTTACTCCGGTGGCCCACCACTGTCTCCGGAGGCCGGTGGCTGGACCGGCCCGAGCTGAGGGTACTGGCCGGACGCATTACCTCGGAACGAGACTCTGTGAGTGTGGTGCTAGGCCCGCCAGGGAGCGGAAAGTCGGCTTTTCTTGCCAGACTGGGACAGCAGTTGGTGGCAGGAGGATTCTCCGTTCTTGCCATCAAAGCGGATCAGTTATGGAGATCCATCGACTCACCCGCCAAGCTGGCGGAACGACTCACCCTCCCGGCTCCGACCGACCAGGCGGTACTCGCCGTTGCCGATGTCGAGCCCGTCGTCGTATTGCTCGACCAGCTTGACGCCTTGGCCGACCTGGCCGACCTGAAGTCCGATCGCCTGCATGTCCTGCTGAACCTGATTCACGGACTAGCCGGGCAGCCGGGCGTTCACGTCGTTTGCTCGTGCCGCGAGTTCGAGTACCAACATGACGGGCGGCTCAACCGGCTCGGCGCGAACGAGATCCGATTACAGCCCCCGACCTGGGAGCAGGTGTCCGAGGTTCTGGCTGAGCGTGACATCGACGGAACTGGCTGGCCCGACGATGCAAAGACACTGCTGCGGGTTCCCTATCATCTTTCCTTGTTCCTCAACCGCCTCCTTGGGTCGGGCGAACAGCCGGTCTTCACCACTTACCAGCAGCTGTTCAACGACCTCTGGCAGGAGCGGGTCGTCTCGCCGGGCGGCGGCCGGGCCGAACTCCTCCAGGATTTGACCGGGCAGTTGGCGGAACAAGAGGAGTTGTGGACCGACCGCGGCCGGTTCGACGACCGCTGGGCCACGGTCGAGGGTCTCATCGCGGCCGACGTCCTGTGCCTGACCGAGGACGGGTTCCGGGTCGGGTTCCGGCACCAGTCTCTCTTCGAGTTCGTCCGGGCGAAGACGTTCTCGCGGGACAACGCATCGCTCGCTTCCTACGTCCTCGTCCGCCAGGACGGACTGTTCGTGCGGCCGACCCTGTGGATGACCCTGAACTACCTCCGACGGGCGAACCCGGCGGTCTACGCCCGGGAGTTCAACATCCTCTGGAACCGGCCGACCCTCCGCCGTCACGTCAGGCACCTGCTCATCGACTTTCTGTCCCAGTTGGAACAGCCGCTCCCGACCGACTGGGAGCAGGCGAGGCTGGTCGCGGCCCTGCACGATGGGTCGTGGCGGCGCAAGGTCCTCACGGCCATCTCCGGGAAGAAGGTGTGGTTCGATCTGTTCGCCGGCACGCAGTTATCGGCCGAGATGCGGAAGCCCTTCCTGGAGGCGGGGGACGTGGTATGGGTTCTAGTCGCGGCGTTCGGGTTCGACCGCGGCCGGTGCCTTCGGCTGATGCAGGAACACTGGCTGCCGGACGAATCCAAGCTCTTGCTGGCCTGGCGGACGCTCACCTACCTCAACGAGTGGAATGAGAGCGCGGTCGGACTGGCCGTCGCCATCGCCGAGCGCACGGCCATCGAGCAAGGGGGCATGTGGCAACTCGCCCAGACGGTTGCGACCAGTGAACCGACCCTCGCCGTAAGATTGGTGGCCGCGTGGCTCGATGCGGCCTGCCGCCGGGCTGTGATGTCGGCGAGTGACGGGGGCGACGACCACGCGGGCCGGCTCCGAATGCTCCTCGATAGTCACGGCCAGTGGCACGACGTTGGCAAGTTGGCGGAGCGGGTCCCGGTGGAGTTCGCGCGGCGGCTCTGGCCGGCACTCCGGGAGCTCGCGATCCACCTGGGGAACACGCCCTCCGACTACGTGGTCCGGTACGCCGACGACCATCTTAGGTTTGCCCGACTCGATCGTCGGGAGTACGTCGCCCTCGATTCCCCCGACCAGTTCTTCCTGGCCATTGACGCGGCGATCCGGGAACTGGCCCGAACCCAGCCCGAGGAGTTCTGCGCCCTATTGCGGGAGGCCGACAACCCGGACTCGAACCTGCTTCAGCGGCTACTGTGCCGCGGGGTCCGGGAGATCGCCCCCTCGCACCCGACCTTCGCCCTCGAGTACCTGACGGCCGACCCGAGACGCTTCTGGCTGGGCGGCCTGAATGACGATCAGGGCGACTCCGTCGAGTTAGTCGCGGCACTTGCCCCGCACTTGACGGAAGATCAGATGGGTCGCCTGACCGCGGCCATTCGCGGCTGGGAATTGTACCGGGAGGGTGGAGGGGAGGAGCGGGGTCCGGATGACGTTTACACCAGGGGGCGCCGGTTCCGCTTGCTAACCGCGCTGCCCGTCGAGCGTCTCCCGGATGAGGTGCGGCGTGAGATCGAGGCCGAGCGGTCCTCATTGCCGGCCTACGTCCAGACGGCCCGGTCCCACACTTGGACCGGGATGCAACTCATCGGTAGTCCCGTCTCGCACACCGAGATGGACGGCCTGGCGGACGCCGAGATTATTGCCCTGTTCGACGAGCTCCCCGATTCGACGGAGGGGCACCACCCGAATGACTGGATGGTCGGCGGGAGCGTCCAGCTCTCCCGGGAGTTCGAGGAGTTCGCCAAGGGCCACCCGGACCGGGCGGTGGCCGTCCTGGAACGGCTGCGCCCTGGCGCTCAGGAACGCCCGGCCGCCCATGGCATCCGCGGCCTTGTGGCCGCCAAACGCCCCGTCTCGGAGGTCATCGCCCTCGTTCGGCAACTGGATGCCCGCGGCTTTACCGGCCAGGAGTTTCGGGAAACGGTCGCGTTCTCCCTCGACGACTTGGGGCGGGCGGACGGGTTGCCCGACGCGGCGTGTGAGTTGTTGCATCGGTGGCGACTGGCCGCGTGGCCGGACAACGACCGCGACGAAGACGAACGGGGCGAACGAGACGACTCGCGGAGGCCGGCCTCGATCCTGTGGCAGTACGGTGGGACAGTCACCCTCCCGCACGGACGGTTCCCGGTGTTGTCCGCCCTAACCCGGGGGTATCTCTGCCGCCGGCCCCACGCCGCCGACCTCTGGCTGGGAATGCTGCGGGATCACGTTGAGCGGGAAGAGGGCCTGACCAACTGGCGGGCGATGTGCCTGTACTTGGGGGACGTGTGCTGCTGCTCGGACCGGGATCAGGCGCGGGCGTTTCTGGACCGCCTGTTCGAGCGGTTCCCGGACGTGACGAGGTGTCAGCTCGGCGTACGTCTCCTGGCACGCGTCTCGCAACTTCTCTCCGAGGATGGGCGCCAGAGGGCATATGGAATGGTCCGGGAGTGGGGGGCGGATCGCGGGTCGCAGGCTTTCGGCGAACTCGTCTGTCTGCGTCACCTCCAGCAATCGGAGGACCTCTGGGCGAGCCAACAAGTCGAAGCTGCCCTTGCCGAGTCGACGAACCCCGGTCACGAGTGGGTGTCGGTGGGCGTCGCGTTCGCAGCCGCGCACTTGTGGGAGGAACCGGCGTGTCGCGCTCGCGCGGCCGAGGTGCTGTGCCGGCTGATACCCCGGTCGGCCGAGCGGATCGCGTATGCTGCGATGACGGTCTACCGGACACGGGATGAACTTCCGCTCGACGAGCCCATGCTACGGCTGCTCCGACAGGTCGAGGCGCATCCCGATGTTCTCGTCCGGTCAGGGGTGGACGAGGCGTTCTTCGATCACCTCTTGGATGCCTTCGTCGTTGATGTGGAGTTGGTATGCCGGATCGGCGAGGAAGCGGTGCGGCGGCTGGGTGCCGAACTTCAATCCGTCCAGCACAGGCTCTACATGGCCAGCCCCGCGCTGATCGACATCTCCTTACGCCTCCAACGTAGCGGGGGCGACTACCGCCGACGCGGTATGGAACTGTTCGAGACGCTCCTCGACTTGGGGGTGACCGAAGCCGTGAACATCACCCGATGTAACGACCTCCGGCTCGCCGCAGGCGGCATTCCGGTACGGTTGCCCCGCCGAAAACGCTCGCCCGGCTAACTGCGTCCACTTCGCCCGGCCCACACCCGCCAACTCGGCCTCACTTCCAGCTCCATGGCGTGTCCCCAGTCCGGCAGTCAGCCGGGCCACCCCCCGGACCACCAACCCCGGTGACGCCCGCTTGCGACCCGTGGCCCGCCGCTCGTGATACTGGTGACGCCCGAACGCCTGCTTCGGTTCGTTGTTCGTCCGCGGCAGGCCCGGGGTGTCGTAACACATCAACGAGCCCGGTCATTAACTCCGGCTACTTGAGACTATAGCAAGAAGCGTGAGATCCCTCGGGTGTCGGCCGGTTGGTGACCGACAGACGTGACCGCCACGCACCGCATCCCGCCGGCCCTTGCCGCATTCCCCCGGCGATGGCGCCGAGAGGTCTTCCAGTGCTGGTTCCCGGAGCCAGAAAGATGGCTTCATCGGTCACCTCAGTTGGGCCCGAGGTCAGATCCGCAGGGCGATCACCCGAGTGGCATCGCGGAGAGCTTCAGCACCCCTGTCAGGCCGTCGGGGACCGTAGCGAACTCCAGGATGTAGCTGTCGTCGCGGGCCTTGCCGCTCCTCTGGTCGGCCACATCGAGACCCCGCTCGAGGACGTAGAGTCGCTCCCCGTCTTCCAACTGGAAATACGCATACCGCATGTGGAGCGGGTCGTACTTCGGGGAGTGGAACTTGATGTCCGGCTTGACTGCCGGGACGTAGCCGAGCCTCGTTTGGAGTTGCCGCCGCTGTTCGTCCGGCGATAGCTGGTATCGCTTCGTCGGGTCGTTCTCCGTCATGTGCGTCGTGAGCCGAACGGGGATCGGGCCACCCGTTCCCCACGGCACCGCCTTAACGAAGGCCGAGAGTGCGTCCATCTGGTGGGCGGTGAGCAGGTACGGGTCCTGCAACTGGCACCGCACGATCTTGTGACCGCCGAGACTGCTGAACGCCGGGCGGAAATCAACCGCTTGTCCCTTGGCGAACGCGTGCACGGTACACCCCGGAAGCGTGCGGAACAGGGACTCCGGGTGAACCGGCTCCGTGTGGGCTACGAACCACGCGTCCGTGGCGGCGGCTGCGTCGGCCAGTCGCGATAATCCTCTGTTGAACCACACGGGCCGGCGGTGCGTCTCCCCGTCGAGCGTCGTGGTTCGGGTCTCGCCCCAGTGGAATCCGACCGACCGGGGGCCGGGCTTCCCGTTCGGCCCGAGGGCGAGCAGGCCGTAGTGCGGGGGCGGGGCCCCGTCGCGAACGGCGAACAACCCGGCACCGGCCTGGGTGAGGGCAACCAAGTGGGCGGCACCGGTGCCGGTCGGCCGCCCATCGGCCTGGCCCCTCAGTGCGACCCGCACTCGCGTCCCCTGACGGGACGCGGCCTCCAATAGGTGCAGGTGCCAGGGGCCGGCTTCGGGAGGCCCGGACACGTCCAACCGATCGACCACCAGCTCGAGGCGGACCGCGTCGCGGACCGCGGCCCGGATTGCACCGCCCCGGTCCGGGAGCGTGTACGGGCGGTCGTCGTCACCGGCGTCCGCGACCTGTTCGAGCAGCCGGGCCAGGTAGTCCGCCACCGGACCGCGTAGGAGGGCGTCGTGGCAGAACTGATTGCGGTAACTCCGGAGGCAGGTGTAGCAGGACGTCGTCTCCCCGCAGGCACAGTTGGCCACACGGGCGTGGGCCGCTTTGAGGACCCGGACGAGTTCGTCGGAACCCTGGAGCCGGAGGGCGTGTCCCGCTCCGCCGGGGACGTCGTCGAAGATGACCACTTCCTGATCCACCGCCACGCCCGACCCCACCGGGCGGATGACCCCGTTGATGTCGTTCGCGTCGATGCCCAAGGCGTCGCTCATGCCGCCGAGGACGGCGTACATCAAGCTCTGCCAGAGCGGGTGGTCCGTGTAGGCCCAACCGGTCCCGGAGAACGAGAGCCGGGCCGCCGAGGTCCGGAACTCGTGGCCAAGGTGCACCCGATCGAAGCTGTTCCCCGGGCAATCCTTCCCGTACGGCGTTCGGTGCGGCTTGACCGTCTCCTTCTTCTGCCTCCCCCGTCCGGTCGTCTCCACGTCGACCGTCCGCATGCAGAGCTTGCACAGCCGGAACCCCAGCCCGTCCGCCTCCTCGCCGTCGTTGAACACGAAGAAATCGGCCCGTTCGGTCGTCCGCACGACCGCCCCGCACGGGCCGTCACCGAGGTGGCAACGGGCCGGGTCGTCCTCGACCCGTTGTGGGTCGAACAGCACGCGGGACGCGGGGATGCGTTGGGGCCAGTCGAACGCCAGATCCTCCCCCGGAACTGTGAGGTCGGTGGTGAAGCCGTAGGCCGGGACCAGGTACCGGTGTTTGGTGCCCCGCTGGTCCCCGCAGACCGGGCACAGGTCGGTCGGGAAGACGTTGGCCGCATCCAGGTCCCGCATCACGTGCCCGCACGTCCGGCACTTCGCGTACCACTGCTGGTCCAGCGGCTTCTGCCACGGCTTGCGGACCCCCACGCTCCGCC
Source organism: Gemmataceae bacterium (assembly GCA_028288765.1). Lineage (GTDB taxonomy): Bacteria > Planctomycetota > Planctomycetia > Gemmatales > Gemmataceae > Urbifossiella. The sequence continues at coordinate 23,250 of JAQGHQ010000234.1, read as the reverse complement.
ACAGCCTGCCCCGGGCAACAACCGCCGCTCCCGGGACGTACTCCGACAACGCGAGTCGCAGGTCCCTGTCGAGTTTGAGACCCTGGTCGGACGTCACGAGCGGGACGTTGTAAATGGGGAACGCATAGCTCGGGAGAACCACCCGGTCGCTTAAGAACGAGACCCAATCCTTGTTGCGGAACTCGGTCAGTCGCTCCCGCAGGACGTACCCGTAACCGGACAGACGTTTGGCCTTCTGGTTGTCGCCGGTTCCTTTGGCCGCATCCTCGGCCTGCCCGATCTCCTCGATCGCCCGCCGGTACATCTCGGCCTCGGCAGCGTAGTACTCCCGGGCGGCCCGGAACGATTCCCGGATCAGCCCGGCTAGGACGGCCGGGTCGCCCTCCCCGTCGGGGACGAGGACGGAGAGGACGCCAACGTTCCGCTCGAGGGCGGCCGGGAGGCCGGCGAGGAATGTGTCGGCCGGGGCCGCCGCCGGGGCGTCCGGGAACAGGTGGCTGATCGCCCTGATGGCCTGCCCGCGGGCCGCCTCGTCTCGCACGAACTCCGCCAAGAGGACGGCGTTCACGTGCCGCAGGTAGATGGTCTGGTTCCGGACGTTCGCCCGGGGCGGACGGACCATGCCGTCGATCATCTGCGACGGGTTCGCGAAGTAGTGCTCGTCGTGCGACCGCGGCATCGCGAACGTCACCGCGAAGGCGGCACTCCCGACGCCCCGACCCGCTCGGCCGGCCCGCTGTTGGTAGTTCGCCGGGGACGGCGGGACGTTACGCAGGAAGACCGCCTCCAGGTCGCCCAGGTCGACCCCCAGTTCGAACGTGGTCGAACTGCTCAGGACGTTGATCTGCCCCGCGTCCCGGTGGTGACCGTCCTGGAACGCGAGTTGGTAATCCGTCGCCAGCTTCGGGCCCAACTGGGCGGTGTGTTCCCGGGCGACGAGGGGGACCGGGCTTTCGGCCGGCAAGCAGTAGCCCCGCCGGTAGTGGTGGTCGGCCAATCGTTCGGCGGAGTCGGCCGGTTCGAGCCGCCCGCTGCACCGGAAACTCGGGCACACCCCGAGCACGTTGAACGCCGCCCACTGCTGGCAGCTCGGGCAGACGTACCACGGCCCGCGGGGGCGGAACCAGAGGGTCTCCCACTTGATCTGGTAGCCGATGACCCCTTTGGAGACCTCCTTGTGGGCCAGGACCGGGCGGGGGTTTTCGACAAGGCCGGTCCACAGCTTGTAGAGCAGCTCGGGGATTTCGGCCTCGGCCGGGGCCGACGTCCCCTGCCGCCTCGCTGCCTGCCCGAGTACCCGCATGAGGTAGGCCGACCGCCGCTGCAGGTGCGGCCGCCGCTCCGGGCAGAACCCGTGAAGCTGGTACCGGCCGCCCTTTCGCTCGCCGACGCTGGCGACCGCGGCCTGCTCGCCGGCCTGGTAGCGGAACGTCGGGTCGGTCGCCGTCACCTGGTCGGGCATTTCCACCGCCTTCACCTGCCGCAGGGTGCCGAGGAGGACTTGGGCCACCACCTCCGCCTCCTCGGCCGACAGCGTCGCGAGCAGTTCGGGCGGGGGCGTCCACCGCTTGTTCAGCTCCACCCCGCACGCGATGAGGGCGAGGGCCTCCAGGGACTGCCGCCGGCCGAACGGGACGCAGAACTCCGCCACGACGGCCCGGGCACAGCGGGCCAGCTTCTGACCCCGGGGGAGGTCGAACGGGAACAGCCCCTCGTCCTCGGCTACGCGGAGCATGCGGCTGATGAGTGTGTCCGCGTCCGTCAACCCCCCGAGGCCCGCCGCCGACAGCTCGGCCGCCCGGAAGACCAGTCGGCGGTCGATCAACTCGCGGTTGGTGTTCTCGAGGTAGGGGGCGAAGTAGGCGGCAGACTGGCGGCTGTCGGCGAACGCCAGCAGTTTCCGCCCCCGGCCCGGGTAGGCCAACGCCTCGGGCGGACCGACGGCCTCCGGCAGGCACCGGTAGAATGCGTCGGCGACCACCGCCTGGGCGGCGTCCGAGTCCGCCCGCACACCGGTCACCGTTTCCCGCCCCCCACAGCACACGCACACTGGGAGGTCGCTCGTGTCCTGGTCGGGGATCTGCCAGACCCGCACCTCGTCGTCCGCCGGTGCGGCACCATCGAGGGGACGGTACCCGCCGGTCCGGTAGTTGAACGCATACGTCGGGAACTTGGCAGCCGCCTCGTCCTCGGCGACGTCGGCCTCGTCGACCGACTTCCGGTCTGGCGGAGACCACGTGACCCATGTCCAGCCCGGCCGGGCGTTGGCGATCCGGTCGGTCGGCCCCTGCGCCAGCCTGGGCTCACCGCCTTCGGAATCGACCCGCCCCACCAAATAGGGCTGACCGCACTTGCGGCAAGCCCGCAACTCGAGCGCCTTCCGACCGTCCTGGGTGTCCCGCACGGGCTCGAGGTGCAAGGTCGGGGCGGCTCGGTCCGATCCCGGCCCGAGGGCGACGTACCCCCCGTTCAGGCCCCGTGCGAACAGATGGTAGCGGCAGGGCACCAGTCGAGCGTCCCCGGAGGGGACGCGGGCCAGACTGCTGATCCGGACGAGCCCGCAGAGTTGTTCGACCGCGGTCGGCCCGTCGTGACCCAAAACCGTGGTCGCGGCGGACCCGAGATCACGGGGTTGTTCGGCCGCCTCCCGCAGCCTGATCGTCCGGGCGTCCTCCCGGAACACCCGGTACAACCCCTCCTCGATGCTCACGGCCCCGAGTCTCGCACCGTCCTCGACGGTCGCGGCCGGGAACCCGCTCGCGACGAGAACCTTCGTCAGGTCGGGGGTCCATTTCGCCCCCGGCTCGGTCGCGGCCAGGAGGGCGGGGTGTGTGTAGACCGCGGGGTCCGGCTCGACGCCCCCTTCAGCCGGGGCGTGGTCCTTCTCGGCCACGATCAGGTCGGCGTTGTCGAACTCGGCGTTGAACAGCGTGCGTGCGAACCCCAAGACCTCTTGCCGACGCTCGGGGTCGTCGGTGCCCAGGCTGGCACTGGTGGCGACGTACTGCGGCGGCCGGTCGCTCGGGCCCTTCACCCGGGCCACCAACCGCCGGAGTAGCAGGGCGACTTCGCCCCCCTTGGTTCCGCCGTACGTGTGGGCCTCGTCGACGACGACGAACCGCCACGGCCCGACGAACAGCGGCGAGTCGTCCGCCCGCAACAGCAGGTACTCGAGCATGGCGTAGTTGGTGATCAGCAGGTGCGGCGGGTTCTCCCGAAACACCTCGCGTGAGACGACCTCGTTCGGCGGGGCCTCGGGGTGCAACCGCCGCCCGTCTCGCTCCGACTGGGGCGTGACTTCCGAGTTGATGTACCGCCCGAACCGGACCTGCGGGACCGACCGCAAGACCCGCCTGAGGTTCTTGAGCTGGTCGTTCACCAGGGCGTTCATCGGGTAGAGGAGCAGGGCGTGGATGCCGGGTTTCGGGTCTTCGAGGATGCCGGCCAGGATCGGGGCGAGGAATGCGAGCGTCTTGCCGCTCCCCGTCCCGCTGGACACGACCACGTTCCGCCCCGTTCGCAGCCGCTCGATGGCCCGCACCTGATGCCTGTACAGCGGCCGGTCGGTCGGCGTGAGGAGCGGCAAACGGGCCGCCGCGGGAGGGAACACCCCGCGGCGAACCAACTCCGTCACGGGCACGTCCCGGATGTACGGGGCGAGCCCGTGCAGGTATGGACCGCGAAACAGCCGGCCTGGCTCGGCCAGCCCCGCCCGGAACTGCTCCCGGAGGTCGGCGTGCGAGTCCGGGAAGGCGAAGGTGGTCTCCAGGTAGCGGCGGAACCGGGCCTCGATCTCGGACGCGATGCGAATCGGGTTGATCGGCATGGGTGGTTCACTCGGTAGTGTTCTGGGTTGCTTCGGCGGCGTCGAGCAGCATCATCACGCACTTCTTCACGTGGTCCGGGAGGGTCGACCACCGCTGGACGAGTCGCTTCAGATCGGGGTCCCGAACCGTCAGCGTCGTGGTCGGTCTCGGCGGGGTTCCCGGGGTTGGTCGGACTTCGACCGGTCTCATCGGGGCCGCGGGGAGCGGTTCGATCTCGGCCCGGGTCGGCGTTGGGGGTGACTCCTCCACCGGCGGCGGTGACAGACCACTCGATGGTGGCACCTCCGCCGCCAAGTGGGGTGCCGGAAGCACCGCGGGGAGTTCGGGGACGGCCTCGGCCTTCACCACCTCGGTCGTCGCGGGGAAAAGTATCGGTTGACGGGGACGCACCGCGACCACGGCGGGTCGAGCGGGTGGCTCGACAGGCTGGACCGCCGGGCGAGGCGGACCGGCCAGCCGGTGACCCAGGACGCTCTCCAACCGCTGGTCGATCATGTCCGGGGTGTGGCGGAACTCGTCGCGGGCCAGGACGACGCACACCCGCCGGTCCCACTCGGCGGCCGCCGCCCTCGCCGGTCCGTCCGGCCGCGTGTTGTACAACTGTCGGGCGAGCAGGAGGCACTCAAAGGCGGCTTCGAGCGTCGGTCGCTCCTCGAGTTCACGCACTGCTTCGGACAACCCGCCCGCCAGGTGCTCTGCCCAGGCGGGAGCCACCGGCGGCGGTGGCGAATCGCCCCAGAACAGGCTGTCACGCCACTCCTGCTGTCTCACGACGGGCAGCGGGTTCGGCACGAGGCCGGGATTTCGTTCGTTGATGTTGCGGAGCTCGAAGACGGAACACCGCATCATCTCCTGTTGGTAGTGCTCGGCCGACAGGAGGTTCGGCCGGACGTGGAGGTTACTCAGGTTGAGCCCGCTCATGGAGTAGTACCTGGTGTCGGGGCTCCGGCCGGGTTTAGGTCAGGTCGGGGATCCGGAACCCCAGATTCAAGGACTGGATCCACTCGGGCTCGGTAGGCCACCGGGGTGTGGAGAACGGGTCCGTCTTGATGCTCTTCCGCCCCGCAGCCTCGACCTTCAGGGTGAGGTGTCGGTCGAGCGTGAAGCGGACGTCGACCCAGTTCTCCGTCTTCTCGATCGGGACCGTCATCACCCGAAGGAGCCGACCGGCCGGCTGGGTGACGGAGTCTGTCTGGTCGCAGATCAGGAGCCGGGCCACCCCGCCGCCGGAGTCCGAAACGAAGAACCGTTCCGCCCGGGGCGTGTCGAACGGCACCTTCTCGGTCGCCCGGAACACCGGGAGGAACTGTTCGCCGGTTTCCCCGCCGGCCAGCCGCACGCCGATGGCACTCGCGAACACCGGCTCCGATCCGAAGGCCGACAGCAGGGCGGCCCCGACCGCAGTCGCGTTCCCGATATCGTCCAGCCCGCCCGTCGCACGCTTGTCCACGAGCCGGTCCGGCAGCTTCAGCGTGGGCGTCAGGCGATCCCCGAACTGCCGGGCGATCCGCTCCCGCACGTCTCGGACGTGGCAGGTGCCCCCGGACAGGAACAACCGGGCCAGTGTTCGCGGCGTGACCCCGCTCGTCGCCAGGGCCCGTTCCAGGCGGGTCACGCTGCCCGCGAGGTCCGGGGCCACGAGTTCGGAGAATACCCCCCTCGTGAGCTTGTAGCTGAGGGCCCCGATGCCCAGGAACTTCAAGGCGGAGACCGGCACCTCGGCGTCCCGCCCGAGTTGCACCTTTGCCGCCTCGGCCTGAAGGCGGAGGTCCCGCCCGGCCTTCATCCGGTCCAGCACCACCTCGGTGGTCACCTGGGTGGCCGGGTTGTCGCGGTTCTTCGAGAGGAAGTCGTTGACGGCCTGCTCGGCGATCATCCGGTCGAAATGGGTACCGCCGCGGTGCCAGCCGTCGATCTGCCGCGTCAGGGCGACCCCATCCCGGAGTTGCACGGTGGCGATGTCCAGGCTCCCGCCGCCCCAGTCGAACACCGCCGCGACGCCCGAAACCGGCTCGGCGATCAGGCCCGCGTAGATGGCGGCGATCGGCTCGAAGAAGTAGTGCGACACCTTGATGCCGGCTTTGTGGAACGCCTCGGTCAGTTGCCTTCGGGCCGCGGGGGGGTAGTGGACCGGGATGGTGACGGCGGCCCGGTCGAGCGGGGCCTTCGGCAGGCTTGCCGCGACCAGTCGCTTCAAATTCTTGAGGTAGTCGGCTACCACGTCGACGCGGTCGCGAGTGCCGCCGTGAACCTCGACCGACTCGCCCGACCCGAGGATCCACTTCATCGGTTCCGGGAACTGAACGCCCTGGTCGGCACTCATCTGCTGGGCGTCCACTCCGTAGGCTACCGGCTCCCCGTTCTGGTACGCCACCGTCGTCGGGAGCTGATTGACCGTCCCTTTCTTCGTCGAGAAGGGCACGATCCGGACTTTCTCCCCGTCGAAGTAGGCGACCCGGGTGTTGGTTGTGCCGAAGTCGATGCCAAACGCCGTCTTCATGTCGCCTCTTTGTGGTTCGGCACGTCGGGCTGCTACGGCGGGACGCCTTCGGCCCGGAGGGTATCACGGATGCTTCGGAGCCGGGTCGTGAGCACCTCCTCCTCGGTGCTCGCGAACTCCTCGCCCGGGGTCGGGTCGGTTACGTCGGACAGTTGGGCCTGGACCGCGGCCCAAAGCCTGGCCTTGAACGTCAGCACCGCCGCGTCCCGCTCGCGGAACGCCTCGTGGATGTTCTGGTCCGCCCGGCTCTCGGCCGCGGCGATCCGGGCGTCCGCGGACGCGAGCCGCCGGGCCAGGTCGTCCGCCCGGGCCGTCGCGTCGTCACGCTCCCGTCTGGTTTCGAGGAGTTCCTGCTCCTGCTCCCGGAGTAGCGTCCGGAGCCGATCGACCTCTTCGCGTGCCCGCTGGGCGTCGGACTGGGTTTCGCCCAAGGCCCGTTCGACCCCCGCCAGCCGCCGTTCCAACTCGACCAGCCGCTGCTCCAGGGAGGCCCCGTCACCCGTCCGACTCGCGATCTGGTCGAGCCGACCCGAGATCGCCCGGACGGCGGACGCCAGCTCCGTCAACACCGCCGGGAGTTCTCCGACGGACCCGGGTGGTGGGTGGCCGGCCGCGGGAGGCGTCGCCGGTCCTGGACCGCCTGCGGTGGTCGGCCCACCGCTGCTCGCTTGGTCCGACGGGGGCGTCGCGGCCGCCGGCTCCTTGCTTGCCGTTTTCTTCGGTGACGCGGCTCGCTTCGGGCGGGGCTCCTTCGGCTCGCTCGCGCCCTGGCGCACCTCCACGGGGGCGAGGCCGGCGGTGTTCCCGGTGGTGGGGGCGACCCCACCGGGTTGCGGCTCCGGCGGGGGCGTCGCCACGACGGGGGCCGGCGGCTCGGGAGCCGGCGACGGTTTCCCTGGATCCGGCTTCACCTCCGTTCCGGCGGCCGGAACCGTCGTTTCGCCACTTCGCGGCGGGGTGACCAGCACCGGCTTCGCCACCGCTACCGTCGTCGTGGCCGCGGCACTCGTCGGCTCGTGGATCCGCGGAGCGTTACCCTGGGCCGGCTTCACGGCCATGGGCGTCGCCGCCGGCACCGGCTGGGCTGGCTCGCCGCTTCGCGACTGGTTGCCCTGGGCCGGTTTCGTCGCGGCCAGTTTCGTCGCCTGGTCATCCGGCTCGGCCCCCCGTTGAGGGCCCCCCTGGAGGGGCTTCGCTCCTGTGGTCGCAGGGGTTGCGGCCGACGCGGGCAGCGTCGGCTGGCCGCCTCGCGGCGGGCTGCCCTGGGCCGGCGGTCCTACCGTCGGTGCGGCCGGGGCGGGCGGCGGTTTCTCGCCCCCCGCCCGCAGGTAATCCAAAATGGGCTGCAGCCGAGCCCGGAACTCCGGGGAGCCGTCTGCGTTCCGAGCGTCCTCGACGAGTTCGACCCACTGCTCCCGCGGGTAGTCCTCCCAGCCTCGAAGCCTCTTGAAGAGGGCGACCGGGCCCCCGGGGGGAGATCCCCCTTCGTGAAGCAGAGCCTTGAGGTCTTTCGCGGCGGTGCGGGCGGATTCGGCGTCTCCGTCCATCAGCCGCAGCCACAGAAACATCCAGTAACTCGCGTCCCCCTTCCAGTCGCCACGAGCGGCCATCGTCCCATGCACGAGGAGATCCTGCCGCTCTCCCTCGCTGAGCTTCGGGCTGGACGGACCCGACGGGTTCATGACCAGGGCAAGCTGTCGAAGGAGTACCAACCTGCCGGGTAGCTTCGGGGTTAACCCCGAGATGATCCGGGCGGGCCCGTTGGCGGTAACGACTAGTTCGGCGAGGGCCTCCCGGAGCCGGTTATGCGGCGGTGTTGACCTATCGAGTGCGGATGTTACTTCTCTCCACAGCTCTTCCACCGTCATGGCGTGGCCTCCCCGGCCCCGCGTCGGGTGGCCGGCAATGTCTACGGGCGTTCGGCGGCGATCACGTCCAGCATGTCGGCGTCGTCACCGGACACAAAGGCCGCCCACGCCTGGGCGTATTCCTCATCGGCCGTCCCGTCGCTGGCGTACCGAGCGTACCGGGCCCGCAGCAGCGGGAGGGCATAGAAATAGCCGTCCGCGAGTCCGGCGACCACACACCAGTGCTGTGCCCGCTCGCCCCGCCCTGTGGCGACGCCAACGACGACCCGGATCAGGGCCTCGTCCTCCAGGCAAAGCACGGACGGGGCCGGGCACGAGAGGTCCGGCTTGTATGCCGAGTCCGCCCCGCCGTGCCACGGACGCCGCATAAACCGGTCCGCGTACCGAACAGCTTCCACCCACCCGCGGTGGCCCTGGAGCAGGCCGGCCGGGATGGGGCCGGCAGCTGGGGCGTGGCCCAACATCATCCGGGCCAGGTCCAGTAGCAAAACCGCGTCGGAAAAAGCAATACCGGTTTCGGGCAACCCCGCCGTGAGGTACCGGCCGGCCCAGTCCGCACACGCCCGCCAGCAGCCGAGGGCCGGCCCGCCCGCCGAGCGGGCCAGGCGGTACCAGCACTCCGCCCGGACACCCGCCGCCCCGGAATCGTTCGGGAGCCGGGCCTCGATTTCCTCGACCCTCGCCAACGACCACTTCCCGGCGGACGCGAGACGTTCGACACCCCGGAGGTCGAGTTCGATCGCCAGGATTTCTGCTTCGGGGAGGTCGCCCCGGCCCTGGAGTCGGCCCACAGCAGAACGGACCGCTACCCATTCCGACGGCGACTGCACGACGAGTGCCGCCCTGGCGGCGGCCAGCGGCAGCAGGTCCGACGCACTCGCAGTGACCGACGGACCGTTCGCGGCCCCGAGGCAACGCGTGATCAGGTCGGAGGCGGTGTCGTTGTCCCCGCGGGCGACGGCCTGGTCCAGCTCCGACGTCAGTTGTTGCCACCAGGTCTCCGCTGGTGGCGACACCGCCGGAGCCGGGTCGACCGGATCCGAGGAAACCAGGCGAGCCGCGCCAACCCACCCGGCACCGCCGCGAACCTGGATGACTCCGCAGGACCCGATCCCGAAGCCGTCCCGCCACCGGTGCAAAGGGATTTCGAACACGGTGGGCGTGGCCGAACGGTCGAGCGGCTCGCCGACCAACAGCGTGCCGCGACCGGGGAGCCGCGTCACCAGCCTTCCGTCCTCGGTGACCGGCGGCGTGTGGAACTCGATTCGGAGCCGGTCGCCCAGTCCGACCCGGGCCAGATCGATTTCCCCGAACGGCACCTGCCGCCAGCCCTGAAACCCGGCCTGCCCGCTGACCAAACACGCCCGGGACACCCCGATCCGGACCCGCATTTCCCAATCCGCCGCCCGGGAGCGGACGTGAACCCCCGGGGCCGACTCCGGGTTCATCGAGCGGACAACGAACCGGCTCGGCCCGGCCCCGGCCGGCTCGGGCAGGACCTCGGTGTCAGGCCCGGGGGTTACCCCAATGCGTGCCTCGTTCGCGATGACCCTCAGGGCCGTTGCCGCCGTCGGACGCTGCGGATCCGGGACGTACTCCAGGCCCATCTTCGGCAGCAGGGTAAAGACGAGCACGAGCGGCGACTGGTCGAGTCGGCCGGCCGGTTGGCATTTCAGGAGGAACCGACCGAGGAGGGACTTGAGTCGCGGGACCGCGTTCAAATCCGCCACGCACGTTCCTCCAGACGCCTGAACCGGGACGTCCCGCCCCATCGTCAGATAGATGGGTTCACCGCCGATACCGCCGGCACCGGCGACGACGACTTCGACGACCGCCCCGCGGAACGCCTCGGCGGGTGCCAGCCGGATGCGAGGAAACTCCCCGAGGAAGACCGGGCACGAATCCAGCCAACTGACGCCCGCGTCCGGCGGCGGGTCGGCCTCCCACCGGATCGCTTGGGCCGCGTCGGCGACCAGGTAGCCGGGGACGGTCGCCCCCGGGCTGAGGTCGACGCTCCAACCCGACCACCCGGACCAACCGATCGGCCCGACGGGAACCTTCTCGACGAGGGAGAACCCCCGGAGGGCACGGGCGGAAGACTCGTGGCCCGGGCGGACGAGGGCGAGGTACCGGCCGGGGGGCAGCGGGTCCGGGCCCTCGGCGTCCACCAACCGGCCGTCCGTGTGGAACAGAACGACTGCCGATTCGGCCGGGTAGCCGATCGTCCACCGGGTCCGGCCGGGCGTCCCCCCCGCCGGGACGAGTTCGACAACGTACACGTCCGCCGGCGGGAGGGGCTCCGACACACTCTCTTCGATCTGCCGGCCCCGGGGTCCGGGGCGGGCGAGCGGGTGGATTGGCGTCCCCCGCCCCACCCGCCACTCCACGCCGGTGACGCCCATGGGAAGGAGCTGGCCGGGGAGGAGGGCGGTCACCTCCTGCAGGTCGACGGCCCAAACGAGTCTCGGCTCGGCCCACCCGACCGGGCGACGAGGCCCTGCCGAACGGGGTGACGCCCGCCGGCTGTCCTCGCACTCCTTGACCCGACTGAACAGCCAACACAACAACGCGTCGTTACGCCATTCGGCCGGGCACTTCGCACCGGCTCGGACCCGGACCGCGACGGACCCGGCCAACCGACTCAGCCGCCACAACACCCCGACGGCCCCGCGGTCGATCAGATGCCCGAACAGCGGGTCCTCGCTGAGTTCGTCGGCGACATCGACCGCCAGGGCCTCGAACTCCGCAGGTGACATCCCCGAGAACTGAACCAGACCGGCGTCCGAGTCGAGTTCCCCGAGCCACGTCAGGAGGGTGACCGGGAAGCACCGCGGGCGGGCGTCTGCAGCGGCCCCGCTCCCTGGGCAGACGATCCTCGCGAGGGTGTCGACCCCGCCAGACAGCGACCACGCGACTAGTCCGTCGGCCAGCGGTCTCACCCACTGCGGGGGCGGGGCGGCCGGTGTCGGGCTCGTGCCGCCGCAGGCCGTCCCGGCCAGCCCGCGGGCGAGCATATCTCGGAGGTCGTCGATCCGGAGCGTGTCGCCGTTGGCGGCGATTCCGCGGCCGGCCAGGTACGCCAGCCCCTCCCGCCCGATCTGCCAGGTGCAGAACCCGACGTCGGGGATGTGGCCGGACAGGTAAAACCCGCGACCGTCTGCGTATTGCTTGAGTTTGGGCATGCTCGCTCCCCTCCGCGAGGTAGAAGGATAACACGCGGCTGTGTGGCACTCAAACAATCGCGTCTAAGAATGTGTAGCCGATCGGCTGCACCCTGGCTGTTGCTGTCCCTGCCCGGGTGGCCCTGGTGACCCGGCTCGGGCGGTCAGCCCCGGACGCAGCGGGCCTCCCGCCGGGCTGCCAGGGCCTGCCGGACCACCACCTTGGTGTCCTCGAAGAAGTCCTGGTCGAGCATCCACTCGAGGTAGTCCGGGCTCCTGGCGGCGACCGCGGCCAGCGGCTGCCCGCGGTACTTGCCGAAGGCGAACCGGACCTGGCCCTCGACCCGCGTGAAGCACCCGGTCGAGTCGACCTCGTTCGGGTCTTTGAAGTGCTGGAACAGCTCCGCCACCCCGCGGGGCAGGTCACGGTACCGCCCGAGCATGGCGTCCAACACATCGGCGGTCGCCGCAGTGTCCGCGGCCGCCGAGTGGGCCCCGGCGTGCTCCCGGCCGAGGTAGAACTGCACGGCGGCCGCCAGGTCGCGGCGTTCGCGGGCGTGGAAGATCTGGAGCGGGTCGATGACGGCCCGGCCAGCGAGCGGCAGCGTGAGCCCGGCCCGACGGAACTCGGCGTGCAGGACGCGGAGGTCGAACCGGCGGATGTTGAACCCGCACAGGTCGCAGCCGTCGAGGAGGACCATCAGGCCCCCGGCCACCTCGGCGAAGGCGGGCTCCCCCTCGACGTCGGCGTCGTAGATGCCGTGCACCTCACTGGCCTCCGCGGGGATGGGGACGCCCGGGTTCACACGCCGCGTGACGTGTGTCCTGCCGTCGGGAAGGAGTTTGAGGACGCTCAACTCGACGATCCGGTCCGTCTGCGGGTTCACGCCGGTCGTCTCGAGGTCGATCACGGCGAGCGGGCGGGCGAGGGCCAGGTTCTTGAACATCGGGTACACCGGGGCGTGGGCCCCGGCCCGTTCGGGTCCGGTCGTTGTGTTTGCGTCGCTGGATGGCCATAAACACATCCCGTGCCGGAGCCGGCGGGGCCGCTACCGTGCCTGGAAAGTGAAGAAGCAATCCTTACCTCCAGCGGCAGTTGCGGAAAATTGAAACGCTACCTCGTCGCTGGGAAGCCCGGCCGGCTAAACTGCCAGTCATAACCGGAGCTGTGATACCACAACGGGAGACATGACCATGGCCGAGCGTCGCGTCCTCGTCTCCTGGATCGGACATGCCGACCTGCTCGCGATGGGCGACGACCTGGGGGACGAGGGGAAAGACTTGCTGGCCTTGGCCAGGGTCACGGGCAAGTACGGGGAGAAGCCGGGGCCGCTCAAGACCGCGGTCTTGAGCGGGATGTTCGACCAGATTCACCTGCTCAGCAACTACCCCGAACTCGTCCACAAGCCGTTCGCCGCGTGGCTCGGCGGCAAGCCGACGATCCACCCCGTCGAACTGATCGACCCGACCGACTACCTCAAGGTGTACGAGGCCGCCGACGGCGTGCTTCGCCGGGTGGCAGCCTCGCTCAAGCCCCCAACTGGCCGGGACCTGTGCATCCTGCTCAGCCCGGGCACGCCGGCGATGGCCGTCGTGTGGGTCCTCCTCGGGGCGAGCCGCTACCCGGCCACGTTCTACCAGACGTTCCGCGGGGCGGTCCGCGAGGCCCGGATGCCCACGGACCTGTTCGAGGGGATCGTTCCGGACCTGATCCGCGACCGTGACCTGGCCTTCCAGGCCCTGGCGGCGAGCAGTCCGAGGGACGTCCAGGGGTTCGAGGACATCCTCGGCGAGAGCCCGGCGATCCGCGTCGCGGTCGGCCGGGCCCGGCGGGCCGCACTCCGCGACGTGCCGGTGCTGCTGCTCGGCGAGAGCGGCAGCGGGAAGGAGATGTTCGCCACCGCGATCCACAAGGCGAGCCCGCGGCGGACCGGCCCGTTCCGGGCGGTGAACTGTGCCGCCATTCCCCGGGAGCTGCTCGAGGGGGAGCTGTTCGGGCACGCCAAGGGGGGGTTCACCGGGGCGGACAGGGACAAGCCGGGGCTGTTCCAGGAGGCCGACGGCGGGACCCTCTTGCTGGACGAGGTGGGCGAGTGCGACCCGCTCCTCCAGGCCAAGCTCCTCCGGGTGCTGCAGCCGCCGGCGGACAAGGGCCCGTGCCACCGCGTGTTCCGCCCGGTCGGTGGGACGAAGGACCTTACCAGCGACGTCCGCGTGGTCGCCGCCACCAACCGGGACCTCCAGAAGGAGATCAAGGCCGGCCGGTTCCGCGAGGACCTCTTTTACCGGCTCGCCGTAATCACCGTCTCGCTCCCCCCGCTCCGGGACCGCCGGGAGGACGTGCCGCTGCTGGCCGGGCAGTTCCTCGAGAAGATCAACGGCGAGTTCCGGCAGCAGGACCGGAGCTACCGGCCGAAGCGGATGGCGGCGTCCGCCCTGGCCTACGTGAAGCGGCACCCGTGGCCCGGCAACGTCCGGCAGCTCTACAACGCGATCCTCCAGGCGGCGGTGATGACCGACGGCGAGGTGATCGAGCGGCGGGACCTGGCCGCGGCCGTGGGCAACCTCGCCGGGGGCCGATCTGCGGACGCCCTGGACTGCCCGCTCGGGGACGGGTTCGACGTCGAGGAGCACGTGAATGACATCCGCCGCCACTACCTCCGGCGGGCGATGGAGCAGGCCCGGGGGAACAAGTCGCAGGCGGCGAGGCTGCTGGGGATGAAGCACTACCAAACGCTCGACGGGCAGCTGGAGCGGCTGGGGGTGAAGTGGTCCGCGGGGGAGGCTGAATAGCTCCCGGCCGGGCCCCGCGGGTGGCGACCTAGCCCCGGGCCTCTCCCTGGCCGTCGTCCGGGTACCGGGCGGCGTCCCACTGGGTGATGATTCCGTCGATCGGCGTGTCCCGGCCGCCGCTGGCCGTGAGTACCACGACCTCGAGTGCCGCCCGCCGGTGAAACAGTCCCATGACCTTCTGCTCGGGGTCGTCGAGCCGCCGGAAGTCGAAGATCACCTCACGGCCGGGCTCCCGCTCCCGCATCACCTGGAGCACCGTGACGCCGGCCAGCTCGACCTGCGTCCGCCCGTTCGTCACCTGGTGCCCGAGCCAGCGGACGATCTCGTTCTCCGTGACGACGCCCTGGAACCGCTCGCCGTCCACGATCGGGAATTGGCTGAACTCGTTGCGGTACGCCAGGCGGAGAACGTCGACGAGCGTCTGGTCGGACGTCACCGTGACAACTTCGCGACGGAACACCTCCCCGATCGGCCGCGGGGTCAGAAGCCGGTCGAGGATGGCCCCCAGGCACTCCACGGACCGATGGGTCACCGCGACGGGGTAGCCGAACTCCGGGGTCCGCTCGTGGGTGAGGAAGTTCCGAATCTGGGCGTAGTGCCCGAGGTCGTCGGCGTCGTCCTGCCAGTACGGGTTCTGTTGACGGTAGTCGCGAAGCAGACGGTTGAACGGCGTGGTCGCCGGCACACGGAGCCGCTTTTGGAGTTCGGCCTCGATCGCCGTGAAGACGTTCAGGAACCGCTCGATCCGCTCCCGCTCCTCAGCGGTCAGGTGGTCGTCGCCGTTGGTGCTCATAGCGGGTTCCGCAAGAGATCAGGTGGATTTCGTGCGGCGTCTTCTGGGAGTCAGGCTAGATCCGTTCGTTCCTAATTCCCTCTCGCGGCGAAGCCGCTCGAGGAGCACCGACACCGGCTCATCAGTTGGATCCTGCGACAGAAGCTCGCCGCGGAACGCCTTCACGAGGATCGATTGATCGAGGCTGCCCAGTTCGTCGAGTGCTTGATTGACGGCGACGAGTGTTTCTCGACGACGCCGTTCGCATGCCTCGATCCGACGCACGATCTCCCACTGTTCCTCAATTGGAGCCACTGGAACAGGAATCGCCCTAGCGTCTTCGACGTTGATCCGCGGCATGGCCATTCCGAAGTACCGCTCCTTCATC
Source organism: Gemmataceae bacterium (assembly GCA_028288765.1). Taxonomy (GTDB): domain Bacteria; phylum Planctomycetota; class Planctomycetia; order Gemmatales; family Gemmataceae; genus Urbifossiella. The sequence goes on along the minus strand of JAQGHQ010000234.1, from coordinate 7,941 downwards.
CAGGCCTGGGCGGTAGGACCGCTGAGATACGCCGCCAGGTAGGGGCCGGCAATTGCCGCTGACGGGCGGAGTCGCACCGTTCCCTGAGTCAGATTCGCTCCATCGATTGCAGCGGGTACGATGGCCACCTTGAGGTGCCGGATGATGCACAGCAACACGTCCCCTTCCCGCAGCGACGAGCGCTCGTGCTTGGCCGCGATTTCAGGGGACGTCTTCCAGAGTTGATCGACGAGGATGCGGCCGTCCTCAATGTCCTGCCCCCGGACGTACGGCACACCCTCGGCCAGCGGATCGCCCGGCAACACGATCCCGTAGGTGATGACCGTCCCCGGTGCCACGACCTCGTCGGCGCGGGCGAAGGCCCAACCCTCTGGCGGCTTCGGCAGTCCGGTGTCATCGACCGGCTCCGGCTCGATATACTTCTTTCGCTGGTGCTTGGCCTCCCACTGACGACGGCGGTCCTGGCGGATTCGCTCAAGTAGGGCTGTCGCAGGCTCGACGTCCGGGTACCGCTCGCGCCAATCGGCGGTCAGGTCGCCCCGGAACGCGGACAGCAGTACGGATTGCCGGTACTGCTCCAGTAGCAAGGGGACCAGTTCCAGCGCCTCGCGGACGCTCCGGCTGCAGGCCTGCAACGCTTCGATCCGCTCGACAATCCGTCGCTGCTCATTGAGCGGCGGGAGCGGCAGTTCAACCTGTTTCATTCGAGCTGCTGACAGTTCGGGGAAAGTCGTCCCGCTCGCCAGCGATGAAATGTAATCCTTAGCGCCGAGCAAATAGTGCCGGACGTATCGTGGGTCGATTCCCCCGCGCAGAGCGAGGTTCTTGAACCCTTGGTTCGTGGCCAGTTCGTTCTCCGCGATGACGCAGTACCCAATCGGAGCACGCGAGCTGAACAGTACCGACCCGAGTGGCAGCAATTTCGCGGAACTTGAGTCAAGGCCCTTCGCCGTCAGGTTCCGTCTCCCCTTGCCTATCGTCGGTCTGTCATAGCCCGTCAGATCCGCTGGTGTTATCCAGGGAATCGTTCCTCCCTCGAAGTTCGAGGTATCCGCCGCATCGGGAGTACCACCGCCAATCACCTCTGCAATTACTTCTACGGTTGTCAGCACCCACCCTTCGGGTAGTTCATCGGCATCGATCATGCGGGCTCGCCTCCCAACTCGGCCGTCATGCTCTCCATCTCCGCGAGCGCCGTCCGCAACCGCTCGGTGATCCGGGCAGCGATGTCTGCGGCTTCGGGGAGGTCGGTGGCTCGCGTGGCGTTCTCGTCTCGCAACCAAAGGATGTCCAGGCTATCCCGCTTCTCGTCCCGGATCCATTCGCGGGTGAACTTGCGAAACCGACCCTCCTCGCCCTGGTCCCTCCGCTTGCCCCTGCCGAGTGGGTCGCTGCCGATCGCCTGCTCGAACTCCTTGAAGTGCTCCTGCGTCAGAGGCGTCCGCTTGCCGAACTGCGGCATGTTGGTCCGCAGGTCGTACACCCAGACAGCCTTCGTGTTCCCGGTGTCCTTATCCTTGCCCTTGGTGAAGAAGAGGACGTTCGTCTTCACCCCCTGGGCGTAGAAGATGCCGGTCGGAAGGCGGAGAATCGTGTGCAGGTCGCACTTGTCCATCAGGTCGCGGCGAACCTCGACCCCGACCCCTTCTTCGAAGAGCACGTTGTCGGGCAGCACGACCGCCGCCCGGCCGCCGGGCTTCAGGTTGCGGTAGATGTGCTGCAGGAAGCAGAGCTGCTTGTTGCTCGTGGGGAAGGTGAGGTCCGACCGCGTGGGCAACCCGCCGCCCTTCTTGGTGCCGAAGGGCGGGTTGGTGAGAATGACGTCGGCCTTCGGCAGCTTCGCCCCGGGTTCGCCAAGGGAGTCGCCGAGTGCGAGCGGGCTTTCGATGCCGTGTAGCATCGCGTTCATGAGTAACAGGCGATGCGTCTCCTGGACGAGTTCGAGCCCGTAGTACGCCTGCTTGCGTTGAAACACCTGTTGCTTTTCGGACAGGTCATACAGGTCGCCAGTCTCCGACCGGACGAACTCGTGGGCAGCGATGAGGAAGCCGCCGGTGCCGGCCGCCGGGTCTTGAACGACTTCCCCCGCTTTCGGCTTGATCAGGGAGACGATGCTCTGGATCAGCGGCCGCGGGGTGAAGTACTGCCCGGCCCCGCTCTTCTTCTCGGCGGCATTCTTCTCCAGCAGCCCCTCGTACAGTTTCCCGAGCCCGTCGGGGTCGGACTTCGCGTCGTACCAGTCGAGGGCGTCGATGTCCGTGACGAGCTTCGACAGGTCCTTCGGCTGCCGCAGGTGGGTGGACGAGTTGACGAAAATGGCCTGCACGAGCCCGCGGCCTTCGTTGCCGAGGTGAACGAGCAGTGTGCGGTAGAAGTTGTACTGTTCGATGCCGTCCTTGCCTTTGAGATCGTCCCAGCGGTAGCCCACCGGCAGGAGCGACTCCTGGCCCGTCTCCTTAAGCATCTTGAGGAAGAGTAGGTACGTCAACTCGGTGACGTAATGGGAGTAGTGGACCCCGTCGTCGCGAAGGACGTTGCACAGGTTCCAGAGCTTCCCGACGATGTCCTGGGTAGTGGCCATGCACCCTCCGTGCTCACGCGGCGATCGGCCAGATGGCATCGACGATCTGGCCGAGGATCGCTTCTAACTCGCCGTTGAACACCTTGTTCAGCCGGTTGAACCCGCCGTCCGCCTGGAACTGGCCCTTGTCGAAGGCCTCGCGGTCGACCACGGTCTCGGTCTCCAACTGCTTGCCGATCTTCTCCAGCCACTTCCGCTGCGGCGGGGTCCACGGGCGGGACGCGAGAACCGTCTTCATCGCCGCCGCGACCCGCTCTTTGTATGGCCGGAGCGGCTCGCCGGTGATGATGTGGCGGACGTACCCGATGATGGTGGCCGCGATATCCTCGTTCCGCGTTTCCCGCCAGGCCGTTTGGAGTTGCGTCTCGGTGAACCCGGCTTCGTCCAGGGCCAGTTTCAGTTCCTTCAACTGCTGTCGGGTCAGGTCCCGCGGCCGACGGGCGACGACGAGCATGGCCGCGACCGTGTCGCGATACTGGGTGATGTACGTGCGGAAGGAGTCGAGGTAATCGCCCGGTCGCTTCCCGTCCTTGCCGTACCCCCGCTCCTGCCGGATCACCTGGTCCACGTGGGATGAGATGAGGACCCGCTCGGGCTCGATGCGGGTGAGGTCGAGGAACTCCGGCACCTTCGGCCGGACCGCGAGCCAGTCGCGTGCGTCCTCCGGCGTCAGGCCGGCCATGTGGTTGACGAACGCCGCCGGTTCCATCCCGGTCAGCCGCCAGCACCCGTCCGCGTTCGCGTCGTTCGAGGACAGGACCCGGCCCTTCGCCCGGAGCTTCGCCACGAACTGCTCGAATACTTCCGCCCGGGCGTCGGTGGCCTTAAGAGCCTGGAGTTCCGCCGCGAGATCTTGGAAGCTGAGCTTCGGCCGGGTCACCACCGGTCGCATGTCGGTGTGGTCCAGGAGGGCGGCGTACAGGTTTACAGCGTCGAATACGCGGAACGCGGCCTTGCCCTCCTTCGGGCCGTGCAGATCGGGGCACAGCCGGGTGCCGCGGCCGAGCATCTGCTCGTACAGGATGCGGCTGCGGACCCGCCGCAGGAACACGAGGTTTGTTATCTCGGGTACGTCGATTCCCGTGGTGAGCAGGTCCACGGTCACGGCGACACTCGGCAGCCGCTCGTTCTGAAATCGTTTGATGAGCCGCAGCGGCTTGTCCGCCTGGCCGGTGATCTTCAACACCGCCTCTTCCTCGACCTCGCCGTACTGCTTCTCGAACGCCTTCTTGAAGAGAGTGACGACTAGGTCGGCGTGCTTGTCGTTCACGCAGAAGACGATGGTCTTGCCCGGCAGCGACGGGTCGATGTGGGCCGCCAGGCACTCGCAAACCACCTCGTTGTAGGGCTTGGTAATGACCCGCTTGTGGAACTCGTCGATCTCGACGTTTACGGTGTCGGGGGCAGTGGTTTTGAGCACCTCGGTGGGGTTGCGGCGGGGGATGACGTAGTCGATCACCTCTCCGGGCTTCCAGGTGATCCCGTCCTCGCCGAGCCGGGTGACGATTTGGAGCGGCGGCTCGTGATCGACCAGCCAGCCGTCGATGACCGCTTGGCGGTACGTGTACTGGGCGTCCGGCAGCGGCTCGCCGAAGATCTCGACCGTGTGCTGAGCCGGCGTTGCCGTGAGGCCGATCTTCACGGCGTCGAAGTGGTCCAGAACCCGGCGATACTTCGAGATGTAATCGGCCTCGTCCCGGAACGTCAGTTCGGCGTCGGACAGTTCCCGGTCGATGGTGTACCCGCGGTGGCACTCGTCCACGACCACGCAGTCGTAGGCGTCGACAGGCGGTACGGCCGGCGGGTCGTCCGCGTACAGGATGCGTTTCGCCATCCCCTGGGCGGTGCCGAAGTGCAGCCGCGTGGCCGGGTCGGGGGTCAGATCCCCGAGCCGCTTCACGTCGTAAATCTCCGTGATGGCTCGGAGTCCTTCCAGCCTCACCGCCTCGAACTTCGTGAACGCCTGGTCCTCGAGCGAGGTGCGGTCGACCAGGAACAGCACCCGCCGGAACCGCCCGGATTTCAACAGCCGGTAGATCAGCCCCAGGCAGGTCATCGTCTTGCCGGTGCCGGTGGCCATCGCCACCAGCATCGCCCGCCGCCCGGCGGCAATGGCCCGTTCGATCGCACCGACCGCGGCCAGCTGGTAGTCCCGCAGCGGGAGGTAGTCGGTCGGCTCGTCGGCGAGCTTCGCGTCAGCCGCCGCCTGGTCAGCCTTGAGCATCGCCTCCAGGCCCGCCGGGGTGTACCAGCCCTCCAAGGCCCGGGACAGGTTCGTCGGCCGCCGGGCGTCCCAGAACCAGACCCCCGACTGGGTCTCGAGTTGGCGGAGGTACGGCCTGCCGTTTGTCGAGAAGCAGAACGGCAGTCGGTACTCTCCCCACGGACCGCCCACCGTGGCGAGCCCCGGCTCCGCCCGGAAGCCTGTGCTGTACCGCTTCGCCTGCCCGATCTTGCCGGCGACGTCCGTGTTCAGCTTCTTCGCCTCGACGGCGGCGACCGGGGTGAGGCCGAGGAAGAGGACGTAGTCGGCTGGCCCCTCGGTCGTCGGCCATTCGGCAATGGCGAGGTTCTTGCCCTTCTGGGGTCGGACTCCCTGAGAATGCTCCAGCGTCTCGCTGTCTGCTTCCCACCCCGCATCGCGGAGCTGCTCGTCGATCCTGCGCCGGGTCGCGGCCTCGTCCAGTTCGACGAGGGCTGACGCCATCCGGATGCGGTCGAATACCGCTTGTATCTCGGCAGCGGGCTTCTCCGCAGACGCTGCCCGCACCTCGGCAAGACGCTTCTCGAACTCGGCCCGTTCGGCAGCCAACCTCGTCTCGGTCTCCCCGGCCAACTCTAACGCCGCCCGCAGCTCCCCGTACGCCCGCTCGGCCTCGGCCTCAGCCTGCTCGCGGTGGGCAGAGGCCTCGGCAGCGGTCAGCCGAAGACGCTCGGCCTGTAGCGACTGAGCGACCGCCTCCTGCCGGAGCCGAACCAACTCGGCGGCCAACGCCGCCGACGCCGCAGCCGGGTCAGGCGGCGGAAGGAATGGGCCGAACTTGTACTTCGGGTCGCCGAACGACCGGTGGAACCAGACCGCCACTTGGCGAGCCATCCGCAGCTGGTGTAAAGCCTCGGACCGATCCTCAGCGTGCCCGTGGGCCGCTGCGTTACCGGCTTTCCGTAGGCCGTGGAACAGGTCCAGCACGTCTCGCGACGCCCCGTCCGAGTCGCGGAGCAGTTGGAGCAGGCGAACGAAGTCATCCTGAGGCCCTACGGGCAGCCCGATCTGGGCTGCCGCCTCTTGGGCCAACAACTCGGCGAACTGGCGGAGCTTGAAGAGAGCGGTGTTCGGGTCGTCGAATACGTATCGCTCCGCGAACGCCGCGTAGCGGACAAGGAGCGGGGAGTGTACTGCGAGAAACGCGAAGTTCGGGGATTGCAGCGGTTGTGGGGGCGGGAGGACGGGGGGTGTTGGGGACACGAGCGGTCTCCGGCGGCACGGCGCGATCCATAACGGGACAGTACCGACCAGTTCGTTCTAGCAGGCAGCCCATTTTCAGCGAAGGCACATGCATGATGGAACTCGGCTGAACACGAGGTGCTGAAAATGGTCTCAAACATAATCAACCAGAACTGAGCAGCGATCTACCCCGCACCGGCGAGTTGCCTCGCCCATGTCGGGACGTGACGACGTCGGTCCGGACGTCCTGCCACGCGGCGGAGACCTAAAGAATCCATCCAAACGAGTCAACATAACAGGGTGGCCGGTTACCGTCGGCCTCCTCCCCCTGCGGCCCCGCATGCACCCGATTGCTGGTGCGCGGGGCCGCAACTGGTCCCGGTCGGTCGTGCCCTTCGGTCCGCCCGGCCGCCGTCCGACCGCCCGTCCCCGGGCGGTCGCCTCATTTCCGGAGGATGCCAAAATGTCCGCCGTCGCAGTCGATGTGCCCGCCCCGGCCGAGCGGCAGCAGTCGTTCGTGCAGTTGCTCCCCGCCATCCGGGCCCACGCCCGGGCCGCGTTCCGCCACCTCCGGTCCGAGCACGACCGGGAGGACGCGGAGGGCGAGGTCGTCGCCCGGGCCTGGGAGACCTTCCGGTCCGCCCCGGCCCCGCTCGCCGTCACCCCCGACCGGCTCGCCGGCCCGGCCGTCGCCGCGGTCCGCGACCAGATGGCCCGCACCCACCGCTGACCGTCCACGCCCCGTCGCCCAACCCACCCCCACGGAGACGAGAGATGAAGCTGGTCCGGCCCGACACCGACCCGGTCCGCGAGAAGTTCGCCCTGGCCCGGAGGGAGCTGTCCGCCGCCTTGATCGAGCGGGACGACGAGGTCGACCTCGTCCTGACCGCCCTGGTCGCCGCCGAGCACGTCCTCCTGGTCGGCCCCCCGGGAAGCGCCAAGAGCCTGCTCCTCGACGCCGTCCTGGGGTGGACCGGGGGGACCCGGTTCACCACCCTCCTGACCAAGTTTTCCGTCCCCGAAGAGGTCGTCGGCCCGGTCAGCCTGACCGGGCTCAAGGAGGACCGGTACGTCCGGATCACCACCGGCAAGCTGCCGGAAGCCGACTACGCCTTCCTCGACGAGGTCTTCAAGGCGTCGAGCGCGATCCTGAACACCCTCCTGAAAATCCTGAACGAGCGGGTCTACGACGCCGGCGACGGGGTCGCCCGGAAGGTGCCGCTGAGGCTCTGCGTCGGGGCCTCGAACGAGTGGCCGTCGCCCGACACCGGGAAGGAACTGTCGGCCCTGTTCGATCGGTTCGTGCTCCGGAAGGCGGTGTCCCCGATCCGCTCCCAGGCCGGCCGGCAGAAGTTGCTCTGGACCCGGGACCACACCCCCCGGCTGTCCACCGCCGTCACCCCGGCCGAGGTCGACCAGGCCCGGCGGGCGGCGGCGAGCCTGCCGTGGTCGGGCGATGCGAAGGAGGCGCTTGAAGCCGTCCTGAAAGAGCTGGCGAAGGAGGGCGTCCAGCCGGGCGACCGGCGGCAGTTCAAGACGGTCGGGGTGGTCCGGGCGTTCGCCTTCCTGGGCGGGGCCGACGAGGTCCGGCCCGAGCACCTCGAGGTCGCCCAGCACTGCCTGTGGGACGATCCCCAGGAGCAGCCGCAGAAGGCCGCCCAGGTGATCGCCCGGATCGCCAACCCGACCGGGATGCGGGTCACCCAGCTCCTGGTCGAGGCGGAGGCCGTGTTGGCCGCGGCCGACGTGCGGAACCTGGCCGACGCGGCGAAGGCCGCCGCCAAGCTCGCCGAGATCGACCGGCAGCTGTCGGGCCTGACGGGGAACGGGCGGGTCGAGAAGGCCCGGGCCTACCTGAAGGACCAGCTCCGGAAGCTCAAGCTCGCCTCGATCGAGGCCGTCTGACCCGTCCGGC
>JAQGHQ010000173.1 GCA_028288765.1 Gemmataceae bacterium | reverse complement strand
AGGAGCGGCGGCCTCGCCTCCCGGAGCGTGACCCGCTGAGGCGGGCGCGGCGTCGGCAGGGGCGGGCGTGCCCGCGGGGGCCTTGTCAGGCTCCGCGGACGGCGCGGCAGCGTCCTTTGGCTTCTTTTCTTTGGCCATTCGATGGGACCTCGGTAGCGGGGTTCCCACGCCTGTTCGGCGGGTACGGCCCCTCCCGCCGGACCTCGTGTTCGGGTCGTGGCGGTGCGGTAGAAGACTATGACTATGTCAAGAATTCACGAACGGCAATAGCGCCAGTGAAAAGGGGACAATGAAAAGTTAAAAATTGAATGCGACTAACGGCCGTCATTCTTTTTAACTTTTCATTGTCCCCTTTTCACTTCTCATCACCCCGCGACGACGGTGATGCCCATGCTCCGGGCGGTGCCCTCGATGATCCGGGAGGCGTGCTCGACGTCGCGGGCGTTCAGGTCGCTGAACTTTTTCTTGGCGATCTCCTCGACCTGCTTCTTGGTCAGGCTGAACCCCTTGTACTTCCCGCCCTTCTTCGAGTCCGGCGGGATCACTTCCTTGCCCTGTTTCTTGCCGGCCGGGATCTTGGCCGCGAGCTTGATCAGCACCGCCGCGGGCGGGGACTTGATCTTGAACTCGAAGCTCCGGTCGGAGTAAACGGTGATCATCACCGGGAGCATGAGCCCCTTCATCTCGGGGCTGCCCGTCTTCTCGTTGAACTGCTTCACGAACATGCCGATGTTCACACCGTGGGCGCCGAGCGCGGGGCCGACCGGCGGGGCCGGGGTGGCCTGGCCGCCGGGGCACTGGAGTTTGACGACCGCGGTGACCTGCTTCGCCATGATGACACCCTGCTGCACCCGCCCCGCCCGCGACGGGCCGGGGCCGGGATGTGTTCGGAATGACCGTCCCGTAAACGCATCACAGTCGGCCCGGTTCCGTTCGACCGGCTGAGCCGACTGTGCGTGCCCGGCGGAATCGCTTAGGGTACGACCCCGCTCAGACCTTGTCCACCTGCCAGTATTCGAGCTCCACGTCCACCGGGCGGCCGAAGATCGAGACGACGACCGTGACCTTCGGGGTCTCGGTCGTGTCCTTCGTGTCGGTGATCGCCTTCACGTCGCCTTCCATCCCCGAGAACGCCCCCTCCCGGATGCGGACCTTGTCGCCCTTCTCGTAGTCGAGCTTGACCTTGACCTTCGGGCCGGTCGGCTTGTCGACGATGCCGGTGAGCATCGCCTTCACGTCGCGGTCGCTCATCGGGTTCGGGGCCCGGTGGTGCGTCGCCCCGACGAAATCGCCCACCCCGCTCGTCTCGCGGAACAGGTAGAGGATCTGGTCGTTGAAGTCGACCTCGGCGAACAGGTAGCCCGGGAACTTCTTCTTCTTCTTGGTGATGTTCTTTTCCTGGTAGACCGTGTCGACCTCGCCGGTCTTCTTGTCCTTGACCTTGGCCTTCACCTTCTTCTTCTCGACCACCTCTTCGACCGGGATCGCGATCTGGCCGTAGAACTCTTCGAGTCCCTCGATCTTCATCTTCCGCTCGATCGCGGACTTGATCGACTCCTCGCGGCCGCTCTGGACCTTCACCACGTACCACTTCTTGGTCGACCCGGGTTGGTCGGCGGAGGCCGCGTCCGGGGCGGCCGGTACGAGGTCGGCCGGCGCGGGCTCGTCGTGGCCGGGCGCGACCTCCGCCGACGCCCCTTCGGCCTCCTCCGCGGCATGCGCCAGAGGCTCCGCGTGACCCGGCTCCGGGTCAGCCGGGGCGAGCGTCTCGTGACCGGCGGCGGGGGCCGCCTCCCCGGCATGAATCTGTTCCGCCGGGTGTTCGGCGGGGGGCAAAGCGTGCTCCGCCGCGGCCAGCTCGGAGTCCGGGTGGGTCGGGTCGTGAATCTCAGAGGCCGGGGCGTCGTCGGCCGGCGTGGTGTTCTCGTCGCTCATGTCAACCGGCATCGAGATGCCGCCCTTTGGGCCGCCTACCACTTCGCCTCTTGATTCTGCTCGACCTTCTGGTTGACGGTCGATTTCGCGGGCAACACCCCGACCGTCTCCCGGCTGAGCAGCCAGCCCCAGAACAGGTCCACCACGAGGAGGAACAGGGCCATCATGATGGTCGTCACCAGCACCACGATCGTGTCCTGGGTCAGCCGCTTCCGGCTCGACCACGACACCTTGTTCATCTCCGCTTCGGTCGCGATCAGAAACTCGGCGAACGTCGGCAAGTTCACCACCCGGTAGGCCACCCACAGGGTCAGTCCCATGAGCAACAGCGGGACCGAGTACTGCGCGTCGGTCAAGAGGGTGATCGTCTGGTGCGTCCCGGCCGGGGCCCCCTCCTTCTGCGTGAACGGCAGGGTGATCGTCCAGTTGTCGGGAAGGCTTCCCTGGAAGATGAGCGTGTATACCCCGCTGCCGCCGACGAGGAGGATGCCGAGAATCGTCAGCCGGCGGACCTTCTGGCCGAGGGCCCGCTTGTACGGGCTGGCGTGGAACCACCCTTGCTCTTCGAGGCCGATCATCCACCGCTCGCCGCGGGGCGAGGTGAACAACCTGTACGCCCCGAACAGGAGGGCCAGGCCCACCGCCGCGGTGACCGCCTGGCCTGGCGCCCCCTCCACCCGGGACTCGACCCACAGCCCGACCGCCCGGGTGAGGAAGAAGACCGCGAACGCCGCCGAGATCATCAGGAAGATCCCGCCGCGGACGCCTTTCGGCGGGTTCGTCCCGGCGAGCGCCCGGCCGAAGGCCACGAGCCCCACCGCGGCCCCGCCCTGGACGGCGACCCGGAGGGCCCCCTCCAGAAGCCTGTTCCCGCCGATCTGGCTGGCGACGTACTCCGCCCACAAGGCGGGGACGGCGTAGAACACGACCGCCAGGGCCGCCAGGACGTAGACCGCCCCGACCAGGCTGGCCGTTAGGAGGCTCGTCGGGGGGGTGGGGGTCCTGGACTGCGAACTGGTGTCAACGGCGGTGGCCATGCTCCGTCCTTTCCGGTCCGCTGTTCCCGTCGGTGGCCCGACCTTGCCCCGGACGACCCGACCGGCCCTCGGACCCGGAAGAACTTCCGGGTCGGGGCCGGCGGCTCAACGGACTGGTGATCTGGCTGGTGGTTCGAGGCCGTTAGCAGGAGCGGAGGGACTCGAACCCCCAACCGGTGGTTTTGGAAACCACTGCTCTGCCAGTTGAGCTACGCTCCTAGAGCCGCGGGCGGGCGAGTCCCACCCCCAACTGGACGGCGTGGCGCCCGCCGCTCGCCGCGGCGGGCGGGTTTCCTTCCGCCGGCCCGCCCCCGCGTCACTTCTTCGGGGCGGGGGCCTCTTCGAGGATCTTGGTGACCACCCCGGACCCGACCGTCCGGCCGCCCTCGCGGATGGCGAACCGCAGGCCCTCGTCCATGGCGACCGGCATCCCTTCCATCAACTCGACCTCGACCTTCACGTTGTCGCCGGGCATGCACATTTCCACGCCCTGCGGCAGCTTGATCGACCCGGTCACGTCGGTCGTCCGGAAGTAGAACTGCGGCTTGTACCCGCTGAAGAACGGGGTGTGCCGCCCGCCCTCGTCCTTCGAGAGGACGTAGATGTTGGCGTCGAACTTGGTGTGCGGGGTGATCGAGCCCGGCTTGGCGATGACCTGGCCCCGCTCGATCCCGTCGCGGTCGATGCCCCGGAGCAGGGCCCCGACGTTGTCGCCGGCGATCGCCTTGTCCAGGGTCTTCTGGAACATTTCGATCCCGGTGATGACCGTCTTGATGTTGTCCTTCCGCAGGCCGATGACCTCGACCTCGTCGCCGACCTTGGCGGTCCCCCGCTCGACCCGGCCGGTGGCCACGGTCCCGCGCCCCTTGATCGAGAACACGTCCTCGACCGACATCAGGAACGGCTTGTCTTCTTCCCGCACCGGGAGCGGGACGAAGGTGTCGAGGGCGAACATCAGGGCGTCGACCGAGAGCGACCCCGGGTTGTCGGTGGTCGGGTTCTCGAGCGCCTCCTTGGACCGGCCGTAGACGATCGGGATCTCGTCGCCCTTGAACTCGTACTTGTTCAGCAGGTCCCGGAGTTCCATCACGACGAGCGGGATGAGCTCGGGGTCGGCCTTGTCGCACTTGTTCAGGTAGACCACGACCTTGGGCACCCCGACCTGCTTGGCGAGCAGGATGTGCTCCCGGGTCTGGGGCATCGGGCCGTCGTCGGCGGCCACCACCAGGATGGCGGCGTCCATCTGGGCGGCGCCGGTGATCATGTTCTTGATGTAGTCGGCGTGGCCCGGGCAGTCGATGTGGGCGTAGTGCCGGCCCTTGATCGACTGGGAGTAGTCGAGCGCCTCCAGACCCGGGTAGTCGAGCAGGTCCTTGAACGGCAGGGCGCCGGCGTTGGCGTACGTCCGGTCGTTGCTCTCGTATTCGACGTGGGAGACGGCGATCGTGACCGTCTTGTTCGCGTCGCGGACGATCCCGCCCTTGGCGATCTCGGCGTAGGTCTTCACGTCCTTGAGCTTGTTGACGTACGCATTCCGGGCCAGGATCGCCGCCGTCGTGGTCGTCTTGCCGTGGTCGATGTGCCCAATCGTACCCACGTTGACGTGCGGCTTGGTCCGCTCGAAGTTCCCCTTTGCCATCGCTCCTCGCTCCTCGCTGGTGAGACCCGTGTGGTTTGCTGGGGGCCTGCCCTGCCGGTCGGTCGACCGGTCTGGCGGTCCCGCCCCGCGGTGTCTGACAACTTTCCGCCACAGCCGATGGGGGTCCGGTCAGGTCCGAGAGCTGCTGATGGGACTCGAACCCATGACCTCCTCCTTACCAAGGAGGTGCTCTACCAACTGAGCTACAGCAGCATCGTTCGCGACACCCCAGGCGACCGGATAATCCGGCTCTGGTAGTGGTACGAGAGGCCGACCGCACCGGCCAGAGCGGGCGACGGGATTTGAACCCGCAACATCTAGCTTGGAAGGCTAGAGCTCTACCGTTGAGCTACACCCGCGTCGCGAGCGCGGAACCCGGAGCGGGGAACGGGGAGTTAAAAACTGGGGGGCCGGTTGGCGTCCTGTTCTTCGTTCCGCGTTCCGAACTCCTCGCTCCGCGTTTCTTTGAACCAGTGGGCAGGGAGGGATTTGAACCCCCGTACTCCGAAGAGGCCAGATTTACAGTCTGGTGCAATTGACCACTCTGCCACCTGCCCGGTGTGTCGGTCCCGGCCTTCCGGCCCGACCGATCCTAGTTTTAGGACTTCGGCCCGGCCGCGGTAAGCTCGCGGAGGGATTTGAACCCACGACCGGCGGTTTACAAAACCGCTGCTCTACCAGCTGAGCTACGCGAGCGAGATCCTGTCGCCGGGAACGTTTTACAGTACGGAGGCGGCATTCCCGGTTCAAGCCGAAATTCCGGCCCGCGGATCGGGCCCGGCCCCCACTTTACTTATCCTTTTACCAGACCGCCGGCCGGTCGAGAAGGTTCGGCCCGAGGGGGCTCACGGCAGGAGCTTTTCCGCCTGAGCCCGGACGGCGTCGGACCACCGGTAAATCGTCGGCCTGCCGGCCGCGGCGAGGTCGTACCCCGGGGACGGCTGCGGGCCGACCACGATGAACTTGTCCGACCCGCGGAGCGGTGCGAGCAGCAAGAGGTACTCGCCCGGGCCGTCGAATCCGATCGCCTCGGGCAGGTTCACCACCTCGACCCCCGGGCCGACCGCGGTCCCGGCCGTCAGCGTCTTGACCACCACGGCCGTCGGCATCGGCTTCCCGTCCGGGCCGACGGAGACCACGGCGACCACCGCCGGCCCTTGCTCCGCAACCACTCCCGCGACCTGGGCCTTCGACACGACCGGGGCGTGGCTCTTC